>JAQYPT010000070.1 GCA_028726625.1 Prevotellaceae bacterium | reverse complement strand
AAAAAGATAGTGAAACTTTGCTGCCATATCCCCTTCATTACCTCAAAATGATGTTGGATAGGAAATCCTTATTGCGATGTGGCGATGGGTTCCTATCCAATTCTTTTATCAGTCCTTCGTTTAGGGGTGAGGATAATACCGAGTGGCAAGTGGAATGATTTCTGGTGGAATCAGTTGGTTTACATCTTCGCCTTGCTGGATGCGTCGGCGCACTTCGGTACTGCTGATGTTGTAGAGAGGCGTGTCCAACAGGTGGACGTTGTGGGGCAAACTTTGTTTGTTGATGGGAGCGTTGAGGCGAGGATAGATGATAATCTCGTAATTTCGTAGGATATCTTCATGGTGTGCCCACTGATCGAATACCAGCCAGTTGTCGGCTCCGATGATGAGTGTGAATGATACTTCGGGATGCTCGGTGGACAAATGTCGCAGCGTGTTCCTGGTGTATGATGGTTTGGACAGGTGAAATTCGGTATCGCAGGCGATGAGTTTCGGCTCGTTTTGAAGGGCCGTGCGTGTCATTTCCAAGCGCAAATGGTCGTCGAGCAATTCGTTTTGGGGTTTCAAAGGATTTTGAGGGGACACCATGAACCAAATTTCATCCAAGGCGGAAAGCCTGAGAATATGCTTTGCCAACTGGATATGTCCGTTGTGAATGGGGTTGAAAGACCCACCGTAGACGCCTACTTGTTTCATCGTGCCGGGTGATTTCACGCTTCCTTTCCTTCCAAAAATGTACGGATGACCTCCAATGTTTCCTGTTTTGCCTTTGCCAAATCGTCATTGATTACAATCTTGTCAAATTGAGATGCGAACGACAGCTCGTATGAAGCCTTGGCCAATCGGTCTTCTATGACACTCTGTGCGTCGGTGGCACGCCCTTCCAACCGACGGCGAAGCTCATCTACCGAGGGTGGCTGTATGAAGATGCTCAAGGCCCTTTCGCCGTAAAACCGTTTGATGTTGATGCCACCTTTGACATCTACGTCGAACACAACGTTTTGCCCGGCAGCCAACTGTTTGTCCACTTGCGCCTTTAAAGTGCCGTAAAAGCGGTCTTCATATACCTCCTCATATTCCAGGAACTCATCATTGTCAATACGTTTGCGAAACTCTTGTGGACTGACGAAGAAGTATTCCACACCATCTCGTTCCGTACCTCTTGGCTTACGACTGGTACATGAGATGGAGAAAGCCAACCTTAGTTCGGGATGTTCTTGCATGAGCCAGTTCACGATTGTGCTCTTACCACTGCCAGAGGGAGCAGAGAAGATGATGAGATGGGTTGAGAGCCTCCCCCCGCCCCTCCTAAGGAGGGGAGCATTATCAGAGGACGTCGAATTCTGTACGGTTTGCTGTTTGTTTTGTTCGTTTCGATGATTCATGATTTGTCTTATTTGCTTAAGTACGTTTTGCGTGTCTGCCAACACCTCTTCGTTTGTGAATCGTATAACATGATAGCCAAAAGATTCGAGATAAGCAGTTCGCTGTTCGTCAGAGATGATTTGGTCGCCAATGAAGTGATAACCTCCATCCACCTCAATAATCAATTGTTTGGAAAGGCATACAAAATCAGGAATATATTGACCAATCAAATGCTGTCTTCTGAATTTTGCCCCCAAATGATTTCCCTTTAAGTATTCCCAAAGTGCGGCTTCAGCCTGCGTTGGGTGTTTCCGATGTTGCAGTGCACGCTCTTGCAATACTTTGTATAAAGAAGCATCAGCTGTCTCGTATTTATATCTTTCTTGCCTGTTTTTTCCCATGTGCTTTATCGACAGTCATCAGCGCAGTGAATAGAGTTCAGGAAGATACCCTTTCCCTTAATCCCAAAATGCAAATGGTACAGCTCCCTTATGTGTGAGTCATTTTTATAATTCCTAATCGCTCCATCCTCCCCAGCTTATACCTCCCCTCCTTTGGAGGGGTTGGGGGAGGCTTCCTTCCTTAGGCTTACAGTGCATTGAGCACCTGCTCCTTAATCTGTTCCAGCTCATCTTTCATCTTCACCACGATGTTCTGCAACTCGGCGAGATTGCTTTTCGACCCCGTTGTGTTGATTTCTCGGCCCATCTCTTGTGCGATGAAGCCCAGTTTCTTTCCTACGGGTTCGTTCTCGTTCATGGTGGTGCGGAAGTATTTCAGGTGATTAGCCAGTCGCTGTTTCTCCTCACTGATGTCGAGTTTCTCGATGTAATAAATCAGTTCCTGCTCCAAACGATTCTTATCATACTCAACATCAGGTATCTGAGAGAGTCCGTCAACGATGCGAGCGCGTATCTTTTCAACGCGCAACTTCTCGTACGGTTCAATCTCATTCAGTAGTTTGGTGATGTTGTCCAGCTTCTCGGTGAACTTCTTTTGCAGTGCGGCGCCTTCTTGTTTGCGAAAGTCGACGAGTTGGTTGAGAGCCTCCGTGATGGTGTTTTGTGCGACAGTCCATTCTTCATCATCAAGCACTTCAGTCTCGGTCTTGATGGTCACATCGGGAAGAGAGAGTAAGGTGCGGAACCAATCTTGCGGTTCAGGCAGTCCGGTCGTGGCTGCTATTTGTTTGATTTGCTTGTAATAATTCTCTACAACCTCGCTGTTGATGGGAGAAAGGTCTGTTGATGCGTCTTTCTCTATCCAGATGGAGAAGTCTATCTTGCCTCGCTCTAACGCATGAGCGACTTGTTGGCGAATCTCTAATTCTTTCTCTCGATACAGTGGGGCGATACGTGTAGAGAGATCAAGCGACTTGCTGTTGAGTGATTTGATTTCGACATTGATTTTCTTTTCCTTGTAGATAGTGGTTGACTTTCCGTAACCAGTCATCGATTGTATCATAATTCCAACACGTTAAATTTATGCAAAAGTAATCATTTTGCAGGAAAAAAGCGTAAATTTGCATTTTAATTTAGGATTATATAGGTAGACGTATGTCGTGTATTTTAAGCATAGAGACGAGTACAGATGTATGTTCTGTGGCTGTAAGTCAGGATGGAACATGTATTTTTGAGAAAGAAGATAGTAGCGGTCCCAATCATGCTGTCAAGCTTGGTGTATTTGTAGATGAGGCCTTATCGTTCATAGATAGTCATTTAATTCCGTTAGATGCCGTAGCTGTGAGTTGTGGTCCGGGGTCTTATACAGGTCTTCGAATAGGTGTGTCCATGGCAAAAGGAATTTGTTACGGACGCTCCGTTAAGCTGTTATCAGTACCAACGCTCCATCTCTTATGTGTGCCTGTCTTGCTCCGCGAACAGATTCAAGAAGAGAATGCGCTGTTGTGTCCGATGTTGGATGCTCGTCGCATGGAAGTATATGCACAATTGTTTGACAGAGCATTGAACGAGGTTCGTCCCATTCAAGCCGATGTGGTTGATGCGGACACATACAAGTCGTATCTCGACGAACGTCCTGTTTATTTCTTTGGGAATGGTGCCGAAAAGTGTATCGAGGTAATCAATCACCCCAATGCGCATCTCATCAAGAATGTAGAACCTTTGGCAAAATACATGTTCCCTTTGGCAGAGAAGCGGATGATGAATGAACAATTTGAGGATGTAGCCTATTTTGTTCCGTTTTATTTGAAGGATTTCGTTGCCAAAACCCCTAAGAAATTGCTTTAACGTTGCCTTGTTGATTCGGTAAGTTACGGTCTATTGAAAAAAAAGAAGCTATGGATATTAAAGGATTAGATTATAATACCCAACGTGAGAAACTCATATTGCCAGAATATGGCCGTGAGGTACAAAACATGGTTGATTATGCGTTGACCATTACCGACAGACAAGAGCGGCAACATTGTGCCGAGACCATTGTCTCCACAATGGCTCGTATGTTTCCGCAAAACAAGGAGAGCGAGGAATACCTACGCAAGCTGTGGGACCATTTGGCTATTATGAGCAATTTTGAATTGGACATTGATTATCCTTTCGATGTATCTCAAGCAGCTAAGATTTATACGAAAGCAGAGCCTGTGCAGTATCCCATGAACCGAATCCCTGTGCGACATTATGGTAACATGATGTTTGAAATGTTTGAAAAACTGAAGAACATGGAGCCTGGGGAGGAACGTGACGAACTGACTCGTATCACTGCTAACCAGATGAAGCGTGACTTGGTACAGTGGGGGCATGGCTCTTCGGATGATGAGAAAGTAGCTTTTGATTTGGAAAGGTTTACAGATGGGAAAATCGTACTCGACCTTAATCAATTCAAATTCGATCGCATTGATATGCGAGATATAGATAAAAAACGAAAGAAGCGATAAGTCTATGGAGGCATTTGTCATTGAAGGCGGTCATAGACTGAGTGGTACGATTCAACCCCAAGGTGCCAAAAATGAAGCTTTGCAAGTGATTTGTGCAACGCTTCTTACGTCAGCACCTGTTCGAATAAAGAATATTCCGGACATTCTTGATGTGAACAATCTCATTCGTCTGTTGCAGCAAGTAGGCGTCAAAGTAACTCGTGTTCATAAAAATGAATATATCTTTCAAGCCGATGCCATTGATTTGGCTTATTTGGATAGCGACGAGTTTGTTCAGAAGTGTTCTTCTTTGCGAGGTTCGGTGTTGATGATAGGTCCTCTGTTAGGCCGTTTAGGTAGAGCAACTATCGCCAAACCGGGGGGAGACAAGATTGGACGTCGCCGTTTGGACACACACTTCTTGGGTTTTAAGAAGTTGGGCGCAAGCTTTAAGCACGAAGAGTCTCGTAACATCTATCATATTGAAGCCGAGCATTTACATGGAACATACATGCTTTTGGACGAGGCTTCCGTCACGGGTACTGCCAATATTATCATGACAGCTGTTTTGGCTAAGGGTACTACTACTATTTACAATGCAGCTTGTGAGCCTTACATTCAACAGTTGTGTCGTTTGCTAAATGATATGGGAGCAAAGATTAGTGGCATTGCCTCAAACCTTTTGACGATTGAGGGTGTTTCATCTCTGCACGGAGCAGAACACACAGTATTGCCTGACATGATAGAGGTAGGCTCGTTTATTGGTATGGCAGCCATGGTAGGTAATGGAGTAAGAATCAAAGATGCTTCTGTAAAAGACCTTGGCATCATCTTGGACTCTTTCCGCCGACTGGGGATAAAAATACAAGTTGAAGGTGACGACATCGTGATTCCGCATCAACCCCATTACCAAATAGATTCGTTTATAGACGGTACCATCATGACTTTGAGCGATGCCCCATGGCCAGGACTTACGCCAGACTTGCTTTCGGTGCTGTTGGTGGTGGCAACACAGGCGCGTGGTTGCGTGCTTTTTCATCAGAAAATGTTTGAAAGCCGACTGTTTTTCGTGGATAAACTGATTGACATGCGTGCTCAAATCATCCTATGCGACCCACATCGCGCGGTGGTTATCGGGCACGATCGCCAATTTAGGCTGCGTGCCGGCCGCATGACCAGTCCCGACATCCGTGCCGGTATCGCATTGTTGATTGCGGCATTGAGTGCAGAAGGTACCAGCAGAATAGAAAACATCGCCCAGATAGACAGAGGGTATGAGGACATAGAGGCTCGTCTCAACGCGTTGGGCGCACATATCAAACGTGTCGATGATTAAGGAAGAAGATGTTTACCGCATAGGCAAGATTGGCAAACCGCATGGTGTTAAAGGCGAGTTGTCATTCCATTTCACCGACGATGTGTTCGATCGTACGGAGAATTCCTATCTCATTTTGAAGGTTGATGGCATCCTTGTGCCTTTCTTCTTAGAGGAATATCGCTTCAGAAGTGATGAAACAGTCTTGGTTAAGTTTTGTGATGTTGATACGCAGGACAAGGCTCGTCAGTTGACAGGCTGCGAGGTTTTCTTTCCAAGGGCGATTGCTGAGTCGGATGATGTCCATCTCTCATGGGCCCAAATCATAGGGTTCGCTTTAAAAGATGCGCAAACTGGTCAGCTGATTGGCATCATCAGTTCGGTTGATGACAGCACGGAAAACGTGCTGTTTGAACTGGAAGACGGCACATTGATTCCCGCCAACGAGGATTTGATACGGCAAATAGATGTACAAAACAAAGAAATAACGATACAATTGCCCGAAGGCTTGCTCGACTTATCAGACAAGTAAAGCCTCTAGGCACTTTTCCATAACGATCAATGAAGAAACAAATATGTATATTAGGCTCAACAGGTAGCATCGGTACACAAGCGCTTGATGTCATCGAGCAGCATGCCGACTTGTATGAAGCCTATTGCCTCACCGCCAACAACCGGTATGAAGAACTGGCTGAGCAAGCTCGAAAGTTCAAGCCAGCTGCGGTGGTTATCGCCAATGAAAGTCTGTACGAACCGCTCTGTCGGTTGTTGGATGACTGTCCTGAGGTGAAGGTTTATGCGGGCAAGGCGGCGCTTGATGAAATCGTACAGGCCGAACCGATAGACATGGTGCTTACGGCATTGGTTGGATTCGCTGGTCTTTCGCCAACCATCCAAGCCATCAAGGCGCACAAAAAGGTGTGCTTGGCTAACAAGGAGACACTTGTTGTGGCGGGTGAACTGATTTGCAAGTTGGCTCAACAGTATCATGTACCTATTCTACCTGTCGATTCTGAACACAGTGCCATCTTCCAATCTCTGGTCGGTGAAGATGACAACGAGATTGAAAAGATATTGCTGACAGCCAGTGGCGGCCCTTTCAGAACGTTCACTCTGGAGCAGATGAAAGGCGTTACCGCTGCTGATGCGCTCAAACATCCAACGTGGGAGATGGGTGCCAAGATAACGATTGACTCGGCAACGATGATGAACAAAGGCTTCGAGGTCATCGAAGCCAAGTGGCTCTTCGGCGTTCCGGCCGAGAAGATACAGGTGCTGATTCACCCACAGAGCATCGTTCACAGTGCAGTTCAGTTCGTAGATGGTGGTGTCAAGGCGCAACTCGGCGTGCCAGACATGCGTCTACCGATACAATATGCTTTCTCGTTTCCCAAGCGATTGCATCTGGATGGCGCTCGCTTGGACATGTTCAAGCAGCCCTTGGAGTTCTTTGAGCCCGACTTCACGAAGTTCAAATGCCTGGCACTGGCCTATGAATCCATCCGTCAGGGTGGCAACATGCCCTGTGTGGTGAATGCTGCCAATGAGGTGGTGAACGAGGCTTTCCGTCAAGGGCGGTGTACTTATTTGGGCATGGCTGACGTCATTGAGAAAACCATGGAGCGTGTTGCTTTCGATGCGGCACCCACCTTTGAAACCTATGTCGAGACAGATGCTGCGGCTCGCCGCATGGCTAACGAATTAATTACAAAATGATCATGGAGAAACCAGGGTGCTTGTGTTCACAATCAAGTCCCTTTTAGCTCCGAAAACTCATCAAATAGAAATGGAAATATTCTTAATCAGGTTGCTCCAGTTTGTGCTGGCAATCTCCTTATTGGTCCTCTTGCACGAAGGCGGACACATGTTTTTTGCCAAGCTCTTCGGTGTAAGAGTTGAAAAGTTCTTTGTCTTTTTCGATGTCGGCATCGGCAAGTGGAAGGGCCATTTGTTCAGTTTCAAACCCAAACATAGTGACACTACCTATGGTATGGGATGGCTTCCGTTGGGCGGCTATTGCAAGATAGCGGGTATGATAGACGAGAGTTTCGATACCGAACAGATGAAAAAGCCGGCCGAACCGTGGGAGTTTCGTTCGAAACCCGCCTGGCAACGCCTGCTCATCATGATTGGTGGCGTAACCGTCAACTTTCTTTTGGCTCTTTTTATCTATTCCATGGTGTTGTTTTATTGGGGCGAATCCTATGTGCAGGTCAAGGACATGACCCACGGAATGCGTTTCAACCAAGAAGCCAAGTCGTATGGATTTCAAGACCATGACATCCTGGTGGGTACCGAACAAGGTACGTTCAAGGACTTCAACGCCGACGTTTATCGTGACTTGTCTACCGCCAAACGGGTCGACATCATCCGCAATGGAAAACCCATGAGTATCAACTTGCCTGGCGACCTGAACCTGTTGTCCATGCTGAAGAGTACCCCTCGCTTCGTCACACCGTTTGTATTGGCCGATGTAGACAGCGTTATGCCCGATGGAGCAGCGGCTAAAGCCGGTGTCAAAAAGGGTGATCGCATCGTTGCCATCAATGGTAAGCCAGTTGATTATTGGAACGCTTTCCAAGACGAGGTGGGCGTGTTGAGTGATCAACTCATGGCGGCTAAGACCCCGCAAGACAGCATGAAAATTCGAACGGCATCCATCGCGTTCATGCATCCGGGCGCCTCAAAAGCCGATACGGCGCAGGTTGTGCTGAGCAAAGATTTGCTTTTGGGCGTGGGTATGACGAGCATTTACTCGTATTATCAACCCACCAAGAAAGAATACGGCTTCTTCGAAAGCTTCCCGGCAGGTGCCAAATACGGTTGGCATGTGCTGGCAGGATATGTAGGCGACATGAAATATGTGTTTACCGCTGATGGTGCCAAGTCGTTAGGAGGTTTCGGTGCTATCGGAAGTCTGTTCCCTCCCGTATGGGATTGGCACATGTTCTGGCTCATGACGGCCTTTCTCAGCATCATTCTGGCCTTCATGAACATTCTTCCTATTCCCGCATTGGACGGTGGACACGTACTCTTCCTGTTGTACGAGATGATTACTCGCCGCAAACCCAGTGAGACTTTCATGGTGCGTGCCGAATACATCGGCATTGGCATTTTACTGCTTTTGATGATTGTGGCCAACCTCAATGACGTGTTGCGCTGGCTGGGAATCATCACCTACTAAGGCAATACTGCCGTAATCTATATGCGAAGAGGCAAGGTGCGCGAGATTGTTCGCATCTTGCCTCTTCGCATTTCATGCTTATTTTGTAGGGTTCTATTCGTCACTTTACTTTCTTTCCCAAGAACATGAAAAGAAAGTAAAAGGCAACGCCCGATATGAATCCGGCAATGGCATCTATCACATAGTGGGCTTGGATGTACACCGTGGCGAGGCACAGAAACACGTAGAAGGGCACCAACAACCAGAGTAGCTTGCGGTTGCGCGCATGTCCAATCAACAACATACATACCGTGGCGATGCCTACATGTGAACTTGGAAAGGCTGCCGTGGGTCGTTCGCCTGCCGCTTTGGCATCTTCCACCAAGTGATAGAACAGTCCTTCTTGATAACCGGGACTAACCAAGCATTCTTGATGATAATTGAAATAGTCGTTCACGCTTGGGAATATTCCTTTCGCCGCATTCTCCAGTCCGATAGCCTTGAAGTAGAACGTAGGTCCAACGACGGGCAGCAAATCGTAGATGGCATAGTAAGCAAAAAATGATGCGACGAGGACCCAGGTGCAACGCTGAAATTCTTTCTGTCGGCACACAAAGTAATAAAGAGCGGTAAGGGCTATCATCGGATAGAAAGAGGCATAGCCAAGATCAATCAGTTCGCTGAAAATGGGCGACGAAAACGCCTGGGAAAAGACCAAAGCCGGCTGCATACCAAAGATAGCTTGCTCGCAACAGGCGAAAATATGGTCAAGATTGGGCAGCACCCGGTTCAACTCATAGGTGTCTGGATACCACCATGCCAGCAGTCCCATCTGTGCGAAGATGCGGGCGGAGAGCGTCAGACGGCAAGGCAGCAGACGGTACACTCCCCACAAAGCCAATGTCATGGCGCCCACTTGTATGCGCCCGATGATCATCGAATGTGGGTTGACCAGCTTGGTGTAGGTGAAGAATATCATGAGAAAGGTGAACCCCATGTAAGCAAACATGGCCCACTCGATAGGCAGGAGACCGCGCTTGGGTTTCTTCTCGATTGAGAATAGTTCAGAAAAGAAGTATTTCATCAGAATGAGTTCATTAGTTTTTAGGGGCTGCTTTGCGGGAAAGCCAGTGATTCTCGCGGTACCACTTAACGGTTTCTTTCACACCTTGTTCCAAGTTGTAGTGTGGATGATACCCCAGTTCGTCCATGGTTGGCTCGATGTCGCAGTGCCAGTTTCGTTGTCGTAGAATATTGTATTTATCGTTGTTCAGCGCAATGGGCTTTCCCGCTTTTCTGCCTACGAGTTCACCGCACGCCGTGATAATGCGCAAGAGCCATAGCGGTGCTTTCAGGCGCACGCACCAAGGATTGCCTAACTCTTGGCGGATGAGGTCGCTGAAAGTGTCTGATTGGTATACGCCTCCATCGGTGAGGAAGTATTTACGGCCGCTCATGCCGCGGTCGATGGCCAGAAACACGACCTGAACCACATCGAGGATGTACACGAAGGTGATGTCTTGCCGACTGAAGCCGGCTGCGAAATCCAGGTGGTGCGCAATGCTTTTAACCATCAGGAAATAGTCTTTTTCGCGTGGACCGTAGATGCCTGTCGGCCGAAGAATGATGTACGGAAAGTCGTTTCCAATGGCATCGAGGTAGCGTTCAGCCTCCAGTTTGCTTTTGCCATACGCCGTGTTGGGTAGGGGAGTGTCGTGCTCGTTTATTTCAGTAAACGGTTTCTGTTCCCTGATGGCGCCAAACACGCCCAGCGTACTGATGTAGATGAACCGCTTGATGGGCATCTTCAGTTTTAGAATGGCATTCACCAGGTGCTTGGTTCCTTCGGTGTTGACACGGTGAAAATCGTCTGGATGAACACATTTGGTAACGCCGGCGGCATGAACGACATAGTCGAAAGCGTGCCCCTCGAGCTGTTGGACCAATCTCTCTTCCGATGATAAGTCCAACTCGATGAAGTGAATGCGCGCATCTTGGAGGTATCGACGTGAACTGGATGGCCTGACAGCCGCCCAAACCTCCATACCCCGTTGCAAGGCTTCGTCTACAAGATGACTGCCGACGAAACCCGATGCACCAGTGATCAGAATGCTCATTGAAAAATTGTAATTACGCTGCAAAATTAGACAATTTTTCCGAATAATCGGTTTGTTCGGATAAAAAACGACATCTTGACATTCCTCAACATTCCAAACGCATTGCCTTTGCCGGCCAAACCCATTGCCTTTGTCGACCAAACCCATTGCCTTTGGTGGTCAAACTCAATGAGATTGGACACCCATGTGTTTTCGTGTCTGTAATAAACCCTCTTTCTTATTATAATCTTTTGGTACACAATCGATTACATTCTATCCTATTTACTTCTCAAGTGGACAAGTATTGCTGGTATCAGTTGTCATCAGTCGCAAAACAAAAAAAGGTGTATCAGCAATTTGACACACCTCATTTTATATGGGTTTCTTTATTCGTCAGGACAGAAAAGCTATCCTATCTGTCGCAAGAGATAGGCGCACTTTTCAGCATCCCCCGTGGTTTTGCCCTTGTCGCACGACAGCTTGACGCAATCGTGCCATTCGCGTTTCTCCGTGATTCGACTGCGCGTAAGTTTCACGACGATGTTCATGGGTTCGGCATTCGCTACGTCACAGGTCAGAAAAGTGCCCACGCCATAGCTGTCTTGCATGCGCCCATTGACGTATTTGTGTATTCGGATGGCCTTCTCAATGTCCAGTCCGTTGCTATACACCACCTGTTTGGTTGCCGGATTGATGCCCAGACTCTCGTATTTCTCAATGATTTTGTCGGTCTGTTCTTTTTCGTCGCCGCTGTCTACGCGCAGTCCTACGAACATCATTGCCATGCGCTTGGACAGGTTGTTGAAGAACACTTTGTCGCCGAAGCAGTCGTACAGATAGATGCCATTATCGCCATCATACACGTCACTGAACTTTTTCATCACGTTGAAGTTGCACTCAAAGACACCACTGACATTCTCCTCGAACTGGATAATCTGGTGACTCATGGTGCCAATGGGCGTGAGATGGTGCTTCATGGCCAAGTAGACGTTGCTGGTTCCCGTGAATCTGCCCGACCAGCGGTGGTGTCCGTCATCATCATCGTAGCCACCTTGCTCGTACACCTCCTTCATCACGCGCAACACCATGTCGTGATGATCGAACGAAAAGCGCCGGCGCGTGCCCATATCTCCCAGCACCAGGCTATTCTTAAGAATGTCAACCGCCTTCTGTCGGGTGCGCTCAGCCTCGCGTTTCGGGTCGTATGCTTCACGTTCTCCACGCAGATTGTGCATCAACTCGGACACGATGGCGAGGATAGGCATTTCCCACATGATGGCCGAATACCACTTGCCGCGCACCGTAATGTCCAAATGTCCCTGCTCATCCTGTGACACGGTGACCTCGTGAGGATTGAAGCGATAGCCCCGAAGGAAGGTGAAATACCATTTTGGAAGGTAATACATCTTTTTCTGCATGAACTCTATCTCCTCCGAGGTAATCATCACTTGCGGCATGTAGCCCAATTGTTCTTCCACCAAAGCGGTGAATCCCTTCGGGTAAACGGTGTCGTTGCGATCAAAGAACGTGTACTCAACCTCTGCGCGAGGATACTTCTGCAGGACGTAATATTGACAACTGAAGGTATAAGCGTCGTTGTCGGTGAGGTGACTGATAATCTGTTTCATCGTTTTCTCTTATGTGGTATCTTATGCAAAGATACATTTTTCCTTGCAAAAATCATGTAAGTTGGTCGATTATTGAATGTTAACGAAATATTTTTCGGATAATTTTTGGAAAGCAGTACCTTTGCAGATAGATGGTCATGGAACTACAACAATGGTATGTGACGTGATCTATTTTCCCACTTTTCAATATTGATTTTTCATGAAACAACCCAAAATAAAAGCTTTATTTTTTGACATCGACGGTACGTTGGTGAGTTTTAAAACCCACAAGATTCCCGCGTCAACCACCGAAGCGCTGGAAAGAGCAAAGGCAAACGGCGTGGAAATATACATCTCTACGGGTCGTCCAACACCGCTCATCACCGTTTTGGGCGACATCGAACATTTGATAGACGGCTACATTACGTCCAATGGAGCCTACTGTTTTGCCCACAACGAGGACGTTTGTTTGCACGCCATCCCCGCGAACGACGTTGAAACGATGGTGGAAGAAGCCACCCGACAACATTTTTCTTGCGTGCTGGTGGGTACGAAGAACCTGTGTATTTACCAGCCGGACGAGAAGTTTAGACGCATCTTCGTGGACATGCTGCAAGTGAAAGCCTTTGAGCAAGGGGTCACTATCGATGAGATTCTTAAAGAACCCATCCTGCAAATGAGTCCGTTCATCACGCCGCAGCAAGAAGAAGCACTCATGCAAAAACTCACTGGATGCCTCTCCGGCCGTTGGCATCCGGAGTTCACTGACGTCACGTCACGATGGGCCGACAAAGGACAGGGTCTGCATGCCATGGCTCGCCACCTGGACTTCTCGATAGAAGAGACGATGGCTTTTGGAGATGGTGGCAACGACATTTCCATCATCGAACAAGCCGCCGTTGGTGTAGCGATGGGCAATAGTGTGCCTGAATTGAAGAAAGTGGCCGACTACGTCACCACGTCGGTGGACGAAGATGGTGTGAAGAACGCGCTCGAACGGTACGGTGTGATTTGAAAGCGGTACGTCCAACGGCGGCTGCTGGCACGCTGCTGTCTGCCTGTTCGTTTGCATCAGCACGCTGGGTTGAACGGCCTCGGCAGTTCTTTTCCACGGCACTTTCATTGAAGGACAATGTTGTTGAACAACGAATGAAACAAATGAAACAAATGAAGAAAATAAGACAATGAACGCAAGCGTTCTACGAATGAAACAAATTCTACCGACATGAACATGCTGCATGTCTTTGCCAAATTCGTTTGATTCGGTGAACGCTGGCGTTCATTGATTCCAAACAATCGAATTTGTCTCATTCGTTCTATTCGTTGTTAAAACCAATGCTAAAGGTTGTTTCTGACAACAACAACCTTTGCAAATGAAAGAGCCGTGTTCTTTTTCCGTCTTTTTGTTTCACTCTCTTTTGTCCTTTTACTGAAATGTCGTAACTTTGCAAATTGATATCAACACGATTGACTTATGGAACAAAAGCTTTTTGTCTACAATACGTTGACCCGCAAGAAGGAACTTTTCAAACCACTGCATGCCCCCAACGTGGGTATGTATGTGTGTGGCCCAACGGTTTACGGTGATCCTCACTTGGGGCATGCGCGTCCAGCCATCACGTTCGACATTCTTTTTCGTTATCTCAAGCACTTGGGGTATAAGGTGCGCTATGTGCGTAACATCACGGACGTAGGCCATTTGGAACACGATGCCGATGAGGGGGATGACAAGATAGAGAAGAAGGCTCGTTTGGAGCAGCTCGAACCGATGGAGATAGCACAGCTTTATACCAACCGATATCATGCGGCCATGGATGCGCTGAACGTGCTGCGTCCCAGCATTGAGCCACATGCCACGGGACACATCATTGAGCAAGAAGAGCTGGTGAAACAAATCATGGCGAATGGTTACGCCTACGAGAGCAACGGTTCGGTGTATTTCGACATAGAGAAGTACAACAAAGACCATCACTACGGCATATTGTCGGGGCGCAACTTAGACGACGTCATCAATAACAGTCGAGAGTTGGATGGGGTAGGCGAGAAGCGCAACCAAGTGGATTTTGCACTATGGAAGCGTGCCATGCCCGAACATATCATGCGCTGGCCCAGTCCGTGGAGCGACGGGTTCCCCGGTTGGCACTGTGAGTGTACGGCCATGGGACGTAAGTATCTGGGCAATCACTTTGACATTCACGGCGGCGGAATGGACTTGGTTTTCCCGCATCACGAGTGCGAGATTGCACAAGCCGTGGCCAGTCAGGGCGACCAGATGGTGCGCTATTGGATGCACAACAACATGATTACCATTAACGGACAGAAGATGGGAAAGAGTTTGGGCAACTTCATCACCCTTGAACAGTTCTTCCATGGCACGCACGATGGTTTGGCACAAGCGTATTCGCCCATGACCATTCGGTTCTTCATCCTGTCGGCTCACTACCGCAGTACCGTCGACTTCTCGAATGAAGCGTTGCAGGCAAGCCAGAAAGGGTTGGAACGTTTGATGAGCGGCATCAACGACTTGGAGCGCATTCAGACAGCATCCACATCGGATGAGGCTACCCATCAGCTGGTTATGGCTTTGCGGCAGAAGTGCCATGAGGCGATGAATGATGACTTGCAGACACCAACCGTTATCAGTAACTTGTTTGAAGCGTGTCACGCAATCAACTCCCTGCTCGACCACAAAGGCAGCATCAACGCCGAAGACCTTACCGAACTGAAGGATGTGATGCAGCTGTTCGCCTTTGACCTGCTTGGCCTAAAGAGCGAGAAAGGAACTAACAACGATGCGCGAGAGGCGGCTTACGGCAAGGTGGTTGATATGGTTTTGTCACTCAGAGCTAAGGCCAAGGCGGAGAAAGACTGGGCTACGAGCGACCAGATACGCGATGCTTTAGCAGAAAATGGGTTTGAGGTGAAAGACACCAAAGACGGGGTGACGTGGAAATTGAATAGATAAGGAAAGAATTCGTCTGCCTCTTTGCTTGTAAACGTGCAATCGTTTGCCATGCGAATACAATGCAGAGGCATGATTGAATAGCCACATTTCCACACATGTCATCGTGGTGAAGTCGTTTTGAATGGTGAATAAAGGGAAAGAAACCAACAGCTCAAGTCGAATCAGATGAACGCCGCGGTTTTGAAAAATAAAGCAAATGAAAAAAGGTGTAGGCACGCATAACCCATGCGTTTCTACACCTTTTTCTATCAATGACAGCAGCTATCTTGTTTACGGTCAGCCAGCAACTTGCTGATGATGAATAAAGCTAATCACTCCCCTCTCCTTTGGAGAGGGGCGGGGGTGAGGCTTTGTTTCTTACAGGGCCTCTCCAAACAACGTCGCTGATGTGCTGCCGACGATGCGCACACGCACGGTTTCGCCGATATGGTGATTTGCTTTGTCGAACACCACCATCTTGTTTTGCTCCGTTCTGCCACAAAGTTGCTCTCTGCTGCGTTTGCTGAAGCCCTCTACCAGCACGTCGAAAGTCTTGCCTTCGTCCTTTTTGTTGGAGACGGCGCTTAGTTCTGTTTGCAGATGTATCATCTCGTTCAGGCGGCGTATCTTCTCTTCTTCGGACACGTTGTCTGGTAAATGCTTAGACGCATACGTGCCGGGACGCTCGGAATACTTGAACATGAAGGCCGAGTCGTAACCAACGGCGCGCATCAAAGCCAGCGATTGTTGGTGGTCTTCTTCTGTTTCGCCATGATAGCCCACGAACATATCGGTAGAAACGCCACAATCGGGAATGATGCGGCGAATGGCATTGATGCGATCCATGTACCATTCAACGGTGTATTTGCGGTTCATCAGCTTCAATATCTTATTGCTGCCACTCTGCACCGGCAGGTGAATGTGCTTGCAAACATTAGGCTCTTCGGCAATCACGCGCAGCGTGTCGTCGCTCATGTCCTTAGGATGCGACGAGGTAAAGCGAATGCGTACGCCGGGAACTTCGTGTGCCACACGGCGCAAGAGCTTTGGAAAATCAATGGTTTCTGCTGGAATCGTTTCGCCTGTTGCCGACAAATGTTCGGGAATGGTAAAACTATAAGAGTTGACGTTTTGCCCCAACAGCGTAATTTCCTTGTAGTGCTTGTCGCGCAGGTCGCGCACTTCGCGCAAGATACTCTCCACGTCTCTCGACCTTTCTCTACCTCTTGTGTAGGGTACGATGCAGTAGTGGCAGAAGTTGTTACATCCTCTCATGATACTTACGAAACCTCCTATCTTGCCTATGAGAAGCCTTTGAGGAACCACATCCTTATAGGTTTCGGTTTTCGAGAGTTCTATATCGATTGCTTTGTTGCCCGTTTCGGCTTGCGCAATCATGTCGGGAAGGTTCAGATATGAATCGGGTCCACACACCAAGTCGGTGTGATGGTTATTCAACAAATCGTCTTTCACCCGTTCGGCCATACAGCCCAACACGCCTAATATCAGGTTTCTGCCCTTCTTTCGCTCTGCGTGGAGCGAGTCAAGTCGGTTGTATATCTTGTTCTCCGCATTCTCTCTGACGCTGCAGGTGTTCAGAAAAATGGCATCGGCCTCGTCCTCCTTGTCGCATATCTCATACCCCGCCATCTGCATGACCGACGCAACTACCTCGCTGTCGGCCACGTTCATTTGGCATCCGTATGTCTCGATGTAAAGCTTCTTCATTGTCTTTGGTTTTGGGCTACAAAGGTACAAAAAATCTTCCACATGCTGATTGAAACGCATAAAAAGCGGGACATCTACCCAATGGCATGGGTTTATGCCCCTCCTCAGTGGCATGCACGACATCAGTAAGCGTACAGATGCCATGCAGGGTGCCTTTATTCAGATGCTTTCAGTGCGTCTATCATCTGATGAATCTTCGTGCTGAACACGATGGGATCTTGGATATACTCGAAACTGTTGGTTGCTTCTCCGGTTGTCACATAGACGGTACCGTAGTTGAAGATACGCCCTAACATGGTCTGTTTAAGCTGTACGCCTTCGCATTTGCGGAGCATCAGCTCCAAAGAGTTGCGCTCAATGATACCTTTTTTGGCGATAATGCGCTTGTTGGTCAGTGCATACTGCCGCCCTCCATTTGCTGATACGGAACCCAGAACGGCGAATAGCACGAGCAACAAGCAAGCTGCGATTTGAAGATGGAAAAGAGTTCCCTCCGTTGGAAAGACCAACAAGAGAACCCCAAGGACGGCCAACGATGCCGAACGCCAGTAAATAGCCGAGTGTAGTCGTGGGCGGTAAACGACACGTTCGCCCTCCATCAAACTTTTATCGATATATCCCATATTACAATGATCAATTCTTAGCGAGGATTTTTGAGGGGTTGTTATGGTGCGAAATGATATTGAAAACCGTTGATGCGCTTCCAAGCTCCACGCGTAAAGTCGGGTATGGCGACTGGTGCCGAATTGTTTTCGATAGACAATCTGGTGAGTTCTCCCAAACAGCACCATTCGGCTAAGTCGTACACATCCATGTCGAGCGGAAGTCCATTCTGCAGGCAATAAACCAAACGATAGTCCATGATGTAGTCCATACCGCCGTGTCCACCCACCTTCTTAGCCTTCTCTTGAAGGTCTTTGACAAACTGTGGCGTGTATTGTTGCAGCAACTCGTCACGAACTTTTTCTGCTACTGCAGCATGAGCTGTGAGGTTCTCGTGACTAATCTTCTCGTTGGTAGCCAGCTGTTTGGGTCTGAAAGCCAGTTCGCCAACAGGATATTTGCTGGCATAGCCATCGGTTCCAACCACCTGATACATCCGGTTGTACGGACGTGGTGTCATCACATTGTGTTGAATGAGCATGGTTTTTCCCTTGACAGTGCGAATCAACGTAGAGGTTTGGTCGCCGTTTTGGAAGTCATTGCATGGTTTTCCGGTCTGCTTTTCAACGAGCTTAGGACCAATTGTAGCTTTGGTATCCATGGCAACGAGATATTCCATGCGATCACCACGATGAATATTCAGCACCTGACAGTCAGGACCAATGCCGTGGGTAGGATAAACATCACCTCGATTCTTACGATTGAAATCAAGTCGCCAGTTGTGCCAATACTCGCCCCAAAAGTCCTCTAAGTTGTGGATGTAGGCACCTTCTACATGCAAAACCTCACCAAAGAGACCTTGTTGTGCCATGTTGAGGGTGGACAACTCAAAGAAGTCGTACACGCAGTTCTCCAACATCATGCAATGTTTCCGTGTGCGTTCAGCCGTATTGATCAATGCCCAGATCTCATTCATGTTGGTTGCTGCGGGTACTTCAATGGCCACATGTTTTCCATGGTTCATGGCGTAAAGTGCTATCGGCACATGATGAACCCAGTCGGTTGCGATGTAGATGATGTCAATGTCCTTGCGTTCGCACATTTTCTTGTATGCATCTATACTGCCACTGTAGGCCACAGCTCGATGTCGTCCGTGCTTATCAAGTCTCTTCTGGCTAAGCTCTACGCGGTCAGCCTCTACGTCACAGAGCGCCACGATGTCCGTTCCAGGAATCTGGCTCCACCGTTCTACGGCATCAACTCCGCGCATTCCCAGGCCTACAAAGCCCACGCGAACCGTTTGTAACTTAGGTGTGGTGAGCTGTAGCACGTCCTTTTGTCCGGCAGGACGTTTGGGAATTTTAGTCTCTATGATTTTGTCATTTTTCGCATCTGCGTGAGAAGGCGAAACCAGAAAAAGGCACAACAGCCATGCAAGCAACTGCAATGGTAATTTATTTGTGAGATTCATATCATGATTAAATTAGTTAAACAAAAATGATAAGTTTATTCTTTTCTTCGATTTGATGGTTAAATGATTAGTCGACCAGCGTGAAGTCGAGTTGTCTCTTCTCCAAGTTGGCCTGTGCCACCTTAATCCTGATGGGATCTCCCAGCTGGTATTTGTGATGATGTCGACGGCCAACGAGACAATAATTCTTCTCATCAAAGTCGTAATAATCGTCATCCAAATCGTGCATGGGTACCATTCCCTCGCAATGATTCTCGTCGATTTCGCAATAGATGCCGTAGCTTTGGATGCCACTGATGTGCGCATCAAACTCTTCACCGATATGCTCACCCATGAATTCCACCATCTTGTACTTGATGGAGTCACGCTCGGCATTGGCTGCTACCTGCTCCATGTCAGAGCTATGTTCGCACAAACGCTCGTAATAGTCCTTGTTGGCGCTGCGACCACCCTTCGCATATCGTGTCAACAGTCGATGAACCATCATGTCTGGATACCGCCGGATGGGCGACGTGAAGTGTGTGTAATAGTCGAAAGCCAAGCCAAAGTGGCCTATATTATAAATGGTGTACTTCGCCTTCATCATCGCTCTGAGGGCGACGGTCTGTATGAGTTTCTGCTCATTCGTGCCGTCAACGGCTTCCATCAGATGATTAAGACTGCGGGCAGTTTGTCCCTTTGTCCCTGCCGTTTTCATCTTATAGCCGAATTTTACGATAAAATCTTTCAGGTTTTCCAGCTTCTGTGGGTCGGGATTGTCGTGTACGCGGTAAGGCAAAGTCTTGGCTTTGGCACCCTTCTTCACCTTCCCTACGCTCTCAGCCACTGTGCGGTTGGCCAGCAACATGAACTCTTCGATCAGCTTGTTGGCGTCTTTTGAACGTTTAAAATAGCAGCGCACGGGCTTGCCCTTCTCATCAACATCGAAATGAAGTTCTTCAGAATCAAACTTCACCGCACCGTTCTTGAAGCGATCCTCGCGCAACTTCTTGGCCAAGGCGTCCAGCATAATCAGCTCCTTGGCATGCTCTCCCTTGCATCCACCCTTGCGTGGTGCTGGTGCAGGTTGCCCCGTTCCATCTACAACGCCATTGTTTTCAAGCAACTGCTGTACCTCTTCGTAGGCATATCTACGATTGCTCTTGATGACAGTATGCACGATACGCTTGCTCCGAACGAACCCGTCGACATCCATCTCCACGATGACGCTGTAGCAAAGTTTCTCCTCATCGGGGCGAAGGGAGCAGATGAAGTTGCACAATCGTTCGGGCAACATCGGAATGGTACGGTCTACCAGATACACAGATGTGGCACGTTTCTGCGCCTCTTTGTCGATGATGGAATTTTCGGTGACATAGTGTGTCACGTCAGCAATGTGGATGCCAACTTCCCAAATGCCTTTGCTTACCTCACGGATAGACAAGGCATCGTCGAAATCCTTGGCATCTTTGGGGTCAATCGTGCAAGTGAACACCTGCCGGAAGTCTTCTCTTTCAGCCAAATCTTGCGGGGTAATCTCGGCACTGATTCGCTCCGCAGCCTCTTCAACTGCCTTTGGATACTTGTAAGGCAAGCCGTATTGCGCCAAGATGGTGTGCATCTCCGCATCGTTATCGCCAGTCTTTCCCAGCACGTCGACGACCTCACCTATGATGTTTTTATGATTCTCATCGGGCCATTTGCTCACTTTTACCACCACCTTGTCATTGGTTTGACCGCCCTTCAACTTGTTTCTTGGAATCAAGATGTCGTTGGCAAACAAGTTTTCCTGCGTCACCAAGAAAGCAATATTCTTTTCAACTCGCAGTTTACCGACGAACTGATCGCGCGAACGTTGCAGTATCTCAATGACCTGTGCCTCTTTGATGTGCTTTTGACGGCGTGCCATGAGCGACACTTTCACACGGTCACCATTGAGTGCCGACATCGAGTTGCGCTCGGAAACAAAGATGGGTTTGTCGCTTCCATCGGGGATGAACGAGTTCTTCCCATTACCTTTGCGGCGAAAGACCCCTTCCACCACCTGTCCCATTTGGTTGAGGCGGTATGAATTGTCAGATACTCTTGCCAGGAAATCATCCCATGCCATTTCTTCCATCAGGTCGATGGCGAGCATCTTCAGCGGATGCGTGTTCAGTTTGAGTGAACGGAATATCTCTTTATAGCTGAATGTTTTTCCCGGCTGTGTTGTAAAGAACCCTTCCAGCTTTTCAGCCAATTGCTTTTTGGACATGCGTTTGCCACCTTTTTTGTCTTTTCCCATCTTGTTCCGTGTTTTATGATACTTATTGCAAATTAACAAAAAATAATTGACACAGCACGTATTTATTACGATTATTTTGCATTAAAATAATCTTTCGTAGCTATTCCTTGAATGTGCTGTCGAAGAATCATTTGCACCTCATCTGCGCACTGATAACAAACGAACGGGGGCTGATACCCATTAGTACCAGACCCCGTTCTGACCTGCATCGCATCATCTACTTCTATGATTGGCAGTACTCACGGTATAAACCGTCGACAATACTATCGGCCAAACTGATGTTGGGTACATAGATGGTGTCACACTTCAAGGCCTTGGCTACCATCAGGAAAATCTCCGCAGCTGGTATGATGACATCGGCGCGATCGTCTTTCAGTCCGTACTTTTCTTTTCTTTCTTCCTCGCTGAGCTTGGAAAGAGCCTCATATATTTCCTTCAATTCCTCCACTTTCATTTGCTTTTCGTCGTTTTTACCGTGCGTCAGTCTGAAGAGTTTGTTGATGTTGCCACCCGAACCAATAATCTGTGTGTCAGGAAAATGCTCGGCATACTCGTCCAACATGCCCCGCATCTGATGCTTGGTAGCGTTGGTCACCTTACCGCTGAGCATGCGCAGGGTACCCATGTCGAATGAATGACTCTCGGCCAGTGCGCCATCATGCAACAATGAAATCTCGGTACTGCCGCCTCCCACGTCTACGTATGCGAAATTACCCGTCTGACTATTGGTTTGTTCAATGATGTTGTTACAAAGCAGTCGTGCTTCTTCCTCGCCGCGAATAATCTCAAGTTTGATGCCTGTCTCACGCTCAATCTCTTTCATCACCTTCTTCCCATTGTCTGCATCGCGCATGGCTGCGGTGGCACAGGCCCTGTATTGATCCACTTGATAGAGCAGCATAAACTGTTTGAAGCCTTTCATCATGCGCATCATCATTGTGGCGCGGTCTTTCGAAATCTTGCCTAATGTAAACACGTCTTTGCCTAATCGCAGGGGAATGCGAATGAACATCACCCGCTTAAAGCGCTCAAATTGGGGCGCACTGTCATCAAAACGCTTGATTAACAGGCGCGCACCGTTCGATCCAATATCAATTGCTGCGAATGTTTTTGCTTCCATTTTTTCTTTTTGTTGGATGGGTTTTGTTGTTGTTTCTTTGTCTTTCGTCATGCTTGTTGTTCGGTTTGATACGCCTCGAACAAGGCTTGCTGTGAGCGGAAAGGCTGCTCTCCTTCTGCGATGGGTTGTATTTCGTTGGTCCCCATACCATCGATAAGCCGCCCATTGGTTGTGTCACGCATGCCATACTCAACGGTGCGCAGCAAATCTTGTTGCAGGTCTGGGTCGTAAACAGGTGTCATCACTTCGATACGGTTGATGAGATTGCGTGGCATCCAGTCGGCCGAACCCAGATAATATTTTGGTTTTCCGCCGTTGCAGAATATCAAGATGCGCGAATGCTCGAGGTATCTGTCAATGATGCCCACGGCCTTGATGTTCTCGCTCATGCCTTTGACGCCGGGAACCAGTGAGTAGTTGCCGCGTAAGAGCAAGTCTATTTTCACGCCAGCTTGCGAGGCAGCGTAGAGTTTGTTGACGATATCAGGGTCGGTGATGTGGTTGATTTTAATCTTCACCCATGCCTCTTGCCCGGCCAAGGCATTCTTGATTTCGTTGTCGAGCATGCGGATGATGCGTGTTTTCATTGAGTTGGGCGACACCATGAGTTCTCTGAAGCGTACTTGCGAGAAGGGTCTGTCGATGAAGTAGAACACCTTTTCCACCTCGTTAACGATACGTGGCCGCGCCGTCATCATGAGGTAGTCGGTATAAGTCTTGGCGTTTCCCTCGTGAAAGTTGCCCGTTCCGACGCAAGCCAGATTGCCCTTGGTGGTCGTGATGTGCAAGAGTTTGGAATGAATCTTCAAACCTTCCACGCCAAAGATAACGTTGACGCCTTCTTCCTGCATGCGCTTGCTCCATTTGATGTTGCTTTCTTCGTCGAACCGAGCCAGCAACTCGACGACGGCCGTTACCTTCTTGCCGTTTTGTGCTGCACAAATCAAGGCCTTCACCACCTTGGAATCTTTGGCCAAGCGATAGAGCGTGGTCTTGATTTCCTTGACTTCTGGGCGTAAGGCTGCTTCTCTCAATATGCGAATGTAGCCGTTGAACGAGTGATAGGGAACATGGATGAAACGGTCTTTCTGCCTGATGAGGTCGAAGATACTTTCTTCTGAAAGGAATTCAGGCTTGAGTATTTGCGGCCATTTGGGATAACTCAACTTCTCATGACCCAGTGCAGGAAAGCTCATCAAGTCTTTATGATTCTGGTATCTACCTGCTGCCAGCAAGGTGTCCAGCTCTTTCACGTGCAGCCGTTTCATCACCTTCTTTTTCAAATCGGCAGGCATGTCCTTGTCATACACCATGCGTATGGCCTCTCCTCGTTTCCTACTGTTCACCCCTATGGCGATGCGTTCCATGGCACCGTAATCGGCTTCGTTGTCAACCTCCATTTCCGCATCCTTGGTAAACTTAAAAGAATAAGCCTCGTAGGTACATTTTTTCAGTCCGATGAAGATGAGGGGCAGACAATATCGAACGACATCATCCAGGTACATGAAGTTCTCACAATTGTCTGAAGAGGGAATCTTCAAGAAGCGTCCATAGATTCTGTCGGGTATTTTGATGATGGCAAATTTCGTTTTGCGGCTCATCTCCTCGGTTCTTTTCACGGCGAGATAGATACGATTGTCTTCCAAAATACTAATGTCATCAATCTCTGAAAGCCAAATGGGATTGGTTGAACCGTTGAGCTTGTCGTAATAAAACGCATCCAAAAAAGCCTTCTGCTCCTCGTTAAGCTGCGTCTCGTCCAGCATGCGGATGTTGTGCTTTTCCAGTCCGGCGAACACATCCTTGATGGCATTGCCGTACTCAATGTTGTATTCTTCATTGAGTTTGTTGATGTGCTTGATGGTCTTCTTGATCATTTTCGCTGTCGCTGCCGAGACTTTCGTGCTTTCCAAAATCTTATTGAGCGATGCCATTCTTACTCGGAAGAATTCGTCCAGGTTGTTGGAGTAGATGCCTAAGAACGAAAGACGCTCCAACAGAGGCACGGTGTTCTTTTGCGCTTCTTGCAAGATGCGGTGATTGAAATACATCCAGCTGACATCTCTCTCGATGTAACGATGCTTCTTTTTTGTGCTTTGTGCCATTTTTGGGGGGTAGTAACTGTTATTGTGTTGTATTTGATGAAGGTGAGCGTTCGTTAGGATTGCTACTTTTGTTCGTGCAGGTCTTTTCGCTCTGTGTTTTCTATCACGATGTCTTCCAGTTCCAGGGGGATATGCAACTGCTTGATGTATAGAGCCGAGGAACCTTCTGGGACGATGATTTTCTTCAGAGCGTCACAATTGGAAACGGATGTACGCGCAATGTGTTCTACAACACCCAGGAAGGTGAGCTTCTTCAGTCGGTCACATTCAGCGAAAGCATGTGGCTCAACTATTCTGACAGAAGCAGGAAGAGTGACCTTTTCCAAGGCATCGCAATCGGAGAAAGCGTCACTGCCAATAACCTCTACCGTGTCGGGTATAATCACTTTCTTCAACCTGCGGCGACGAGAAAAGGCAAAATCTTGAATTTCCACCACGCCCTTTGGAATGATGACCATTGCCGCATCGGTCAGACAGGCGATGAGCTTCTTGCGGTCGGCGGTGAACATCAGTTTGTTCTCAATGACGAAATGTTCTGACTTGCACACGATATTTTCGCTGTTGAGGCCTACGAAAGGATTATGGCCAAGGCTTTCAACGGAAGCAGGAATCACCAGTTCTTTCAAGGACATGCATCGTGAAAAGGCTTCGTTGCCAATGTGTGTGACGGTTTCCGGGATGTTTACTTGCTCCAGGAAGGCGCATCCCCAGAAGGCGTTATCATCGATTATCTCAGTCCCTTCGGGGATATCGTACGTGCCTTCCAGCGTTTTTGTGGCCATGATGACACGCTTTTGCTTCTTTGAATAGTATACGCCTTCGTCATCTTTCTTGGCTCCGGCCATCTTCTTGAGGGCAAGGTTCAAAACCAGATTCTCGAATTTGTCCTCCCGATCCAGGTGTTTCTTCAGGGCGTCTTTGATTAGTTTTTTATTCTCCTTCATACAAATAGTCGATTAGTTCAGTGCAAAAATACCATATAAAAGCGAAATACGGTTGTATTGTTTTTTACAATTCTGTTACATTCGTGCAACAATTAGAAGTTGTAGAGTCAACCAGCAAGTGCAAAATTACAAAACGTGTTTGAAGAACTCTCGTTTTGGTGTAGAAAAGTTTAATTTTTCTCTCGGTCTTTCGTTCAATTTCTTTTGTATCGACATAATTCTCTTGTCTGTATAACGTTCAAACGACTCCTTTTTCGGTATATATTGTCTGATAAGTTTATTTGTATTC
>JAQYPT010000069.1 GCA_028726625.1 Prevotellaceae bacterium | reverse complement strand
AGACTATATAGTCCCCATGCGTGATATAGAAAACTGCTGTTCATGATTGTATATCTGTTTGTGGTTATTCAAATATACTCAAGTTCAGCGGTTTTCTTTTATCTTATTGTTAAATTGTCACTCGAAAAGTCGGATGAACCAAAATCAGTATAGGGACAGGTAGTTAGGACTATTCTGCCTTAATATAGGAATTATCTAACAAAGTGCTTGATAACATTTAGGACTTTTCGTCCAAAAGAAAAACGCAACTCACTTGTTTTCAATGAACTAAAAGTCCTAATGACATAAAAAGCGTACCCTTCAAAAAGATACGCTTTCATAAAAAAAATACGAACAACTTGCCGCTTTGTTTAAGATGGCAATCGACGATATTGGGACGGCATCACACCATATTTTTTCTTGAATACTCGTGAGAAATAGGCAAAATCTTCAAATCCACATTTCAATGCGATTTCTCCAATACTCATATTTGGCTCTACTTGTAACATGCGTTGTGCTTTTTCCAATCTAATCTTTTGAATATAAGCACTTGGATTTTCACCGGTGATAGCCACTGTTTTAGACCTTAATTGCTTAGGTGTCATGCACAAGTCGGCAGCTACTGACTCCACGCTTACCGTTCCGTTGTTCATGTGAACATATACATAATCAATGAATTTGTGTAAGAACTCCTTGTCCAACTTGTTCAGGGCCGTCATGTTATTGACATGCACATTTGACGAGAGTGCATATTTTTCTCGCATTACCTCCCTTTGCTTAATCAGGTTTCTAATTCTCAACTTTAACTCGTCCGCACTAAACGGCTTCACAAGATAGGCATCGGCTCCAGCCTCTAATCCCATTAATTTATCAGCATCGGTACTGCGCGCTGTAATCATAATCACCGGAATGTGATTCAACACCTCAGACATTTTGATTTCACGGCACATTTCTAACCCATCTTTTCGTGGCATGAGCAAATCGGTGAGTATCAAATCTGGCATCAAACTTAAGGCTTTCTCCAATCCTTCTACACCATCATGAGCAAAATACAATTGATATTCATGCCCTATCTGCATGCCGATATATCTTGCCACATCGGCATTGTCTTCTACCACCAACACAGACACAGCGTTCTCATGAGCTGTTTCTAGCTCTTCGATAGATTCGTCTGGCTCTTGGTTGTAGTTAGGACTTTCTGGTTCGTACACCTCAATAGGCCTGATGACAGCATCCTGACGGGTAGCTTTTAAGGGCAAGCTCACCGTAAAGGTAGTACCTACTCCCACTTCACTTTCTACCTCAATTGTTCCATTCATTGCCTCCACAAGTTGCTTCGTCAATGCCAAGCCTACGCCCGAGCCAACATCTGCCGACGGGTTTTGTGATTGGTAAAACAGGTCAAATATATAAGGTATATCGTCAGACGGAATTCCTTGTCCATTATCTCTCACCACCAGTTTCAGTTTATCTTTTTCTACTTCCACACTTGCTCTCACCATTCCATGTTGTGGTGTAAACTTAATCGCATTTGACAGTAAGTTACGCACAATCTTGGTCAGATAGCTGGGTATAAAGTCCATCATCACAGACGATTGCTTAGCAGTGAACAGAAATTCGATGTTTTTATCTTGTGCCAATATTTGATGACATTCTGCCAGCATCCTTATATAAGTTACCGCATCCCCATGTCGATACAGCGGTTGATTCACAACCGACTTTTCCTTCGCTATATCCAACAATTGGTTGACCAAATCAAGGAGTCCATTGCCCTGTCTTAATATCATCCCACCCGCTTTTTTCAGTTCTTCTTTTGTTGTCAGCGTTCCGTCGGTCATCTGTCTGCCAAAACCTAAAATAATTGTCAACGGCGTACGGAATTCATGCGTAATATTCATGAAGAAATGATCTTTGGCTCGTTGTATCTGTACTTGCATTTTATGGTTTTTAGACCTGATACGTATCACATACCACATAAATACAATAATGACTGCACAGAGTAAGATAATGCAAAGGCTACTGAACAAAAACACTCTTTTGATGAGTCGCTCTTTCTCAATGTCGCGCTTCATCGCCAACATCTGTTGTTCTTTACTTTCACGCTCATACTTGATGCGAATGTTCTGAATGTGCTGTATTTTCTTTTCACTGATCAGACTATCACGATATACTTGGCTTTTTTTATAATTCATGAAGGCCTGTTCGCTGTCGCCACGTTTGGAACACATCCTGGACTTTTCATGATATAAGGCTATCAAATTCTCCCATGCACCCAACTGCTCAGCTACAGGCTCCGCCTCTTTCATGTAATGTGATGCCATGGTCAAATCACCTTTATCTATATTTGCCCTAATGAGTGAAATAACAGCCTCCATCCAATGCCACTGGTCTCCTACGCATCTCAAGATTTCTTCAGCATGCTGGTATTTAGCAATCGCTTTATCCCATTGACCAGCCTTCTCTTCTAATCCCCCTAAATGTATCCAGCACAACGCTACTCCCAAGCGGGAGCCTGCTTTCTGATTCAGCTGCATCGACCTTTTGTAGTACCAGCGTGCTGAGTCTATTTTCTCTTGCGATTCCAACAGAGAGCCCAAATTAGCATAATTAATGGCTTGTCCTAAGGCACTTCCTAACTTTTTCTCCCCATCCAAAGCCATCCTGAAAGCATTCTCAGCTGCCTCAACATTGTCAAGTGTAAGATGCACATTTCCTATTCCATTAAGCGAAACGACTCTGTTTTTTTTGAAATTTGAAACTTGTATGATCGCTATATTGATCACATAAGTTCAATGCCTGATAATGCGCAGACGATGCCTCTTCCAGTGCACCTATCCGTCTATAATCTGTTCCTGTCTGGTTGAGAGCCACAATTGCTTCCAGCGTGTCAGCCTGTTCACTGGCAAGCTCATACTCTTTTTGATGAGCTGTCAAGGCTTGGTCAAACCTGCTTGAATCGCGATAAGCAACACCCAAGAACCGATAACAAAGCATCATAGCACCCCGATTGTGTTCCTTACGGTATTGCTCAAGCCGAAGTTGCAATGAATCAATCCTCCCCAAAGTCTTTAGCTCTTTCTCTAATTGTTCTTTCTCAAAAGTTGTTTTGTCTTTCTCCTCACTTCGAGAACAGCCAATCAACATTGACATGCTCAATAATAGCATGCAAAAAGAAGTGAGCAACTGCTTGGTATTAACCTTACGATGGGTGCCAAAGGTTTTGTGTCGATTCATTGTATAATCAGGATTTCTCTTGCAAAAATATAAATAAATACACGAAATTACAAAGAATCTTTAATAATTATAGTTCTATTTGTTCCGAAATAGATGCAGATTGAGCTACCTTTGAACAAGGAGGTTTATACGCAGACTATGCTGATGGCAAGGCATCAGAAAATTGCTAAACTATTTGATGAGGAATTTGGGTGACACGATGACGAAGTCTGGAAAAAAATGGATATGTCAATAATCCTTATAAATCAGGATTGTAGATGAGAAAATTTTAAAATAATTTTGCAGCGTATTAAACAAATATTTACAATTACATTGCACATGAGACTCTACACGATTTTATTTGGCACTATACTGGCAATCAACGCTGTGGCGGAAGAAACCGACACCATCAAGATAGGCAACGAACTGGAAGAAGTCTCCATCGTGGGATTCAAACAAGACAGGGCATCACTCTCGCCTGTCTCGCAGTCATCGGTGGGAAACCTGTACATCAACAACAACCAGTTGGACGGTGTGCGGGAACTGAGTGGTAGACTGGCCAACTTCTACATGCCCGACTATGGGTCTCGACAATACTCACCTATTTATATTAGGGGCATCGGCTCAAAGACCAGCACACCGTCGGTCGGCGTGTATGTGGACGGCATGCCCTTTTTCGACCGCTCGGTGCTGGACATGGACTTGTTTGGCATCAGCAAGGTGGAGGTGTTGCGTGGCCCGCAGGGCACGCTCTTTGGGAGGAACTCCACGGCGGGGCTCATCAACATCTATACCCTGTCGCCCTTGGACTACCAGAACGCTATGGCAAAGGTAAGCTACGGGTCGTACAACGACATTCAGGCCATGGCATCGGCATACCAGAAACTATCGGGCAACCTTGGCATTTCGGTAGCTGGCAGCTACCACCATAATGACGGCTACTTCACGAATACCTACCTGAACAAAAAGGCCGACCCGATGGACAACGGTACATTTAGAATAGGGACGGCATGGAAGCCGTCGCAAAAATGGACTATGCGATACTCACTGAGCCTGGACTACATCGACCAAGGGGGCTTTCCATACGCCGTATACGACGCCAAGAAAGACGAGCTGAAAGACATCAGCTACGATGCACCTTCGGGGTACAGGCGGTTCGTGCTGACAACTGGCATGAACTGGCGCTATGACGGAAGCAGGCTAAGCTTGAACAGCCAAACCTCTTTCCAGCACAGCAACGACAAGGTGTCTATCGACCAGGACTTCACGGAGCGCAAAATGTTCTTCGCCACCATGCCACTTAGGCAGAACATGTTCAGCCAGGAACTTACGCTCCGATCGAGGAACGACACATGGTACCACTGGATAACGGGCGTGTTCGCGTTTACGCAACACAAGAACTTCTCGACCACCATCGACTACTACACACCAAGAAACCCGATGCGTGCCGCCGGCGTGAAGGAAAACAACAACGAGATACCGGTTTACGGACTGGCTGCCTACCATGTCTCACAATTCGACCTGTACAAGGGACTGGCTGCCTCGGTGGGCATTCGCTACGACTATGAAACATCGAAGGTGGAGAATGAGACCTATTGGACGCCCACGGGTAAGAACGGTACCAACGCTACCAAGCTGGCCGACAGCTACGACAGCAAGATGCACTCAAGCCAGGTGACGCCCCGTTTCACCCTGAAGCAGCAGTTCACACCCGACAGGATGGTGTATGCCACCGTGGCGCGAGGCTACAAGCCCGGTGGATTCAATGCAGCAAAGGAAAGCAGCAACGACCGCTCGTTCGACCCGGAATACACCTGGAACTACGAGGTTGGAGCGAAGCTCAGCTTCCTTGACAGCCGCCTGTCGCTCGAGGCCAGTGCCTTTTACGTTGACTGGAAAGACCAACAACTGTCGGTCATCATCCCTGCGGTAGGTGCCGTGATACGCAACATCGGGCACTCGGACAGCAAAGGGTTTGAGATAGCTGTGGGCGGACAACCCATGGCAAACCTTTTCCTGCACGCCAACTATGGATACACCTATGCACGCTTCCTGGCAGCCAACACGGGAAAGAAAGCAAACTATACAGGCAACATGCTTCCCATGGTGCCGCGGCACACCCTGTCGGTCAATGCCAACTACTCGAAGTACCATGTGGGGCTCATTGACAAGCTGATGCTGAATGCCAACCTCACCGGCGTGGGCAAGATTTACTGGCGCGAGGACAATGAGAAGTACCAGCCTTTCTACGCGCTGCTCAACCTGAAAGTGGCTGCCACCAAAGGACATTTCACCTGGGAGGTATGGAGCAAGAACACCACCGCAACCCAGTACATGGCCTACTATTTTGTGTCTTCCCAGAAACTAGCACAAGCAGGCAAGCCCTTCTGCATCGGCACCTCATTGATGTACACGCTCAAATAAACAAGTCGAGAGCCCAACAAGGCGGGAACATCGTGGCCATGGCCACGCCTCACCGCTGGGCTTGTATGACCAATTCTTTCCAACCAACACAACGTATATGCCCAACAAGAACAACGCCCAACTTTTAGGTACTTTCTTTAGTCTGTACATTGCACAGGCGGTGCCCATGAGCTTTTTCTCCACAGCGTTGCAGGTGATGATGCGCCAACAGGCATTCTCGCTGACAACCATCAGCCTTCTGCAACTCATCAAGCTGCCGTGGATACTGAAATTCCTGTGGTCGCCCATCGTAGACCGGCAATGTATGACGGTGAAAGACTACAAACGCTGGATTGTATCGTCGGAAATAGTGTACGCCGTGCTGATATTGGGTGCGGGAATACTAAGGCTGGAAACCAACATCCAGCTCATCATCATCCTGGTATTCCTGTCACTCATCGCCTCTGCCACACAAGACATCGCCACCGACGCACTGGCCATACTCTCTACGCGGAAAGAGCAGAAGAGCTTTGTTAACGGCATGCAGTCGATGGGCAGCTTTGGTGGAAGCCTGCTGGGCAGCGGCGTACTGCTCATGGTGTTGCACCACTATGGCTGGAATGTCGTGACCATTTGTCTGAGCGGCTTTGTGCTGCTGGCACTTGTACCCTTGCTCATGAACAAGAAGCTGCAACTGCTGCATGCCAAGGAGCCGACCCATAGGGCCAAATGGAATGACATCATCTGGTTTTTCACCAATCGAACCGTCTACCCGCAGATAGGGTTCTTGCTCCTCTACTATGCCAGCATCATGGGACTACTGTCGGTTGTAAGGCCCTATATGGTAGACCTTGGCTACAACATGAAGGAGATAGGCGCGCTCAACGGCATCGTGGGCATCTCTGCCGCCATGCTCGTTGCCTATCCCGCCAGCATGCTAATCAGGCGCTGGGGTGCGGAGAAAGTGAAAGTGATCTTTTCCGTCTGCATCCTGCTGGCAACCGTTTACTTCGCCCTCATGTCGTGGTCCACACCCACGAAACCATGGCTCGTCGGGGGCATCATACTTCTTTGGGCCTGTTATGGCATGGGGACAGTGGTGGTATACACGTCGGCCATGTTCTGTGTGAGGAAAGGACTCGAGGGAACCGACTTCACCATACAGATAGTTATCACGCACATCAGCGGACTGCTCATGACCATAGCCAGCGGAAGAATTGCAGACCGATTGGGCTATAATGGTCTTTTCTGCATAGAAACAGCCATTGCCACGCTGTCACTCTGCTATGTAACCTACTTCTTCTGCCACACCCGACGTTCTCAAAAACATATTACAAAACCACATGACCTATGAAGAAAAACATCCTGATTACAGCTCCACGCCACTATACGCAAAGACTACTAACGGCCTTTGAAAAATACAAAGAAGAAGTAGAGGTGACCAACATAGCCATGGTAGAATCAACTTTCGACACGGCGAACGATGAGTTGCAGAAGCTATGTGCCGACTTAGGCATGTTTGATTTCGTGGTATGCCTCAGCCGAAAGGCCATTGACGCCATGCACAACTACTGTGACCGTGCAGAACAACTGGGCAAGACGCAGTTCCTGGCCATTGGAAAAGACAACGAATATCTACACGACGTGCTGGGTGTAACGCCTCCGTTCATCTCAAAAGAGCCAAGTCCCATAGGCATCGCCCATGCACTGAAAGAGCATGGCCTCAACGAAGGATGCCGCCTGGCAGCCCTCGCGCCTGCGTTTGTTGGCATGGAAGAGCCTCGAACCGTTCCCGATTTCATGGCAAAACTGAGCGAGCTGGGCGTGCAGGCCCACCGTGTTGATGCCTACGTCAACATGGCAACAGAGCTATCCGCAAGGAAACAAGCCTACGACCTCATCATCGACAAGCGCATTGACTGCGTAGCCTTTACCAGCGGAAGCGAGGTGATGGCGTTCAATGATGGACTGAAGGAAGTGTATGGCACCGATGCCTGTTGTATCCTCAAAGATGTAGCCATCGCCTGCATGGGACCATACACCGCCATGCAAGCCAAGCACATCGGACTTAAAGTAGATTGGGTGCCTACCGAGTTCAACTCTTTTGATGATTTCACAGCCTGCCTCGTTAAGCATTGGCGATAATCAGCAATGAGGCCAACAATTGCCACGACGTACTTCTTTGAGGACGCAACGATTCACACTGCACCTCCAAAAAGACCATCAACACATCGTATATCGTAGGCTCCGTCCTTGCCAGCAATTCCATAACCGAACGATCTACACCTTAGACCGAGGGTTGAGTCGATTACAGATGATGATGTGTGGAGTCAAATTGCTCCATGATTGAAAATAATCCCCCAAAAGGAGTGAGTCTCTCAGATTTAATTTGTATCTTCACCATGTCTATCGTCGGATTCTCTTGTTTTTTTTGCAACACTAAGATAAGAGAAAATTCTGACATAACAAAATCCTGAGCAACTTTTTGTTGCTCAGGTACTTAAAAAGTTTAATTTATAATCGTGTTGCGGAATCAAGGAAAATGATAAAAACAGTAAGAGAAATTATTAGTTTGTTTTCCCCTACTGTTTTTGTTCTATTTTTGATTTTCTTGAGAATCTCTTAGAATAGATATATTAAGTTATTTGTCAACTGAATCACTTGTACATACTCATTTACTTCATTTACATATATTAGTGCTTTTAACGTATTATTTTGCAACCCATAATGCTAACATTATTTGAGAAAATAATACTATCCACATTATTATGTATTTATACTTATTATTTTTCCCTATAATATAAGTTAGGCACGTTATTAAAGCCCATATATTGATTAATGCATTTTTATAATAAAATGAACCTGTACATATTTCCAATATCATATAACCCAAGATTATAATCAAGCTAATGAATACTACACATTGATAAAATGTGCTGGAATATATGTCGAATATATTTTTGGAAATAGATGCCATATTTACCACATACACCAAGTTATTTCTGCAGCCATCAATGCCAGACCAACACCAGATAGAGTCCGGGTACCAACTTTTGCTACCATTCTCAAAGAAGCTCTAACTACAGCTTTTGATACAGTTCCTTTTGCCAAACCTCCAACAATAGCAGCACCAGCAGCTATCCCCGTAGCTTCCAAGAAACAATCTTTGAAAGATCCACCTCTAGTAGTCTTGGACCCACCATCGATTATCGAACAATCTGTAGTAGTTACAAATAACATCAATCCCACAAGAGTATTTTCATATTCTTCGTTGTTATAAATTTTTACTCCAATCATGGATTCAAGATCTTCCTTTGTTATGTTTAGATCGGAGGCAAATTGAAAAGCAGATGGTAGTAAATTTACTTTCAATTTATCAAAATATTCAGATTCTGCTATATTCGCTGCCCTTGTATTCTTTTCTTGAGCGTCTTGTTTGGCATATGCCCAATTAGATAAAAGTTCTCTGTTGTTGTAAACAACTTTCTCATAATTTGCCAAATTGATTGTCTTTGTTTCATCGACAACATTGTTAAGATCATTGTTGTTTGAGCATCCTGTTATAATCAGACAGATTAAACTCATTATTAAAGCAATTCTTTTCATAATTTATTTTATTTATATTGGTTTCTGCAAAATAAATTAAATTTTTTCAAACTAGCAAAAGAAAGTAATGAAATATAGCTGATTTATAGTAAAAAAATCCATTTATACATAAGGTATGTTTTTGGGCATATAAAATATTGTATGCAATAAGAAAGAATTATTAATTTTTATTTTTTATAATCCTCAAATCCGCAACTAAGCCCTTGAACTTCCTTATTGCGTTTACACGTCCTCTCACTACTGAATTTGCAGATAATTTGAACTTGAAGCACCCACTTCTGCCTACAATATCCCCTTGCCCCACAATGTGACTTGAGGCAATACACAATATCATTCCCATAAGTTGTAGGCATTATCCAAAATCAGTCTGGAAAACATCTGCGTAAGCATTATTACAGGTATAGATATTCAGGACATACCGCCTTGATGTCCTGATCCACTTGGCTGGTACAGAGATAAACCTGAAGACAAACGCTTTTATGCGACTTGTTGCATTGAGTTCGAACTTCTTTACGTCAAGTCTTTGAATAATGGCCTTGTAAAAGTTACGGATTATACCGACTATCAAATCTCCAATAACCGCCACAGAAGTAGATACTCATGAGAGAACGGATGATTTCCCTGTACTGATAAAAGTTTAATTTATAATCGTGTTGCGGAATTAAGGTCGTACAGAAAATATCAATGATGAACTAAAAAATTAAGTCAGAAATAAGATAGATACTAATAAAAATCTTAAATTTGCCTGCAAAATACAAATGAAGTAGCAAATTTAAAACCATTATATGGAAGCAATATCTGAAAACGCCACGGCTCCAACCTCATAGAATGGTGGCGTTTACAGATATCTTTCAATAATGAGAGTAAAAGATACACACGATTACGAACCTTAATGACAAACAAAGTGAATAATACAGAGGTCAAGAGAGAAACTATCTCTACACAGGAAGAATTGCCACAACAGCAAACAACAGACAGGAGCAATGATAAGAAAAAGAGAAGAATGCCAAAGGGGATTGTATGTCTGCTTATCATCACTGGGCTGTTTGGCGGAATAGCAAGCATTATGGGAGTGGCTAACATGCTCAACACCATTATGCACACGGCTCACGACTTGTTGCTCAACACCTGCTTTTATCTCATGGGCATCTGTGTGTTGACAGGTGCCTTAGGGAAGCTATTTGTTGAGTTTGGAGTTGTGGACTTAATAGAACGAGTACTGCGACCATTGATGAAACCCGTGTTCAGACTGCCCGGAGTGGCTTCACTTGGAGCAGTATTAACGTTTCTCTCCGACAATCCAGCCATTATCACTTTGGCACAAGACAAGCATTTCGGTAGTTACTTCAAGAAGTTTCAGTATATTTCGCTCACCAATTTCGGAACAGCGTTTGGCATGGGGCTCATTGTCATCGTCTTCATGTTAGGCAACGGTTATTTCGTGGAACCCCTCATTGGTTTTATAGGAGCCTGCATTGGGTGCGTAGTCTCTACAAGGCTCATGCAACACTTTGTACTCAAAGCTTATCCACAATATCGTTCCGAAGAAGCTTTGGATGGAGAGAAGTTTCGCCAGCAACCCATTCGTCAGTTACACCGTGAAGAAACATCGGTGTTTCTGCGCATACTCAATTCTCTATTAGACGGAGGAAAATCGGGCGTCGACGTTGGTGTTTCCATCATTCCCGGTGTGCTTATTATTTCTACGTTAGTGATGATACTTACCTTTGGAGCCAGCGCAGAAGGCAATTTCACAGGCAAAGCTTATGAGGGAGTTGCCATTTTACCAGCCATTGCAAACAAATTAGATTGGTTACTCAATCCGCTCTTTGGGTTCTCAGACCCACACCAAATCGCCTTCCCTATCACTGCGCTCGGAGCAGTTGGTGCTGCATTGAGCTTAGTGCCCAACTTTATGTCACAAGGATGGCTGGATGGCAATGCCATAGCTGTATTCACAGGTATTGGAATGTGTTGGAGCGGTTTCCTTAGTACACATACAGCAATGCTTGACACCATTGGGTATCGGGAACTTACCTCTAAGGCCATTGTTTCTCATACTATCGGAGGACTTGCAGCTGCGCTTGCTGCGCATTGGGGATATCTGTTATATGCTGCGCTTTTCATATAAGGCTTTTTTATTGTATCCAAGCTATCCTTTTGTTGAAAGTATGAGTTAATGATAGTATGGCGATAAGTTGCGCTTATTCATGCATGGTCACGCACCCGAAATTATTAATCTTATTTAATTCCAAGAATATTATAAACATCTTCGTCCTCTCCTTCTCAATCCCTGCATTAACATCATTTGTGATAGTAAAGTTGAAGATATACAGGGTCAGTCGTTGCAATTATAACTTTTGTTTCTCCTATTTCATTTTATCTGAATTGAGAATAGTTATCTGTTTTCCATCTATTTTAATGGCACCATTATCTTCAAATTCGGAAAGGCATCGCAATAGCGAGAACTTCTGAATACCGAATGTGTCGGCTATCTCCTGACGGCTATTACTGAGTTTT
>JAQYPT010000068.1 GCA_028726625.1 Prevotellaceae bacterium | reverse complement strand
ACGATTTCTCTGACCGAAAAATAATGGAAATACAAAAGAAAATAAACAGAAGACCAAGAGAAAAATTAAATTTTGATACCCCTAAATACAAATTCTTCGAAAACTTTCCATAAATTTGCATTTGCTGTTGGACTCTACATATGGAAATTGAACCTACCTCAACATATTTTTTGCACATTTCTTGTGTCAATCAATTCTTTTTATTACCTTTGCATCCGCTAAGAAACGGGCAAGTCTTTTACGGCCAGCTCCCTTTGAATCCCCCAGGGTGGGAACGCAGCAAGGGTATTAGGTTGTAGCGGCGCGATAAGAGTAGCTTGCCCACCCGCCTCTTTAGCTCAGTTGGCCAGAGCACGTGATTTGTAATCTCGGGGTCGTTGGTTCGAATCCGACAAGAGGCTCACTTAATTCAGAAATCAACGAGGGTGTATCAGAATAATGATACACCCTCTTTTGTTTTGTGGCAGATGAAGCTGGCGTCAGCAAAAAATGTGACCACGAATGCTTGGTTTACTTGATAAAGGTAAGCGCGCAATGGCAATCTTTCATTCCTTTTTATTATATTTGCACAGGCGACCTATATCAATCAAACATGAAGAAAATCTATTTTGCAGGTTCCATCCGAGGCGGGCGTGAGGATGCCAACCTCTACAAACAAATCATCGAGTACATCCAAAGAAGTCACAAAGTTCTCACTGAACACATAGGCAACCGCTCACTTTCTACCACCAGTAAGGGTCGTGAAGCGGATGAAAAAATCTACCTTCAGGACACAGAGTGGTTGAGGGGCTGCGACTTGGTCATTGCCGAATGTACCTCACCTTCCTTGGGCGTGGGATATGAATTGGCATACGCAGAACGTCATCACAAGCCCTGTTTCATCCTTTACGACAAGAGTCGTACACATCTCTCGGCCATGCTCACGGGCAACAAGTATTATCACATTTTTGCTTACGAACGCCCTGAAGAGGTGTTTGACATACTGGATAAGATATTAGGAAACACGTCAACAGATGCCTTGTCGAACAATCATCGTCAAACAACATGAATCCTGCGAACGACAATGCTCGCACTTTTGCAGGCTACTACGGCATAAATATTGAAAATTTTTAACGTCTACACCGTGGAACGGTCTATAAAATCTCTCGTGTACGTACAATATATATGAGATAAAATGCGTACTTTTGCAGATAGAATGATAAACGTACCCTCACTGATTCAGCTTAAGGCGTTCGCCCGCATTGACGGACTTTGGCTGGCACTGTTATGGACAGCCAGTTTCATGAGTATGATGTACATGCCCAAGAGTGCATTGGGAGGCCTGCTGATGCTGGCCACGCCCCCTTTCATGCTATGGCGATTCATCAAGTTTCGCAACTATGCACTCGATGGTGTCATCTCCTTTGCGCGAGGATTGGCATACGGTTGCTACTGCATCTTCTACGCATCCCTGCTCTTTGCCTTGGTTCAAACGGCGTATTTCCAGTTCCTGGACGGCGGACATTTCGTTCAGATTATGCATCAAGCCCTACAGACCATGGAGGGCGTATATCAGCAAAACGGCGTTGACATCAAGCAAGCCATGGAAACAGTCGACCTCATGAGCACGCTGAAACCCATCGAACTGGCCTTTGTCTTCATGACGCAAAACCTCTTGCTTGGCGCCCTTCTGAGTGTCATCGTGGCCGCCATTGGCATGAAACGAGTAAAAAATCATACAAGAATATAAAGCATCAACGGCATCCGGCATGACAAATATCGGAAAGTCTTGATGCCAACGTTCATCTACTTCCATGTGATACGAAACTATTTAACATAATGTCAAATCCAGCATCCACCTCCTCCTGCTCAAAAAAGGCCCATCACGTTGAGTGAACAAAAGGGGACTTTGGAGGACAGATGCTTGATTATTTTTGCAGAATACTATGGACATATCTGTTATCATCCCTCTCTTCAACGAGGAAGAATCACTACCCGAACTATACGCTTGGATTGAGCGTGTTATGCAACAAAACGCCTATTCGTACGAAGTTATCTTCGTAAACGATGGTTCTACCGACGGCTCTTGGAACGTCATCCAGCGCCTTGCCAGTCAGTCAGAGCATGTGCGAGGCATCTGCTTTCGCCGTAATTACGGAAAGAGTCCGGCACTTTACTGCGGATTCAAGGAGGTCCAAGGCAATGTGGTCATCACAATGGATGCCGACTTGCAAGACTCTCCCGACGAAATTCCTGAACTGTACCGCATGATTACCGTGGATGGCTACGACTTGGTATCGGGTTATAAGCAAAAACGTTACGACCCATTGAGCAAGACATTGCCCACCAAACTCTTCAATGCCACGGCCCGCAAGATTAGCGGCATCAAGAACTTGCACGACTTCAACTGTGGACTGAAGGCCTACAGGCGGGAAGTTGTGAAGAACATTGAGGTGTACGGCGAGATGCATCGCTACATCCCCTACCTGGCAAAGACTGCCGGTTTCGACAAAATTGGTGAGAAGGTGGTGCATCACCAGGCGCGAAAATACGGTACATCCAAGTTTGGTTTCAACCGATTCTTCAACGGTTACCTCGACCTCATCACGCTTTGGTTCCTCTCAAACTTCGGTAAAAAGCCCATGCATGTGTTCGGTTTCCTCGGTTCGCTGATGTTTTTGGTGGGATTGATTGCCGTGATTATCCTCGGAGCAGAGAAGGTTTACGCCCTGTCAAACGGCATTCCTATGCGCTTAATCACCGACTCGCCCTACTTTTTCATCGCCCTCACCACCATGCTCATCGGCACCCAACTGTTCTTAGCGGGCTTCTTAGGCGACCTGATTAGCCGTTCCAACCCCGGCAGGAACGATTACCAGATAGAAAAAACCATACGATGCGAAAAATAATTGACATCATTTTGATGGTATTGGCCATCACCTCGTGTTCTACAATCGATTGTCCGCTGAACAACACGGTGACCACTTCGTACAAGCTCAAAGGTGATGTTGCCAAGTTGCAAGACACGCTTACCATCACCACTCCACGCACTACGAGCGGTGATACGGTGCTGCTGAACAAGGCAATCGGCATCGACAGCTTCCTACTGCCTATGAGTTATACGCAACCCGAGGACATTCTTTACTTCAAGATGACCACTCAGCAGAACCAAAGTTTCATCGATACGCTGCGCATCACCAAGGAAGATCATCCGCATTTCGAGTCGGTTGACTGCCCACCGGCTGTCTTCCATCAAATCAAGCGTGTGGATTACACCAAACATACCATCGACTCTGTGGTCATACATCATGAAAACGTGAACTACGATGCTACAAAAGCACATTTCTATATCTATTTCAAGAGCTATCTGCATTAGTCTCTTGCTCGTGGCACAAGTGGCCGTTATGGCACAAAGGCACAAGGCCATCGTCATCCAACCCAAAGATACGCTGTCCTTTTTCAGGCACGTTGCCGTTTCTGGAGACCTGGTGGGACTCGTACAGATGCAGTTTTCCGACTACGGACAATATGAAGTAGCCGCAAGAGTAAGCCTGCGCAACAAATACTTCCCCATTGTTGAGTTGGGCTATGGTCAAGCCGACAGCGAAGATCCGAGCACGCACTTGCATTACACTTCGAAAGCTCCATACGGCCGAATAGGCGTTGACTTCAACATGATGAAGAACAAAAACGACGACTACCGACTGTATGTTGGCGTGCGATATGGTTACAGCAAGTTCAAATACTCGGTAACACATCCGGGCCTCCACGACCCCGTTTGGAAGACACAGATTCCTTTTGATCTCACTGACATCGACAACCAATATCATTGGATGGAAGGGGTTGTAGGCGTAGATGCCAAAATTTGGGGGCCTTTTCGTTTGGGATGGAGCGTTCGTTACAAGCGACGTCTTGCCAATACCAAGAACGAAGCGGGCCATCCTTGGTACATACCAGGCTTTGGAAAGTACAGCGGAACACCCTTAGGTGGAACATTCAACGTAATTATTGAATGGTAGACAAGGGATGACCTGCGTGCCTCTTCCATCATCTTCCAAGGCAATGAAGAGCGAATAAGCGGCACTGGCCGGAAGAATGACAAGTTAGTTTGAACTTAATGACAGTATAAGTATGAATGATAGGCAAAGCAATTCAAACGAAATAAACAAAGACCAGCGGAATCGCAGCAACGCTCCAGTTGACGAACAGCGCAAGACCGTCCCTTCCAACCCATTGCGTTGGAAGAAGTTGCTCAAGCTGTTTTTCCTCCTTTTCCTCATTGTTGGTTCGGTCATCATCATCCGTCAACAGCAGAGTATGCCGTACCAACACAACTCAGGACAAGTCTTTGGTACCACATACAATATTACTTATCAGTCGAACAAAGACTTGCACAAAGAGATATTGGCGCAACTACACAAGGTAGACATGACCTTCTCGACCTTTGAAGAACAGTCAATCATCTCAAAGATTAACCGCAACATCCCCGTTCAACTCAACCAGATGTTCATCGAAGTGTTCGACTTAGCCAAGCAAGTGTCGAAAGATACCAACGGAGCCTTTGACATTACCGTGGCTCCTTTGGTGAATGTATGGGGCTTTGGCTTTAAGTCTGGCATCCAACCCACCAAGCATACCATTGATAGTCTGCTGACCCTCACGGGCTATGACAAAGTATCTGTCATGGGAAGTACTGTGAAGAAGCAAGATTCACGCATCATGCTCGACTGCTCGGGCATTGCCAAAGGCTACGGATGCGATGCCGTTGCCCAACTATTGCGGTCGAAAGACGTGAAGAATTTCATGGTGGAGATTGGGGGTGAGGTCATCACCAGCGGCAACAGTGACAAGCGATTGCCATGGAAGATTGGCGTCACCAAGCCGACAGACGACTCCACTCAGACGAACAACGAGCTGCAAACGGTACTCAATGTCACCGACAAGGCCATGGCTACCAGTGGAAACTACCGCCGATTCTACTACAAGAACGGCAAGAAATACGCGCACACCATCGACCCAAAGACAGGTTATCCCGTGCAGCACAACATCCTCTCGGCCACCGTCCTGGCCAACACATGCGCCAAAGCCGACGCTTACGCCACGGCATTCATGGTGCTTGGACTGGACAAGACAAAAGAAGTATTGCAACGACATCCTGACCTGATGGTCTATCTGATATACACCAATGCCGACGGACGCTATGACGTATGGTTCTCACCCTCGCTGAAAAACAAGATCAGCAAATGACCTCCTACGACAAACTCCTCACCCTTCCCCTCTTCCAAGGGCTCAGTCAGCAAGATTTATGGGCCATGGCAGAAAGCATTCCTTTTGCTTTCCTGCAACACAAACCAGGAGATGTGATGGTGAGAGAGGACATGCCATGCCACCAGTTGACCTTTTTGTTGGATGGAACGATGAGCGTTACGACGCACGCCGATGACCATGGCTACACGCTGACGGAACCTCTGAGGGCGCCACAGGTCATCGAACCAGAACATCTCTTTGGCCTCAACCAACATTTCATGCGTACCTACACGGCCAAAACGCCTTGCAACACGATGTCCATCAGCAAGGCCCACGTCGTACAACTCACCAACCAACTCATCGTGTTCCGCCTCAATCTGCTGAACATCATCTCCACCCAAAGCCAACGCTTACAGCGACAGCCATGGCATCCTCAACCTACTGAACTCCGTCAACGCATCATCCACTTCTTCAAAGACCGCTCGCTGCGACCCGCGGGAGAAAAGGTTTTCAAAATCAAGATGGTGAGACTGGCCACCGAACTCAACGCCAGTCGCCTGGATATATCAATTGCTTTGAACGCCATGCAGGCCGATGGTCTGGTAAAACTCACCAGAGGACACATCACGGTGCCAGCACTGGAGCGACTAACCTAACGGACAACCGAACAAAAATATAAATCAATCATATATGAACCTGAAAAGAACAACTCTCCTATGCTGGGCTTTGTTGCTGTTATGCACACAAGCCTTACCACAGACAGCACACCACAAGAAAGAACGCAACATTGACATCTACGGCCGTGTGGTCGACTCGTTCACCCATCTCTGCGTGCTTGACGCCAAGATCACGATCATGAATTCCGACAGCGTGATGGTGGACACCTGCCGAACCGTCACATGGAATAAAGAAGCCATACACCCCGATGCCTACTTCTACCTACGAAAAAAGTTGAGCGAAGACACCTACATCTTCAAGATAGAGCACCCCGATTACCAAACCACCTACATCAACCACGAACTACTTTTCAAAGGTAGACAGAGCAGCATAGCCCTGGATGACATGCCCATCCAGCGCAAACGCATGGAAGACAAAGAGCATACGCTGGACGAAGTGGTGGTGAAAAGCACCAAAATCAAGATGGTGATGAAAGGTGACACCTTGGTTTTCAACGCCGAAGCTTTCAACCTTCCCCAGGGAAGTATGCTCGATGCGCTGATTAGGCAGCTGCCGGGAGCCACGCTCAACAGCCACGGAGAAATCTTCATCAATGGGCGAAAATTAGATTATCTGACGCTCAACGGAAAAGATTTCTTCAAGAAAGACAACAAAACACTGATAGAAAACCTGCCCAGCTACACCGTGAAAGACTTGCAGGTGTTTGAGAAAAGCACCGAGAAGAGCAAGGCTTTGGGCGTGGACGTTGAGAAGAAAGACTACGTTATGGACATCCAACTGAAGAAAGAGTATGAGAAAAACTTCATCGCTAACGCCGACATAGCCGGAGGTACCAACAGCCGATACGCCACGAAGCTCTTCGGTCTGTATTTCAATCCACGGCTACAGATGTCTGTCTTCGCCAACCTCAACAACGTGAACGAAGACCGCAAGCCCGGAGAGAAAGGCGACTGGGACCCAACTAAGATGCCCAATGGACAGGTAACGCAGAAGACAGTGGGGCTGAACCTTGCTACCAGCAACGACAAAAACACCATCACGGACAACGTGTCGACCAGTGTTTCCTGGCAAAACAGCCACAATGTGAGCCAAACGGCCTCCGAATCGTTCCTCAACACGGGCAACAACAGCTATTCAAGAAGCGTGTCAGATAGTAGGTCGAAAGATTTCGAGACCCAGCTCCAACACCAATTTCAGATGAGTAAACCCTTCTGGCTACGTGTTGAGAACGCCCTCACATACCGCAAAAGTGACAACTGGAGCAACCTGCGTGCCGGCTCCTTCAAACAAGACCCGGCACCCTGGGGCGACACCCAAGCCGTTCTTGACACCTTGTTCACCACGCCATGGAGCCGGCGAGTGCAAGACGCAGCCCTCAACAGACAGCGAAATCAAAGCTTTGGAGAAGGTCATTCGTTCCAGACATCCAATCGCCTATATGGTTCCTACCCATTGAAGTCGGGAGACGACATCTTCTTCCAAGGTTATTTCAGCTATGACAACACCAAACGAACGGCATTCGAACAATATCGATTAGAATATCTCCAGAGTGCGACAGCCAAAGATCAACGCGATCGATACGATGACACACCCTCACACAGCTACGAGTATAACGCATTCGTGGGCTATTCATACCAACTTCCAAATGGCTGGAGTTTCCTTCCGGGATTGTCCTTCAACCAACAAATGAAATACACCAACAACTCAAAATACCGACTGGACCGACTGCAAGAGTGGCAACAGCAAGAACACGAATTGGGAACCCTGCCCTCGTCACGCGACGCTCTTCGGCGAGCATTGGACACCAACAACAGTTATCAGGGATATTTGAAGACACAGACACAGGAATTGTCTTTGAACATCAACTACCGTAAAGAAAGTGGCAAGAACTCATTCTATATGAGTCTCAACATCCCCGTTCAACACGAAAAGCATCGTTTGGACTACAGGAGTACAGCTCTCAACACCAACATCAGTCAACAGACATGGAAAACAATATCCAATCTGAACATGAGCGCCACCTACAATCAATACAGCATCTGGGCTTATGCCCACATGAGAATCGACATGCCTGACCTGTATTCGAAAATCGACAGGCGCGACGACTCTAACCCTTTGGCCATCTCGTTGGGCAACCCAAACCTCAAAAACATCACGACCTACTTTACCATGATTCACATTGCTGACCAACACAACAGGCGATACAAGTGGCCAACTTTGGATTTTACGCTCAATGTGCAACAAAACGCCGTGGCCAACGGCTTCACCTTCAATCCCACAACGGGCGTCTACACCTACAAACCGCAGAATGTGAAAGGCAACTGGGATGGCACGGCAGGCATCTATTACAACTGCCCGCTAGACAGTGCCAAATACTTCACACTGGAAAACAAATTGGAATACAGCTACAATCGCAACGTAGACCTCACGGCTGTGGAGGGACATACCGAGAGCGTACTGAGCAAGGTGAACAACCACTGGACGCGAAACGAACTCTCGCTGAACTACCAAAAAGAAGGTGCCACCTGCAGTTTGGTAGGCTCTTTGGGCTGGCGTAACGTCAACAGCAAGCGGGAAAACTTCCACACCATCAACGCTTACGATTTCAATTACGGCATCGTGGGGTCTTATCATTTCGGCTTCGGACTGGAAACGGGCATGGATCTGAAGATGTTCAGCCGCAGAGGATACGACGACCCTTCGTTCAACACCGATGATTGGGTGTGCAACGCCTACCTCAGTCAGTCGTTCTGCAAGGGAAAGTTAAGCGCCAAACTCGAAGCCTACGACCTTTTCCAGCAGCTCAAAAGTGTGTCGTACGAGGTCAACGGACAAGGTAAAACCGAGACACGCTTCAACACCATTCCCCATTACGTCATGCTGCACCTGATGTATAAGCTGAACATCAGCGGAAAGAAAAAATAAACTTCGGCAAGCAATGGCGCATCCGTAAAAAGTCTAAGGATGACGGGCATGAAACCTATAAAATAATAACAAAAACGTACGCCAGCCAGACACTCACGCCAATCTCATTGACTTTGACCTCCAAACTCATTGACTTTACCCTCCAATCTCAATGAGTTTGGGCATCAATCTCAATGAGTTTGTCTTTTCCTAAAATCGCTTGACAGTTTTTAGTTGTTTATTCTATATTTCTTGTCAATATTTTTTTTATTGTACTATTTAACTTGCCAATCTCCATTTTCGAGGCTTATAAGCACATCCTTTGGCTGAGAAAAG
>JAQYPT010000067.1 GCA_028726625.1 Prevotellaceae bacterium | reverse complement strand
AACCGCCGCCAGAAAAATATTCACTTAACACTTGCAGCTTGAACGCATCACTAAACTCTCTTCTTTTACTTGATTTCGTCATGTTTTTTTACTTTTTTTGAGTTTGATTATGTGTCAAGCTATTTCAGTATAAGACATATTCTGTCCGCATACTATAGGATGAACGCTTCTTCCCTGGTAACTCAACCCTCTTTTTTTATTTTCCACCTACAAAAAGAGCGATTTTTCTTGCCCCAACAGGCGTATAATTCAAGAATTTTCTATAAATTTGTTGCGGATTGATATACAATTCGGCACCGTTTGCTTGCAGTGCGTTCCATTTCCGGATGGCTCCACCTGCGGCGGTGGTCGTTTACCAAAACCTTATACAGATGATAGAATACATTTCACAACATTTATGGCTCGTTTGGACCATCGTAGCCATGCTCTGCCTGATTATCGAGCTGGGGTCGGGCGATTTCTTTGTCACCTGCTTCGCCATCGGTGCGCTGGGTGCCATGGTCAGCTCGCTCTTTGACGTGCCACTCTGGCTCCAGGTCATTATTTTCGCCGTGTGCTCGGTGGTGAGCCTCGTGTTCGTGCGCCCGCCATTGGTGCATGCCCTGCATGCCTCGGGTGAGAACCGGGTCAGCAACGCCGAGGCCCTCATTGGGCAAACCGGCACGGTGGAAGAGCCCATCACGGGCGAGCAGAGCGGCTATGTCAAGATCGACGGCGACGTGTGGAAGGCTGTCAGCACCAACCTGGAAACCATCCAGCGGGGCGAGCGGGTGCGCGTGGTCAAGATGGACAGCATCATCCTCACCGTGGAGCGGTGCCTGTAACGCATGAATTATTCACCAAAAAACTTCATATCATGATTGCAACCTATGTGTTAGTGGCGATTGTTGTATTGGCCTTGATATTCGTCAAGCAGGCCATCATCATCATCCCACAGTCAGAAACCAAAATCGTAGAGCGTCTGGGCAAGTACTATGCCACCCTCAGCCCTGGCATCAACGTCATCATCCCGTTTATCGACCGTGCCAAAAACATCGTGACACTTAACCGCGGCCGCTACATCTACAGCACCAGCATCGACCTACGCGAGCAGGTGTACGACTTTGACAAGCAGAATGTCATCACCAAGGATAACATTCAGATGCAGATCAATGCCCTGTTGTATTTCCAGATTGTGGACCCGTTCAAGGCCGTTTACGAAATCAACAACCTGCCCAATGCCATAGAAAAGCTGACGCAAACAACCTTGCGTAATATCATCGGCGAGCTGGAACTGGACCAAACACTCACCTCGCGCGACACCATTAACACCAAGCTACGCGCCGTTCTCGACGACGCCACCAACAAGTGGGGCATCAAGGTGAACCGTGTGGAGCTGCAAGACATCACGCCTCCCGAGAGCGTGTTGCAGGCCATGGAGAAGCAGATGCAGGCCGAGCGTAACAAGCGTGCCACCATTTTGACCAGTGAGGGTGAGAAGCAGGCGGCCATCTTGCAGTCGGAAGGCGAGAAGACCAGCACCATCAACCGCGCCGAGGCCACCAAGCAACAGGCCATTCTCTATGCCGAGGGTGAGGCCACAGCCCGCATTCGCAAGGCCGAGGCAGAGGCCATCGCCATCCAGAAGATTACCGAGGCCGTGGGAAAAAGCACCAATCCGGCCAATTACCTCCTGGCCCAGAAGTACATCGCCATGATGCAGGAGCTGGCTTCGGGCGACAAGTCAAAGACCGTGTACCTGCCTTACGAGGCCACCAACCTGCTTGGTAGCATCGGAGGCATCAAGGATTTGTTCAAGACCGAATAGTATAGCGACGTGTTTTGACAGCAAAACAGGCGGGCATAAAGATATATGGTGTGCGTATATTTTATGCCCTCCTCTGCTTTTTGTTTGTCCGTTCTATTAATAATGTATAACTTTGCAGAAAAATAGCACAATGAATATATGTATCGTAGCGGGCGCCCGGCCCAACTTTGTCAAGGTGGCACCCATCATCAGGGCCATCCATAAGGCGGCAGATGCAGGTAGAGATATTTCTTACCAATTGGTTTATGCCGGTAAAGAGGACGATTCCACACTAGAGAAGTCGCTTTTTGACGATCTTCAAATGCCCTATCCAGACACCTATTTAGGGGTTGATTGTGAGAATCTCAACCAACTCACCGGACTCGTCATGGCTGGTTTTGAACATTATTTGCAGACCCATCCTACCGATGTGGTGATTGTTGTGGACGACTTGGCCTCTACGTTGGCAACGGCCATCGTGACGAAGAAGCAGGGCATCACGCTGGCGCATCTGGTGGCAGGCACGCGAAGTTTTGACATCAACATGCCCAAAGAAATCAACAGACTGGTCATCGACGGGTTGAGTGACTTGTTGTTCACGGCCGGCATGGGCAGCAACAGCACTGCTACGCGTGAGGGTGCTGAGTTGTCGAAGATATACATGGTGGGCAATATCTTGATGGATACGTTGCGCTTCAATCACAGTAGGCTGCAACGTCCTACCGTGCTCGACGAGCTGGGCGTGAGAGAAGGCGAATACATTGTTTTCACTTTGAACCGCAAGGCTTTGCTGGCAGACAAGGAAAACCTTAAAGATATGCTCCATGCCATGCTCGACAAAGCCGCCGGCAAGATGGTGTTGGCACCGCTTCGCAGTCGTTCGGCAGCTGTCGTGGCTGAACTTTTAGGTTCAAATCATCCCACATTCAGGCTGATAAAGCCACTTTCTTACTTGCAGTTTGGCTATCTCACCGCTCATGCTTGCGGTGTGATTACCGACAGTGGCAATGTGGCCGAAGAGGCAACGTTCAACAACATTCCATGCATCACGCTCAACAGTTACACCGAACATATTGAAACGGTCAAGATTGGTTCCAACGTTTTGGTTGGCGAAGATGCCCAGTTGTTGGGCAAGGCCGTTGAAGATATGGTGAATGGCGCATGGAAAAAATGTGCCATTCCCGATCGCTGGGACGGAAGGAGTGCCGAACGAATCGTGCAAATATTATTGGAACAACTATAAACGTATCACCAACAAGGGCCTTGCCAGTATTCCTGCGCATGCGCAGAACGGAGTAAGGCCGTCTTTTTTTAACTATGAATAAAATTGCTTTGATTACAGGTGCCACAAGCGGAATAGGTGAAGCTTGTGCCCGTGCGTTTGCAAAAAACGGCTACGACCTTATCTTGACAGGCCGCAACCAAGTGCGTTTGAACCAGCTCACCGCTGAGTTGGCACACCTTAACGTCGACGTTGTCACCCTTTGTTTTGATGTTCGTCATCGTGAGGAGGCTACCAAAGCCGTAGAGTCGCTTGACGAAAGGTGGCGAAACGTTGACGTGTTGGTCAACAACGCTGGACTGGCATTGGGGCTGGAGCCCGAATATGAAGGGAGTTTCGACGATTGGGACACGATGATAGACACCAATATCAAGGGATTACTCACGATGACCAGATTGATTGTGCCAGGCATGGTGGCCCGCAACTGTGGGCATATTATCAACATAGGTTCAGTGGCTGGCGACGCAGCCTATGCCAACGGCAATGTGTACTGTGCCACCAAGGCAGCGGTAAAGGTGTTGAGCGACGGCCTGAGGGTTGACCTTGTAAACACAGCCGTGCGCGTCACCACTGTCAAACCGGGGTTGGTGCAAACCAATTTCAGTGTTACTCGCTTCCATGGCGACCAGACTCGCGCAGACCATGTCTATGACGGCATCCAGCCACTTACGGGCGATGACATTGCCGATGTGGTGCTTTATGCGGCACAGGCACCCCAACATGTGCAAATAGCCGAGGTACTTGTGCTGGCCACCCATCAGGCCAATGGCTCCACCATCAGTCGCAATGCCGCGCGAAACGAGTCACTGTCCTAACCATAGGGCAGGCGGCGGACAGCCCTCAACCAGGCCTTTATCATCTAGGACATGAGGCCAGAGCGGCAACATCGGGACGATACGCATACCGTGACGGCACCCGGCATGCACCACAATTCGTGAGATTCGTATGCAACAACACAGAGACAACTATACATTCTTAACGCAAGGGCCCGTTTATCGGGTCATCGGAACCATGGCTGTGCCCACGATTGTCAGCATGCTGGTTACCAGTCTGTACAATGTGGCCGACACTTATTTCGTGGGAAAGATTAACACGCAGGCTGTTGCTGCCGTGGGTATTGTGTTCTCTGTGATGTTCGTTATTCAGGCATTCAGTTTCTTTTTTGGCAATGGGTCGGGCAACTACATCGCCCGTGAGCTCGGGGCGCAGCGGCATCACAATGCTGAGGCCATGGCGTCGACGGGCTTTTTCTATGCCCTTGTGGCAGGATTGGTCATCATGGTGGTTGGTCTTCTTTGGCTGAAGCCTCTCTCCGTCTGGCTTGGCAGCACGCCTACCATCCTGCCTTACACGGAGAAATACCTCGGCGTCATACTCCTTGGCGCGCCTTTGATGACCGGCTCGCTGTGTCTGAACAACCAGATGCGCTTCCAGGGCAATGCGTCGTTTGCCATGTGGGGCATCGTTGCGGGTGCCATTGTCAACGTAGGGCTAAATCCTATCCTTATATTCTGGTTCGACTGGGGCATCACCGGGGCGGCTTTGGCCACGGTTTTCGGTCAACTGGCCAGCTTTGTGGTGCTGCTGCGCATGACCCGCCACGGCGGAAGTATCCGCATCAGCTTTCGTCATTTTTCCACCTCACGCATCTATATCAAGGAGATTCTGGCCGGTGGTACGCCCTCTCTTTCACGCCAGGGGCTCACCAGCGTGGCCAGCATCCTGCTCAATGTGGCCGCTGCGCGCTATGGTGACGCGGCTGTTGCAGCCATGTCTATCGCCAATAGGTTTACAATGATTGTCATGGCCTCTGTCATTGGACTGGGACATGGCTTCCAGCCGTTCTGCGGGTTCAGCTATGGCGCGCGCCTTTATGGTCGTGTGCGGAAGGGTTTCTGGTTTACGGTGAGGATAGGAACCTGCTTCTTGCTGATTTGCACCGTGTTAGGATGGGTTTTCTCGGATGCCATTGTCGAGTTGTTCCGCAACGATTCAGAGGTAATCCGCATCGGCACGCAGGCCTTGCGCTGGCAGTTGGTGTCGCTGCCTGTCATGTCGCTCTTCCTGACGGCCAGCATGTTGATGCAGACCATCCGTAAGACGTTCCGCGCCAACCTGCTGGCTGCCTCGCGCAGTGGTCTGTTCTTCATTCCTTTGGTAGTAATATTACCTCAATTTTTAGGATTGCAGGGCGTGATGATGAGTCAGGCCTGTAGCGATATTTGCTCGCTACTCATTACCTTGCCACTTCTGTATATGACGTTTAGTGAGTTGAGGCAGGCGCAGAAGAACGATGACAGCCATCGGACATCTTGACAAGGTTGCATGGGTATAGCATGATGTTTGTTGTAATTTCGTTGATGGCTAGCTATCCTTCTTGTGCTGAAAGTAGGTTAGAATGGACCAAAAATCCAACCGCCACACATGGCGTTTACAAACTTATTCGCTAAATTTGCAGGAGATACCTCATGCTGTTTGGATGAAAGGGAGTAACGAGATGAAGAATCAGCAAAAGCCATCCATTGCCGATAAGAAACGAGCATCTGCCGGCGGAAGTGTGTTGTACATCAAGAACATGGTGTGCGACCGTTGCATTATGGCTGTGCAGCAGTTGCTACAAAGTCAGGGTATCGCACCTCAATCTGTAGAGTTAGGGGTGGTAACATTGGCTGAAGAACTCAATACAGAACAATTGGCAACGCTTGAAAAAGGGTTGCAGCAGCTGGGCTTTGAACTGCTTGACGACAAACGGCAACAGATTATCGACCGCATCAAAACCCTCATTGTCGACCTGGTTCATTATCATGACAACCGCTCCCAGCTCAACCTCTCCGACTATCTGGGACAACAGTTGCATAGTGAATATAGCAGTTTGAGCAAACTTTTCAGTGAGTTTACGGGCATCACCATAGAGCGTTATTTCATACTACAACGCATAGAGCGCGTCAAGGAGCTGATTTTCTACGACCAGTTGTCGCGCACCGAGATCGCCTATAAACTCAATTATTCGAGTGTGGCTTATCTGTCGAGCCAATTTAAGCAAATCACGGGCATGACACCCTCGCAATTCAAGGCATTGAAGAAAAATATGCGTAGGGGATTGGACACCATCTGATATCCTTTTTTTATAATTTTCTCCCAAAATTCCATAACACGTTTTGTGGACCAAGGCTGTATCTTTGCAGTGTTCAATTAAAACATATAACAATGGAAAAGAAAACATTTACAGTAAACGGAATGGCTTGCGACCACTGCAAAGCCAAGGTAGAACGCACATTGTCGTGCCTCAAGGGTGTTGATTCGGCTGAGGTTGACTTGGCCAATCACACGGTTGCGGTGAACTATGATGAAGAGTTGATAAAACCTGCGAACATGAAGAAGGCTGTCGATGAGGCTGGTTACGAGTTTCAGGTGTAATCACCCAATAACTCAAAAACTCACCAACTCAAAAACTTATTAACTTAAAAACTCATTAACTCAAAACTCATGAACTCAAAACTCATCAACTGATGAACTCAAAAATTCGAGAACTCAAAAACTCAAGAACTCAAAAACTCATCAACTATAACAACATAAAATGATTAAGAAAACAATACCGGTGGTAGGGATGGCATGTGCTGCCTGCTCTTCCCATGTGGAGCGGAAGCTCAATTCCCTACCAGGCATCCAGTCAGCGTCAGTCAGTCTGCCGGGCAGAAGCGCGCTGGTGGAATACGATGAAAAAGAGATTTCACTCGAACAGATGAAGCGTGAAATCAATGCCATCGGCTATGACCTCGTGATAGAGAGTGACCGGTCGGTGGAAGAGATAGAGCGCAATGCGTACAGACAACTGAAGCGAAAGACACTGCTGTCGTGGCTTTTTGCCGTGTTGTGCATGGCCGTTTCGATGAGGTGGACTTCTTTGGGGTCAGTCCAAATGTCCAATCAAGTGGCCATGCTGCTGGCATTGGCCAACTTCGTTTACTGCGGTCGCCGGTTCTTCGTATCTGCTTGGAAGCAGTTGCTGCAAAGATCGGCTAACATGGATACGCTCGTGGCACTCTCCACGGGCATCGCGTTCGTCTTCAGTGCGTTCAACACCTTTTATGGTGAGCGCGTTTGGGGCAGCAGAGGCATTGAGTGGCACACCTATTTTGATGCTTCAGTGATGATTATTACCTTCGTTCTCACCGGCAGGTTGTTGGAAGAGAGGGCCAAGGACAGCACGGCCGGCAGTATTCGTCAGCTCATGGGCCTGTCTCCCAAGACCGCTCATCTGGTCAGTAGCGATCAAGTGGAGGACATCCCCCTATCTACCATCAAGATAGGAGACGTGCTGGAGGTGCGTGCGGGTGAGAAGGTGCCGGTAGATGGTGAGGTGACCAGGGCGACGAGCTTTATGCTCGAAGACGGCGCTTATGTCGATGAGAGCATGATTACCGGCGAACCCACGCCGGCCTTGAAGCAGGTTGGGGCATCGGTGTTGGCTGGTACCGTCATCTCGCAGGGCAAACTTCGATTTAAAGCCCAACAGATTGGCGAGCATACGGCGTTGGCTCAGATTATCCAGATGGTGCAACAGGCACAGGGAAGCAAGGCCCCCGTGCAGCGTGTTGTCGACAAACTGGCCTTGGTGTTTGTGCCGGTAGTCATGGGTGTAGCCGTGTTGACATTCTTGCTCTGGTGGCTTCTTGGTGGCAACGAGGCTCTTCCGCAAGCCATTCTGTCGGCTGTCTCGGTGCTGGTCATCGCTTGTCCGTGTGCCATGGGCTTGGCAACACCTACGGCATTGATGGTGGGCATCGGGAAAGCAGCTGAGAAGAATGTGCTCATCAAAGACGCAACGGCCCTGGAAAGTCTGCGTAAGGTTAATGCCATGGTCATCGACAAGACCGGCACGTTGACCATTCCGAATCAGCAAATTGATTTTACCAAGGCCGATGACTTACCGCTTGAAGCGCGCGAAACGCTGAAGCCGAATGCCCGTGAGGCCATGCTTGAATTGCAGAACGAGGCTGGGGTGGAGGTCTATATGATGAGTGGCGACAAGGAAGAGGCCGCCAAATATTGGGCTCAGCAGGCGGGTATCCGCCATTATCAAAGTAAGGTGCTGCCCCAGGATAAAGAAAACTTGGTGCGCAAGTTGCAGCATGAGGGCAAGCAGGTGGCCATGGTAGGCGACGGCATCAATGACACGCAGGCCCTGGCGATGGCCGATGTGAGCATTGCCATGGGTAGGGGAACCGACGTGGCCATGGATGTGGCGCAGGTAACGATGATGGGCGATGACCTTCGGCGCTTGCCACAGGCCATCCATTTGAGCAAGAAAACGGTGTCGATGATTAGGCAGAATCTCTTTTGGGCCTTCATCTACAACATCGTTTGCATTCCGTTGGCGGCCGGTGTGCTGCATCTTTTCGGCCTTCACTTTCAGATTACGCCCATGTGGGCCAGTGCTTTGATGGCCTTTTCGAGCGTGAGCGTGGTGCTCAACAGTCTGCGATTAAAGTATGTGAAGTAGTTGAAAGGTGCAAACAAGTGGGAAAAGAGAAGCGGTTGTCAGTGCTTGACCCTGTCCCCTTGTTTGCGTTTGTACTGGTTGGTAGGATGGGTAAACGTTGATTTTCGTTTACCTTTCCGGCACGGGATAGTTGTATTGATCGAAGTAGCGGCTGTCTTGTTTGGGCATCCAGCCTCGTTCTACCGATAATTGCACGCTGAAAGAAGGGTTGAAGTTGTATTTCACCGCAGCACCGATGCGGTCGCCCAGATTGCCCATATCATACAAAGGTAGCGGTGTGAAGCGAGTTTGGACGATGGATTTCTGTCCATAGAGATATGCCTCCCAATGTTCATCAAAGCGATAGCCCAAGGCTGCCGTCAGTCCGGCATCGCGGTAGGAGGTGCGGCTCCATATCATGTTGTTGAGATAACCACCCACGGCGAGCGATAGATTCTTGGTCAGGGGCATGGCATACATGGCCGACAGGTTCTGTGTGAACCCTGCTCCACGAGGTGCGTTCTTGCCCAAAAAAGCGAAAACAGATGCACCAAGGTTGACATTTAGACCGGGGTGAAGGTCCCAATTGTACCACCCAAGCCATCCGTAAGGGTACAAACGGAAGGGCATCACCTGCCCGTATGCGTTGATGGTGGGCAGATGCAGCGTGTCGGTAGCCGTGGTTTGCTCGGCTGGTAAATGCCTGTCAATCATGGGTTGGGCATAGGTTCCGGCAGTTTGAGGTTGAAGATTGGTGCCAGCATCAGTAGGTTTGGCTTGCACAGAGTCAGTTCTTTCGACCGTTGACCGAAATACTTGGCGACGCTCCTGCGCACTGATGTTGGTGCAAAACAGCCCAACCAATAATAGAATGTACATCTTTTTCATCTGCCACAAAGATAGGTTATCGTGCTAATATCGCAAAACTTTTAAGGGTAATTTTATTTTAATTATCAATTGTTATTTTGATTCTCTGCTTATTTATGCTATTTTTGCGACAATCTTTTAAATGATACGACAATGAAGAAAATAGGGTATATCGTGCTTGTCCTTTTATTGGGATCAGTCACAAACGTGTCGGCGCAGAGCCAAGATAAGAAAAAAGAGCCTTTTGATAAAAAGGTGTCGAAGTTTTTGAAGAAAACCAAGAAAGAGTTGGAGCAGGCAGGACATGAGCTTGGCGATGCTATTGGCTTTAACGACAGGATAGATGGAAAGTCTGACTTGCTGAAAGTAAACGGGTCTTATTACATGCCCTTATACAGCACGGATTTGTATAAAGGCGAGGATGCATTGACGTATCGCAAGACCAGCACACAACTGTTTAGAAAGAAATACCCCAAGGTAAGCATCCAGTCGGTGGCCATTCCACAGAAAGAATGGGTACTGGAGACGGTTGAAAAGGATGGCGAACTGGTGGGATATCAACGAACGTTGCATTGTTTCATCATCGCCCGTGACGGTGATGAGGGGTATGTCAACGCCAAATTTACCTATCGGCAGTATAAAAATGTGGGACAGGAGTTTCAAGATGTGAAGGGCTGGTGGCCGAAATGGGAGCGAACCGACTTCATGACCAACTCGGTTTACGAACAACTTTTAAATCTATAAAAACTATGAATTTCTTAAAATCGCTGTTTGGAAACAAGGCTGAAAACGAGGAAGAAAAGCGTCGGGAAGAAGAAAGGAAGAACTTTGAAACGCTGAAATACGATGGTGTCAGAGCGCTACAAATCAACCAAATAGAACACGCCCTGCGCTGTTTCAGTCACGCCTTGCAACTGCACGATGATCTGGAGACGCGAGATTACTATTCACAGGCATTGATACGCAACAACGACCTGCCTGGTGCCTATGCACAATTACAGAAGCTGGTGGAGGCAGAACCCGACAATTTGCAGATTTATCTTCGCATGGCCGACGTGGCATATATGATGGAAGACTACGTTGCCATGGGCAATGCCTGTGAGAAAGCCATGCTCGTGGACAGTGAAAATGCGCAAGTGTTGTATCGCTATGCTAAGGCCTGCATAGGTCGTGACGACCTTACCAACGCCATTGCCATGCTCACCAAGGCCATCATGTTGAACCCCAAAGCATACGAAGCCTATCTTTTACGAGGCGAAACGCTGTTGGATTCGGGTGATTTGGACGCTGCGGATGAAGACGCCTCCCATCTGTTAGAACAGTTGGCAGACAACGAAGACGTGCTGATTTTGAAGGCTCGCATCGAACAGAAGATGGGCAACAAGGCTGAAGCGCTTACCTATTATAATAAGGTGATAGATGTAAATCCTTTCTCGATGGTTGCCTTTCAAGAGCGAGGACCGCTCAAGATGGAGCTGGGTGATGAGCAAGGAGGTAGGGAAGACATTGAGACGGCCGAGAAGATGGCAGCTCAATTGGCTGCCGATCAGGCCCAAGGTGTTTCTGATGAGGATGTGGAGCAGAAGGTGAAGCAGGCTTATAAGAATGTGGATGCATACGGCATTTTCAGCAATTCTTGATACATCGTCTTCAAAAACATTAAAAATGTAAGTTATTTTAATGATTTCTTAGCAAAATGTTTGTTAGTTGCAAATAAATCATCTACTTTTGTAATCGAATTAAGAGATATGAGAAAAATGTTGAATCAGTCACACACATCTTATTATTACTTCTATTTTTACTTTGCAAACACTTGTGAAGCGGAAGTTTGTGTGCCATAGTCAATTCAATAAATAACCCCATAAAAGCCTCGCTTCACAATATGTGAAAGCGGGGCTTTTCGCTTATAGTGCCTCATCAAACAGATAAGGATATGAAGAGAAAGCAAAATAATTCTTCCTGTCACCATGAGGTCGGAAAGGCAAAGATGAAGAAGTTTGAACGATAAGATCGTGGTCTAACTATAAAATCAACAACAAAATGAACATTCAACCTGCACAACGTGTGAACCAAATACAAGAATATTATTTCAGTAAGAAATTGAAAGAAGTGGCACAGCTACAAGCCTCGGGAAACGATATCATCTCACTTGCCATAGGTAGTCCTGATATGCCGCCATCTCATCAAACGGTTCAAAAGCTTTGCGAAGTGGCCAACGACGTATCTACGCATGGTTATCAACCCACCTGTGGTACGCCAGAATTGCGCCAAGCCATGGCACGCTTTTACGAAAAGTGGTATGACGTGAGGCTCAACCCACAAACCGAAATACAGCCACTCATTGGTAGTAAGGAGGGTATTTTGCATGTAACGCTGGCTTTTTGCAATCCGGGTGATGCCGTATTGGTTCCCAATCCAGGTTATCCTACTTATACTTCGCTGAGTAAATTGTTGGGAGTACGAGTACTCAATTACGATTTACGAGAGGAGAACGCATGGCAGCCCGACTTTGATGAGTTAGAACAAATGGATTTAGCAAAGGTTCGACTGATGTGGACCAATTATCCTCACATGCCTACGGGTGGCAATGCGCAATTGGAGACGTATGAGAAATTAGTGGCATTTGCACAAAAACACAATATTGTGATTGTCAATGACAATCCTTATTCGTTCATACTTAACGACCGTCCATTATCAATCATGCAAGTAGAGGGAGCCAAAGATTGCTGCATAGAGTTCAACTCTATGTCGAAAAGCTTTAATATGCCAGGGTGGAGAGTGGGCTTGTGCGCATCGAATGCAACGTATATTTCATGGATTCTCAAGATAAAAAGCAACATAGACAGTGGCACCTTTCGCGGTATTCAGTTGGCTGCAGCTGAGGCATACAACACCAATGATGAAATGTGGCATTATATAAATAATGTGAAGGTGTACAAAGAGCGTCGCAAGATTGCTGAACAAATCATGCAAGTCTTGGGCTGTAGCTATGATCATGCACAAGTAGGGATGTTTTTATGGGGGCGTATTCCTGCCAAATATGAGGATGCCGAGCAGCTCACCGAACGTGTTTTGCACAAGTCGAACGTTTTTATTACCCCTGGATTTATATTTGGTAGCAACGGAAAACGCTATATCCGAATATCACTTTGTGCCAAAGAAACAAAGATGAACGAAGCCTTGATGCGCCTTCAGGCAATGGCATGGTAGACGGTTATGATGTAACAAAGTCTTCAAAAAAACTGGGAGAATTTGAACAAAACGAGCAATTAGAAATATTTATACAGATAAAGTATTTACCTTTGCCATAGTGTCAAAGGTGATAGAAAATAGAAAAAATGAAATGGAAATAAACTTATTACCACTCAATTTACAAAGTGATGTTAAGCGACCTTTCGTCATTGCGGGGCCATGTAGTGCCGAAACAGAAGAGCAGGTCATGGAGACAGCATGGCAATTGAAAAAGAAAGGATGCCATAACTTTCGTGCCGGTGTGTGGAAGCCCCGCACCAAACCCGGAGGTTTTGAGGGGAAAGGCGAGGAGGCTTTGCCGTGGTTGAAACGTGTGAAGGATGAAACGGGTATGCTTGTTTCTACAGAAGTGGCCATCCCAGAGCATGTAGAACTGTGCTTGAAGCATGACTTAGACATCCTTTGGATAGGGGCTCGCACCGCTGCCAACCCCTTTGCCATGCAGGCTTTGGCCGACTCGCTGCAGGGTGTGGATGTCCCTGTGCTTGTTAAAAACCCCGTCAATCCCGACTTGGAATTGTGGATTGGAGCCTTGGAGCGTCTCAATAGGGCTGGTGTGAAGCGTTTAGGAGCTATTCATCGCGGTTTTTCAAGCTACGAAAAAACAATGTATCGAAATCTTCCGATGTGGCAAATCCCCATTGAACTGCGTCGCCGTATCCCCGAATTGCCCATCATTTGCGACCCCAGTCATATCGGTGGGTGTAGAGAGTTGATAGGTCCACTTTGTCAACAAGCGATGGATTTGGGATTCGATGGACTCATTGTGGAGTCGCATTGTACTCCCGACAACGCCTGGAGCGATGCCAAACAGCAGGTAACCCCTGATGCCTTGGACATCATTCTGAGCATGCTGGTGATTCGCGATGAACATACTACGACCGAAGGTCTGCGTAGTTTGCGCGCACAGATTGACGAGTTGGATGATGAAATCATGGCTCTTTTGTCAAAGCGTCTTCGTGTTTGTCGTGAAATAGGGCAGTACAAGAAAGAACACAACATGACCGTGTTGCAGTCAAATCGTTACAAAGAGATATTGGAAAAGCGAGGAAAGCAGGGCCTGCAGTGTGGCATCTCGGCTGAGAGTGTGGCCAATATCTTTGAAGAGATACACCAGGAGAGTGTGAGACAACAACTGAAAATCATTAATTCATAATATAGTTGACAAGTTTACGAGTTTACGAGTTTACAAGTTGACGAGGAGACAAGTAAATAGACTTATTGCTTATAAGACTATCAACTGGTGAACTTGTAAACTGGTGAACTTGTCAACTATATTATGAATGATGAATGATGAATTAAAACCAAGCTATGCGAATACTGATAATGGGTGCAGGCAAGATGGGAAGTTTCTTCCTTGACCTGCTGAGTTTCGACCATGAGACGGCCGTGTACGAGAAAGATCCGAAGCGAATGCGCTTCACATACAACTGTCAACGCTTCACCTCGATGGACGAGGTGCGGGCTTTTCAACCCGAACTGGTCATCAACGCCGTGACAGTGAAATACACCATTCCGGCTTTTGAGGAGGTGATGCCCTATTTGCCGACCAACTGTATATTGAGTGATATCAGCTCAGTGAAGACCGGTTTGAAGACTTTTTATGAGCAGGCGGGCCACCCTTACGTTTCAACGCACCCCATGTTCGGACCCACTTTTGCCAACTTAAACCAACTGCACGAGGAGAATGCCATTATCATCAGCGAGGGTGATTACATGGGGCGCATCTTCTTTAAGGATCTGTATCAGCGCCTGGGGTTACACATCTACGAGTACACGTTCGAGGAACACGACAAAACGGTGGCTTATTCGTTGAGCATTCCCTTTGTCAGTACGTTCGTCTTTGCAGCCGTGATGAAGCATCAAGATGCGCCTGGAACGACGTTTAAGCGGCACATGCGCATTGCCAAGGGTGTATTGAACGAGGATGATTATCTCTTGCAGGAAATACTTTTCAATCCCTACACGCACGACCAAGTGTCGCAGATACGGGTAGAACTGAAAGAACTCCTGAACATCATTGACAGTAAGGATGCGAAAGGAATGAAAAAATATCTTACTAAAATAAGGCAAAATATGAGAGAAGATTTGTAGCTTTGCACTCTGAAGTTACGAAAAGAGTGTAATTTATTGGAAATGAGCGTAGGTTAATTGCTCTTGATAGTAATAGGTTACGATTTAGTTAGTTATCTACTGCATTATCCTTCTGCGCGTTGCGTAACCTTCAAAGAACTCTTCGTATGCAAAAGTAGCTATTTAATTCGAGATTTTGATATAAACTCCCGTTTTTTATCCCCTCATTCATAAGAATTTTCCGTAAAAGCGGTATTGTCCGTCGGCACACCATTGCCCAAAACGAGTTTGGAACAAACGTGTGCCGACTACCGCATAGCTGGAGAAAAGGGCATTGCCTCACGCCTAAACGATGTTTAGACAGATGAAGCAATGCCCCTTTCTTTTGCGCCTATGCCAAGAGGTGCTTTTACGGGTTTTCAAATGATTTTTCTTTTTTCGCTGTCTCTTTTGCCGGAAGCGGAAAGTGAATGCAGAGTGTGTCAGCCTGCCCCATGAATGAAACAGGCGCCCACACACAGCCGGACAAACCGGGAAGAATGATTGTTGCCACCCGGCTGAACAAGTTCCGTCGGATCGGAAACAATCATACTTCCTTTGTTGTGGTTTGCCCTTTTCACGCTTCCGGTGATGTCTTTTTCCTTTTGGTGATTCTTTTTTTTACGGATTTTCCCCTGAAGTTTTTTTCTACACAATCTGCCTCTGTTTTCGTTTACCTCCATTTTGCGCCTTTCAGTAAGCCGCATCAGTCAGTCATTTTCGTTCTGGGCGCAAAGGTAATTCCGGGATTGGACGGGAAAGCAAGGTCAAGCCTCCTGTTTTCGGTAAAAATCTCCAGCCCTGCGGGTAGTATTTTGACCGAAAAACCTTGCATTCCCTAATCCCTACCTTTTCAAGCACCCGAAACGAAAACGACCGATGCGACAGAAAGACGCATAAAAAAAATGTCGGATAAACGAGAGGCAGATAAGATAGTTTGAAACTCAACTCCCTCAGCTC
>JAQYPT010000066.1 GCA_028726625.1 Prevotellaceae bacterium | reverse complement strand
TGTTTCTTTTCTCAGCCAAAGGATGTGCTTATAAGCCTCGAAAATGGAGATTGGCAAGTTAAATAGTACAATAAAAAAAATATTGACAAGAAATATAGAATAAACAACTAAAAACTGTCAAGCGATTTTAGGAAAAGACATGATGATACATAGATGGCTTTGAAAGCATTGAGTTTGGCGTTCAAACTCAATGCAATTGAACCCCAAACTCAATGACTTTGGCGGCCAAAGTCCATGCTATTGAAAATCCATCATTAGGACATTAGTTACTCCGCCTGCTGCAAATGTCCTAAAAAGCGTTCGGCCCGGTTCAAATCTTCGGGCGTATCTATTCCTACAGTCTCAATGTCAGTGAGCCCAACCTTGATGCGGTAACCATTCTGCAACCACCTTAACTGTTCCAAACTTTCAGCCAATTCCAACGAAGATTGTGGCAACTGGGTGATTTCCTTGAGAACCTCTCTGCGGTAAGCATAAATGCCCAGATGCTTTAAAAAAGGATATTGGCTCATCCACTCGTCACCTTTTTTGTTCCTGATGAATGGGATGACCGACCTTGAGAAATACAGCGCATACCCATCTTTATCCACCACAATCTTCGGCGAGTTAGGATTTACCAGCGCCTCTTGGCTTTCAAACCGTTTTCCCAGCGTTGCTATTTGCGTCTTGGAGTTGTCGAAACAATGGCACAAGGTTTCTATTTGCTGTCGCTGAATGAAAGGCTCGTCGCCCTGAATGTTGAGCACCACGTCACACGTCAGTCCCAATTGCTCTACAGCTTCCTCGATTCTGTCTGTTCCACTTTGATGGTTAGGGCTGGTCATCACCGCTTTTCCGCCAAAAGTTGTGACGGCATCGAAGATGCGCTGGTCGTCAGTTGCGACGAAAGCATCTTCCAATAGCTGTGAAACTTGCTCGTACACCCGTTGGATAACGGTCTTGCCACCCAGCATGGCCAACGGCTTTCCGGGGAAACGGGACGACCCATAGCGGGCTGGTATGATACCTGTAAACTTCATAAAAAATCTAATTTAAGACGTACAAAGATACTAAATAATACTAATAGTCTTTGCTGTCTCAGTAAAAATAAGTACTTTTGGACGGTACAACAAAACCCATTATCACGTGAAGAAAGAACTGTTATCTATCATATTGTTACTATTTCCATTCTATGTTTTTGCCCAAAAACTCACCTTGGGCTCTTGTACAATATCCGAAGGCGAGGGCAAAACGCGCGTCACTGGACAATACAAAGGTGAAATGTCTGGCGGCAAGCCTCAGGGGAAGGGCAACGTGCTCTACAGCAATGGCAACACTTACGAGGGCGAATTTGTAAAAGGCAGAAGACAGGGGTATGGCATCTATACGTTTGCCGATGGAGAAAAATATGAAGGTCAGTGGTTTCAAAACCAGCAGCACGGACGGGGCACCTATTATTTCGCAAACAATAATAAGTATGTAGGATTGTGGTTTCGCGACTATCAGCAAGGTCATGGTGTGATGTATTACTACAATGGCGACCGCTATGAGGGCAACTGGTATCAAGACAAACGCCAAGGCAAGGGAACTTACACCTTTTCTACCGGCGCCTATTACAAAGGTCAGTGGAAAGATGACGAGAAAAGTGGCAAGGGATACTTTGATTGGGGCGATGGTTCCAGCTATGACGGTCAGTGGCAGAACAATGTGCGTGAAGGAAAAGGACTTTACAAATATGCCGACGGCGATGTCTATTCAGGCGACTGGCGGGGCGACATCCAGAACGGTAAGGGTATCTATAAATTCCAAAACGGCGACGTGTACGAAGGTGAATACGTTGAGGGCGAACGAACAGGAGAAGGCATCTTCCGTTTGGCCAACGGTGATAAATATACCGGAACGTTCAAAGATGGCGAGAAAAATGGTGTAGGAACGATGACATGGGCCAATGGCGACCGCTACACCGGGCTGTGGAAAAATGACTTGCAAAACGGAAAAGGAAAGCTGGTGAAGAAGAACGGCGATGTTTTTGAAGGTGACTTTAAGGCCGGGAAGGTGCATGGAGAAGTGATTATTCACTACGCCGACGGCAGCAAATACAAGGGTACGTTCAAGAATGGTAAGCGCAACGGCCCTGCCATAGAAGAAACTAAAGACGGCAAGCGATTTGAAGGGTCGTATGTAGACGATGCCAGAGACGGCAAGTTTGTTGAGAAAGATCGCAATGGAAAGATTATTCAGCGCGGACATTACGAACGAGGTCGCCGTTATGTGGATTAGACGTTTCTTATATATCATTATCCTATATTAAGTCTGTTCAATCATGAAAAATAATGCGTCATATCAACCAAAAGGTGCAGAAAAAAAACATAAGGAAGAGGTAGCGAGTGAGTTGGGTATCATCAAGAATGATCCTTATCTGGAACCTTACGCCAACGCCATCCGCGGCAGGCATGAGCATGCGATGGCGACGCAACGCCGTTTGACGCAAAACGGAAAGTTTACTTTAAGCGAATTTGCATCGGGACACCATTATTTCGGGTTGCATCCAACTGCAGAGGGGTGGGTGTTCAGAGAGTGGGCACCCCATGCGACGGCCATTTATCTAGTTGGTGACTTCAATAATTGGGAAGAACGACCTGAATATGCCGCCAAGCGTGTTGAGGAAACGGGCAACTGGGAGCTGATGATGGACAAAACTTCCATCCACCATGGTGATCATTACAAGATGCATGTATATTGGGAAGGTGGTCAGGGTGAGCGCATTCCGGCTTGGGTAAACCGCGTGGTTCAAGACAATCAGACTAAGATTTTCTCGGCTCAGGTATGGTGTCCGGAGGTGCCTTACGCATGGAAGACAAGCAACTTCAAAGCCTCCAGAGATCCGTTGTTCATCTACGAATGCCACATAGGTATGGCGCAGGATGCCGAGAAGGTTGGTACATACACCGAATTCAAGGATTATGTGCTGCCACGCATCGTGAAAGCAGGTTACAACTGCATACAGATTATGGCCATACAGGAGCATCCTTATTATGGCTCTTTTGGCTATCATGTCAGCTCGTTCTTTGCAGCATCCTCAAGATTTGGTACACCGGAAGAACTGAAAGAGTTGATAGATGCAGCCCATCAACAGGGCGTGGCCGTCATCATGGACATCGTGCACAGTCATGCAGTCAAGAACGTGGTTGAGGGACTGGGTAATCTTGCGGGCGATCCTAATCAATATTTCTGTCCTGGTGACAGACACGAGCATCCTGCATGGGATAGTTTGTGCTTTGATTATGGCAAGGACGAGGTGATGCACTTTCTGCTGTCCAATTGTAAATATTGGTTGGAGGAATTCCATTTTGATGGGTTCCGTTTCGATGGAGTCACCTCGATGCTCTATTATAGCCATGGATTGGGGGAGGCCTTTACCAACTATTCCGATTATTATAACGGTCATCAGGACAGTGATGCCATTTGTTATCTGACATTGGCAAACCAGGTTATCCATGAAGTGAATCCGGATGCGATAACTATTGCAGAAGAGGTTAGCGGCATGCCGGGCTTGGCTGCCAAGGTGAAGGATGGCGGCTTGGGCTTTGATTACCGCATGTCCATGAACATACCCGATTTCTGGATCAAGACCATCAAGGAGCTGAAGGATGAAGATTGGAAACCCAGCTCCATCTTTTGGGAAATTAAGAACCGACGTTCTGACGAGCAAACTATCTCGTATTGTGAAAGTCATGACCAGGCCTTGGTAGGTGATAAAACCATCATCTTCAGGCTGATTGACGCTGACATGTATTGGCATTTCAAGAAAGGTGATGAAAATGCCTTGGTTCATCGTGGTATAGCGCTTCACAAGATGATTAGGTTGGTCACTGCATCCACGATGAATGGAGGTTATCTCAACTTCATGGGTAACGAGTTCGGGCATCCTGAATGGATTGATTTTCCAAGAGAAGGAAATGGATGGAGCCATAAATATGCTCGAAGACAGTGGAACCTGGTGGACAATCAAGAGCTTGATTATCATTATTTGGGCGACTTCGACCGTGCGATGGTCAACCTGTTGAAATCACAGAAGGGATTCAATAAGACTGCTGTTCAGGAGATTTGGCATCATGATGGCGATCAAATATTGTGCTACATGCGGGGAGATTTGGTGTTTGTATTTAACTTCTCACCCTCCCAATCGTTTGTTGATTATGGCTTTCTCGCTCCGGCAGGAAGCTATCAGGTGGTGTTGAATACGGATAATCCTAAGTTCGGAGGTCATGGTTTGACTGACGACAGCGTGGAGCATTTGACCAATTTTGACCCCCTATACGAAGAAGCAAACAAGGGCTGGCTTAAATTATACATCCCGGCACGCAGCGCCATGGTCTTGAAAAAAAAGTAAACATCTCCTCTTGATCACACAGTCTATAACTCGTTTGAATGATACGTTGTTGATACGTATGGTGTGCAGCATTTTGTTTTGTTGCTTTACTTTCGTGTATCTATATGTGTACCAGGGAGACGTTCTAGCTGTGGCACAACATATACTGTCGGAGGGAAAAACCTCTTACCATGCTGGTGTCGGGGCAATATTGATTACCTTGACACTCTATCTGGTGCACCTTGGCGTATCTTATGTCTGTCGTCCTATAGGAATAGGCTTCTCGCTTACCTTTTTCCCCTCATTACTACTGCTGACAATTCTGACTGATGTCAGTGATAACATTGACCGCAACTTCTCGTTGGGAGGATGGTGGATAGCGGCACCTTTGGTGCTATTGGCCTATGGAGGCCTGATGTGGATTCTCAAGAGAAACAGGCACAAAGTGGAAGAAGGAAAAGTGCATGAAGGGTTCATACATCTCTTGTGGCAAAATATCATGTCGCTGGGCGTGATGTTTGTGCTGGTAGGTCTGTTCAGTAATCATGACGTGGTATTTCATGAGCGCGCCAAAATGGAACAGGCTATCGTCAACAAGGAATACAAAGATGCGCTGGAGGTGGGGAAAAACAATTTGAAAACCGATTCAAACCTAGTGATGTTGCGTGCCTTTTGCTTGTCAAAGACGCATAAAATGGGGGAGAGCCTGTTTGAATATCCTTTGATAGGCGAGTCTCAATCGCTGCTGCCGAACGGCAGTTCGGTGAGAATGCTGATGACACCAGATAAAGATGTGTATCGTTACATCGGTATCATACCCAGACAGCAGATGCCTGTCATGCGCTATTTGGAACTCATCACGGAGAGCAGAAAGGCCAAGAAACCAGTCGGAGATTATTTGTTATGCGGCTATTTGTTGGATAAAAATTTGGACAAGTTTGTGGTTCATCTTCCTCGTTACTATCATGTTGACAGCTTGTTGCCTAAACATTATCGTGAGGCATTAGTGCTTTATACCCATTCGCGTTCAAATCCAAAGCTGGTATATCATGATGCGGTGACAGATGCGGATTACAGAGATTATCAGGATTTGGAAAAAAAATATCCCGAAAAGATGGTCAGACAAACCAAAATTCGGGATATCTATGGGAAAACATATTGGTACTACTTTCATTATCACCAGAAGAAGTGAGTGCCAATGTGCTTAATGAGTTGGGAATACCCCTTAGGTGCAACCTCTTGTTATTTCACTGCATTTAATGCTTTTACCCAATCGGTGTCAATGGAAAACTGCGTGATGAATTTTTCATTGTCAACGTATGCGTAGGTGATTTCTTTCTCCGGATCGTTAAAAAGAGGATTTTGAACGGTGGCATTTTTGAATCGAGCCATCAAGATTTCTTTGTCCTGCTTATTGGATGAGCGAGCCAAACGCTTAACAAAGCTGTTGACAAAGTCAATCATGGCATTGGTTTGTTTGCCCAATTCCAACTCGGTGAAATGGTCGTTTTGCGCCGCTTTCGTGATAAGGTAGAAGATAGCGTCGGCCTTGAAAGTGGCTATTTTCCGCTCTTCCAAGTTTCTTTTTGTGTCGTTCTTGATGGCTTCAGCCTGGTGCATGATGCGATTTACTTCGTTGTAGATTTCTTGAGACATGGCATTCACTGCAAATGTGCAGGTGAAAGCGAGTAGCATAATGATTTTTTTCATAATTCTCTTATCTTTTTTGTTCTTGTTCTTAATTTGATATAATTGGGTGGTTATGAATCTTTTGAATGTTCTATTGTTGCTCTGTTACTTGGTAGAAGGATGTGAAAGTCTGTTTTTATTCTTGTTGATAAAGTCTTTCCAGCCGTGGTACTTGTTGTCTACGCTTGGTCTTCCCATCTGAAGAAAATGACAGTAGGCAGCCCCGAGGGCGTCTGTGGCATCCATAAAATGTGGCATTTCGCTTTGATTTATTTTCAAAAGTCTTTGAAGCATCCCTGCCACTTGTTCCTTACTGGCCTGCCCTTGGCCAGTGATAGCCATCTTAATCTTGAGCGGAGCATATTCATGAATGGGTACATCGTGATGAATGGCCGCAGCGATGGCCACCCCTTGGGCACGTCCCAACTTTAACATCGACTGCACGTTTTTTCCAAAGAAAGGTGCTTCAATGGCCATTTCATCGGGTAGATATTCATCAATAATGCCAGTGATACGATCAAAAATATGTCCCAATCGAAGGTAAGGGTCATCAGTCTTTCGCATGTCAATCACCCCCATGGCTACCATGGAAGGCTTTCTTTCAAGAATCTTAATGACGCCATAACCCATTACATTGGTACCGGGATCTATTCCCAGTATCACTTTTTCTTTGATTTGATGTTGTTGGGGAGTTGCCATTGCGTATTCTTTTTAGCGATCCATGTAGGGATTTCCTGCGAGTTCAGTGCCGATTGTTGTTGGTTCGCCATGTCCGGGGTATATCTTAGTGTTGTCAGGAAGCTGTGAAAGCATCCTTAAACTCTGAATCATCTGGAACATGGAGCCTCCCTGAAGATCAGTTCTTCCGATAGATAGGTGAAACAATGTATCACCTGAAAAGGCGACATGCTCATCTTGACAAAAAAAGAACACGCTTCCAGGTGTGTGTCCCGGAGTTTCTATCAATGTGAATTGGTGTGTTCCGAAGGATATGATATCATCTTGGTTGAGATACTGACCCACACTTGGGAAATCGTCAGATAGCTTAACACCAGCAAATGCTTCAGCTTGTTCTTGCAGTAGCTGCATCAGAAAAGCGTCAGCCCGATGAACTTTCACCTTTAATCCGTATGTTGTGTAGATAAACTGATCGCCGAAATGGTGGTCGATATGTCCGTGCGTAGCGATGAAATCGACAGGTTTTAAACATTGAGCTTCGATATATTGTGCCATAGCTTTCTGCTCTTTTTTATAAAAGGCTCCACAATCAATGATAACACATTCCTTGGTTTCATCACTGACTACATAGCAATTTTCCTGCAGCATATTGCACTCGAAGCATTTGATATTGAGCATAAATTATCGTCTTTTAGTGTTGTTGTTTTATGAAATTAAAGTGGCAGATAGACAATGTTCTTTTCTTTGAACCACTCTTCGTCAAACCAATTTGATATCGAACAGGTCACAACGATGCGTTTGAACGGTTTCGTCTCAGCGTCAAGATCTCCTCCTTTCAAGCAGATGATTCCGTTGGGCAGAGCGTTTCGTTGCTCCTTGGAAATGTTCTTCTTGGCGATTTTGACCAAGTCGGGAAGCGACATGGCGGCTCTACTCACCACAAAATCATAGATTCCTTTTTCTTCTTCACCTCTGATATGCTTGGTTGTGACATTCTTTAGACCGATGGAATGGGCGATTTCATCGGCCACTCTAACTTTTTTCCCCGTTCCATCGATGAGCGTGAAGTTGCATTTTGGAAACATAATGGCCAAGGGAATGCCAGGAAAACCACCTCCTGTCCCTAGGTCTAAAACCTTCGTTTCATCGATGAAACCGATCAATTTGGCAATAGACAGCGAATGCAAAACATGATGTTCATACAGGTAGTCAATGTCTTTGCGTGAAATAACATTGATTTTTGCGTTCCAATCGCTATACAGTTCTTGAAGCATGCCATATTGCTTTATCTGCTCCTCGGTTAACGAAGGGAAATATTTTTGTATTGCTTCTATGTTCATTTTAAGTATTTTTTTAATTCAGATTTGCTTAAATCAACCCTCACCTCGCCATATTCATGGGGCACAATCTCATCTTCACAGTAGATGAAAGTTATTTTATTCTTGCCAATGACATAATTATTAGTGATGTAAATATCGCCATCTTTCAATCTTTCTTCCTGTTTCTGGAATCCAGTTCGATGATTTTTCAAACGTTTTTGAAGCTTTTCAAGAATGATGTCTTTTACAGATTCTTCATAACCCTCAATGAACAGGTCTGACAAAGTGATTAACTCTCCAGTCTTCAAGTTGAAGTTTTTTACTATCGTTTGATTTGATGTTTGCGACGTTCCCGCAGCTGTTGACAAGTAAATGATGTATGTGAGGATGTCTTTTTGGTTATTTTGGAGTTCCGATTTCAGTTGATAACGTCTGTTATAGGTGGTTGGATTGACAGAATCTGCACGGTAAAACGGACCATAAGTATTGATGTATTCATCCATATATTGGCTTACAAAGGAACGCAAGACCCTCTCCATGTCGGTCATTTCGTTTGTTTGAGATAAGCTGTTTGCCACCAGAAAACCGGATTGAATCAACGCTTGGTTGATTTTCGGAGCGTTTTTTCCTTGCATACATTGCATTTGGATGGATACTTCACACTTGGGGGAGTGAGCGTTGTTTGCCAGATACGTGGTAGAATCTATCGCAAAGGATATGGCTTGTAAACCGTATTTCTTCAACACGTTGTTGTGATTGTCATCACATCCTGATGCAAAAAGGGCGAGGACAATGACCCACAACAGATTCCTCATCTTCTCTTTTTTGTGCAAAAATACGAATATTTTTTGTACCTTTGACATGTCATTCTATAAAATAAGGTAAATAATGTTTAACACAGCACTTTTTGATTTAGATGGAGTCGTACTGGATACCGAGACTCAGTATACCGTTTGTTGGGATCGGATAGGTAAGGTTTACAAGCCTGACATACCGCATTTTGCCCATCTTATCAAGGGACAGACACTAACTCAGATATTCGATCGGTATTTTAAAGATGAAGAGAAGGTTCAACATGAAATAGAGAATCAGCTCATTGAGTTTGAAAAAAGGATGGATTACGCATACATTCCTGGCGTTGTTGCCTTTATCAAAGACCTGAAACAGCATCACGTTAATACGGCCATTGTAACAAGTAGCAACCAACAAAAAATGGCGAATGTATATCAATGTCATCCAGAATTTGAAACGCTGTTTGACGTAATCCTCACCAGTGAGGACTTTAAACGAAGTAAACCTGAACCAGATTGTTACCTTACAGCAGCTGTTCATTTTGCTGTTTCGCACAACCAATGTGTTGTATTTGAAGATAGTATCAACGGATTGAAGGCGGGAAAGGCAGCTCAAATGAAGGTTTGTGGACTGGCAACAACAAACTCTATTGAAACCGTCAAGCCATTATCTGATATGGTTATTAAAGACTTTGTTGGGATGAGTTATGAAAAGTTGTGTGAGATAATTTAAACATTTCCATACTGCATCATTTGCATTCATCATTGCTTGTTTTACATTTCTTGTCAATACTTTATTAGGTCTTTCAAAAATAAATAATCACTTTTAGCGTTTATTCATTAATGAATATACGATTGTCTATTATAGTTTGTTTGTTGGCACTGATTGGTTTCACTGCATGTCATGATGAGGATACCTTTTCTTCATCACCTAATCATTTGCTGACATTCTCTTCTGACAGTATCAAACTTGATACCGTCTTCTCCAACATTCCCTCGGCAGCCAAATCTTTTTGGGTTTATAACCATTCAGGAGAAGGCATTAGATGTTCTAACGTTAGGTTAGAACGGGGCAATCAGACCGGCTTTAGAGTCAATGTAGACGGTATTTACCTTGGTAAAGATGTGGGATATGCAACTTCTGAGATTGAAATCAGGAAGAATGACAGCATTCGCGTGTATGTAGAATTAACCGCTCCGGCTAAAGATGCTGATGTGCCGCAACGCATTGAAGACAATATTGTATTTGCATTGGAGAATGGAAAGGAGCAAAAAGTTAATCTAAATGCTTATGCCTGGGATGCCTTTTTCTTACGCGATTATCATGTTTTGAATGATACAGTACTATCAGGAACCAAGCCCATTGTGGTGTTTGGAAAGCTGACTGTTGAAGAAAACAAGACTTTGCGTATAGCTGCCGGCACGACACTGTATTTCGATCAGCATGCTGGTATTGATGTCTATGGCCGACTGTCCATTGAGGGAGAACCGCAAAAAGAAGTTGTTTTGCGAGGCAATCGTCTGGATCGTATGTTCGATTACCTGCCTTATGATGGGCTGAGTGGTCAGTGGCAGGGAGTACATATTTATCTTTCGTCCAACGAAAACACCATTTCGTACGCCGATATCCATGGCGCATACAATGGTTTGGTTATCGATTCTGCCGACATAGCCAAGCAAAAACTGATCATGGCCAATTCTACCATCCACAACTGTCAAGGATATGGCTTGCTGACTCGTCATTCGAAAGTTTCCATCAACAATTCTGTTTTCAGCAATACCCTCAACGATTGCGTTTCGATAGATGGCGGCGATGTGGTGATGAACGGCTGTACCTTGGCGCAATTTTATCCATTTGACTCTAACAGAGGTGTGGCTCTAAGACTGAGTTCGACGTCTTCACCCTTAAAACAATTCGTTTGTAACAACTCACTTATTACGGGTTACTCCGCCCATGAGGTGATGAGAAACCTTGGAAAAGATGCCTCTCAGTTGCATTTCGCCTTTGAAAGCTGTTTGCTACGCATGCCTCGTGAAGAGTCTGCGGATAGTGTTTGTTTTAAAAACGTGCTATACGAAGATGTGAAAGACACGATTCAGGCTGGTCACAAGAATTTCCTTTTGATTGACACTGATAGCCTGAGATATGATTTCAGATTGCGAGAAAAATCTTTGGCCATAGGAAAGGCCAATCAAACAACATCCTTACCCTTGGACAGGGATGGCAGAAAGAGAGATGAACTGCCGGATATCGGCGCCTATGAATACTTTAAACCCTAACATGCATGGAACAGATTGACATTAATATCTCGATTCAGAGTTATCAGCTCGATGAGCTTTCACCACTAGACCAAGAGTTGGTTCAGGCCGCCATCAAGGCCACTAACAATGCTTACGCTAATTACAGTCGCTTCTATGTGGGTGCTGCTTTAAGACTTGAAAATGGAAAAATAGTGATAGGAGCTAACCAGGAAAATGCTGCATTCCCATCTGGTTTATGCGCAGAGCGTACTGCTGTCTTTGCGGCTCAAGCCAACTGTCCCGACAGTCCCATTGAAACGTTGGCCATTGTAGGCCGGAACGAGAAAGGCGTTTTGCCTAATCCCATCACACCTTGTGGGGCTTGTCGACAGGTTATACTGGAGATAGAAGACCGATACAAAAAGCCTATCAAAATTCTTTTATACGGTACTCAGAAAATCTATTGTGTCAGAAGCGTGAAAGATCTGCTTCCGTTGTCGTTTGTAGATGATAATATGCGCTGAAATTAACTTGTTAATAAATTTTAAAAACAATCTTTTTTCATTACATAGGTTGCGGTATTCAGAAATAAACCATTACCTTTGCAACCGCATTTGAGACACAGTGCATTCTCCTTTACGATGAAAAGGAAGGGAAGTGTGGGTGAGTGGCTGAAACCACCAGTTTGCTAAACTGACGTGCGGGTTACCGTACCGGGGGTTCGAATCCCCCCGCTTCCGCCAAAGATGCGTATGTGAAATGGTCGGTTCATCTAACGGTTAGGATACAAGATTCTCAATCTTGGCATACGAGTTCGATTCTCGTACCGACTACAAAGTAACAAAACGCCTGTAAACTTTTATGGTTTACAGGCGTTTTTCTTTCCCCTTCACCGTTGATTTTCAAAAGTTGCTGTTGCTTCAGCATAAGGCTGCTAACTTACATTCCTTATAATTTTGTCATCATGTCGTTGAAAATTGAACTTCAGCTGATGGTGCGTAAGCATCCAACTTTAGCCGCCTTTGTGTGGGCTTCCAGCTTTACTACCTTTGCCCGAAAAACTTTATGTTTGTACTCAACGAAACAAATGTTTTTCGGGTTTGTTGCACTCCAGTAGACATGCGTCAGGGTATTCTTCG
>JAQYPT010000065.1 GCA_028726625.1 Prevotellaceae bacterium | reverse complement strand
AAGGCCCCTGCCAGATATGACGGAGGAGGAACTCACGAAAATGCTACCTTCAAACTTCAAATAACCAATAACCCTTATATGCTGCCAGACATATAAGGGTTGTTTGTTAGTGTGAAAGACGGCTAATATTGGATGGTTACGAAACATCTCAATTTATCTATAACGATGCAGCCAGAACCATTAGCATCCCAGTGAAGAACGAAGGGTCTAATCTTTCCATCAAGGGGCTTGATTGGGCTGAGGCAAGCATCAATGATGAAACCATCAACATCAAACTCTCTGAGAACAAGACGGGACATATCCGGTCTGGTATCATCAAGTACACCACAGGACCTTATACAGATTCTATTTATGTGTGCCAGGGAGAGAAGAAAGACATCGTCAACAAGACCTACTATCTTGGAGGTTACGATTTGTCACAGATTACTAAGAATACGAAGAATCTTGATGAAATATTTGCTGTGATGAAGGTGATGGTGGCTGAAGTGAAAGGTCAGTTGCTGATTTATTTCCCTGATAACAATTGGACTTTACCGATGACGCTCGACGAAGGCTCGTTGGGTTTCGACATTAATGCTGGCGAACACATGGGTATGTATGCCAATTACTATCACATCGTATCTGGTATCGTTGACTATGGATATCTGAGTGCATTTTCAAAGAATGATTTAAATTTTATATTTGCTTCACCAAAAGCAGAGTTGAGTATCTCTGGCTACTTTGACTATAGTGATAAAGAGAACGCAACAATCGCTTTTATGGGTGACAATAAATTTAATGATGCCCTTATTAAGGAGTTGACTGAAGATCCGTCGGCTGAGTACGATGCGAATACGTTGGGCTTCTTTGTTTTCAATTCCGATCAAGTAACGAAAAATAGTTACCAGGGCGTGGTTGCTCTCTTTTATAAGCCATTCATGTTGGAGATTACTCCAAAGTCAGCCAAGGGTACCGTTCTCGAATTTGGCAAGTCTGCCAATCAAGACGAAGTATCTAAGCAGGCTGTTCTCGAAAAAGTGAAAAAACAGCTTCGTAAGCATCCGCTTTCTGGTAAACTTCCATCAGAAATCGGTAAGATTTTGAGGTAGTTGCTGAGTAAGACGTATATTGAAAGCCTGGCTTGAATTTGTTCAAGCCAGGCTTTTTACTTGAATTGCATTTGTCAATACCCTTGAGTCCGTTACAGAGATTGGTTACCTGTATTCCCTTTGTTACGCGAAGGTTCTGGTCTATGCACGGGTTCGGTACGTAATGATTTCCGTTAGACCTCCATATACCAAGTTTAGTCACTCCGTCGTACTTAACTCAAGAATTATTAGAGGCATTTTTTATCTATTCTAGAACACAAAAAAAAGGGGTATCATTATGTCGATACGCCCTCAGCTTTTCATATCCTTTGCAAGGCCTTTGCCAGTACTGAAGCCAGACATCTGTTATCCTGACAAAGGCTGTTGCAGATCGGACATGACGATCTTTATGGAATCACTACCTTTCGTGTTGAGCCATCACTCATCTGGATGATGTTTACACCTCTTTGCTTTGCAGGGAGTTTTTGTCCATTGAGATTGTATACAGCTTTTTCTTGCAAGTCGTTCTCATTCGTCATGCGTTCTATTCCAGTTGTAACACTGTTCGAATAGACAGATTCTCCGCTGTTGTAAACTACGGTCACCTGATATTGATGATCGCCAGTAGCTTCATCGTTGAACGATGTGGTGTTGGCATCCACCCTGGCAACCTTTTTACCGTCGCGGTACACATTGTATCCCTTGATTTCTCCGTCACCTATGGTATAGGTGATGTCGTCAAGCATAAAGATCTGCAGCGAGGTGGTGGGTGTGGTGCAATGAATGGCAAAATACTTGGTACCATCTGGCAGTTCAACCTTGTTTTCCGTCCAATTGTTGGCCGGTGCACTCTTTTCTGGTTGAACCACGATGAAGCTTCCTGCCAGCGTGTCCGTCTTCGAATACAGCACTTCGTACTTGGCTTCTCCGTTCGAACCACTCATTAGTGCGTTTGCCCAGAACTTAATGGTCTGCTTGTCACCTGTTAGCAACGGTGAAATGAGCCAGTCGTTGCTCTTTTTAGAGTACATAGCCATATCATCGTTGATAGAGAATGAAGTCAAAAATTGTGAGCCCGAATGCGCCCTGAACGTTTCCAACTTATCGAGATCAGTCTTCTTTTTGTCTAAGGTAGTCACCTTTGACGGATTAAATACCATGTAAGCAAAGCATTCTTCCATATTCTCAAAATTATATCCAGGCAGGGCAATCGAGTATTCTTGGTCGCCATCGAACAGAGTCCATGGTCCAATTTGGTAATTGGCCAGCAAGTAAGGTCCCTCTTTCAATAAATAAAAAGGCTTGTAACCCTCAAAGTCATCGGTTACAACCGTTTGACTGTGGGTAGGAGCTGTCCAGCTAATGGTTGTACTGTTATCACCTGTAGTACTGACAGTCAGGTTGGTGGCCGGTTTCATGGTTGGCTGTTGCAAGGGGACAATGACTTTTTTCGAAGTATTATTCTCCAAGTATTCGTCGGCCCCATAATCAATCACAGCATATATCTCGGCACTTTCTGTCCCCACCTGTGGGACGAATGACAGGAGATAACTGTGTGATTCCAGCGATGCGATTGATTCGGTAACGGTGCTGTCGGCAACCGCCTCCCCATTCTGATAGAGGTGTATGGTGAAGTTTGAGGCAGCTTTTGAGCCGGTGTTGTTTACAATCACCTGTACTTGCAGCGGCAGGCCTGTTGTACCAAGAGCCGGGGCTGTAACTTTTACGGCAAGGTTGTTTTCGGTGTCGTCAGCAATGTTGATGTCGTCAAGACCGATGTATTCCGTATCGTCGGCAACACCATGGAACTTGATGATCACATATCTTTCGTTTTTCACTGGTGACAAATCAATACGATAGCTCTGCCAACCGTTCTTTCCACTCGTGAAACCATCCACATAACCCAATTTTACTGTTTCTAAGTTGGGTTTCAGTGCCTCTACTTGTATAGCGGTTCTCGATTTAGCAAGGATGTTATATTTGAATGTAAGTTTTGGTTTTGCCGAGTTGTTCAGTGAGATCTTGCCTGAGTTCCACCATGCCTCGTCGTATTCGTTGTCTGGTGTCCAAAGAATATACCCATGGCTGCTCAACAGCCAGTAGCTCTGACTTTTTGAGTCTCTCCACCAATAATGCTTGGTATTGGTCTTGCCGTCGTCAAACGATTCGGCAATAGGCAAGTCGTAAACATCACCAACCACGATGACGTTTGAGTTGGTTTTCTCACCTTCACCACCTATGTTGACGGCAGAAACTTGGTATCTCATCAAATCTTGTTCTCCACCAATGCTGGGGATGGTGATGGAAGTGCCATCTACATTGGCTTTGTATAGCTTCGAACTGGCACCGCCTTGGGGGATGTAGATGTTGTACTTTAGGTTGGTACCACTATAATATCGTCCCGTTGCTCCCTTGGTTGGTGCTGTCCATGACAAGGTGTACGTACTGCCATTATCTACAAGTTTTATGTTGCTCACGGCACCTGGGGTGTCTTCTCCAATATAAATTTCAGAGGATACGGGCAGGCCTGCTCCTGCTTCGTTATATGCCACGACCGAATAGGTGTGATTGCCATTGGGTGCTTGCTCGTCGGTATAGGACATCGACTGGTTGACAGCTGGGTTTTCAAACGTGTGAATCACTTTGTTATTACGCAATACGTCAATTTTAGTGAGTGATGAGATGGCGTTTCCGTCAATGGCTTTTCCTGGCGAAGTGAACGACACGGTGGCCTTCAGCTCACCCTTGTCACCCGGTGTGGCAGTCATGAAGGTGACGGCAGCAGGTGCACTTGCTGAGGCAATTTCCTTGACCATGATGTTGTCCAGGTTGAGGGCGTATTGGTTGGCTGGGCTCTCATCGTGGAACGCTATTCGGTAGTTGCCGTCGGCCTTGATAGTGATTGTGTTGGAAAGCGAGGCAACACCGTACTTAATGCCGAGAGTGGGAAGCAGGACGTTATACTTACTTGGCTCTTTGCCCTGACCATACCATACACTCAACTTCTCGGTATAATAGGATCCGCTGGCCCATGTGTCAAACGACACCTCATACACTTTTCCAGCTTTCAGCGCGATTTCTGGCGTGATGAGCCAGTCGTCGCTCGTCCCTTTTGAGGCGTAATAACATTCTGCATGTTTATCGCTTTTGTTGTATCTCCACGTAACTTTGTCGTTGTTGGCATCGATGATGGTGAAAGTATCGAAGGCTTCTTGCTTGTCGAACGTTTCTTTGTAAACCGTCTTGTCGTCAGTTTCACCCGAACCAGTGCCGTTTATCTGGGCGTACACGCCTACTGTCGCAATCAAGGCAGCCAGGCTTGACAAAAAATAGGTAAATGATTTTTTCATACTAATGTACTTTTTGATGATTAAGAATGATGTATTATGAGGCATGATCATAAATTTGTGCCTCTTGAATGTTTGCAAATGTAATGCTTATTTTTATAAAACATGTCATTTTGCACGAAAAAGTTTTGATTTATGATTAATATGACAATTATATAAATAAATAAATGTGAATATGAAAGTTTATGCTATTATGAAAGTCTAATGGGCATCAATGTGTGAGTTATTCGATAGGGGTATGAAAGCCATTCGCAGTTGGTGTAGAATGGAATAATGAGTGTAAGATTTGCGCGATTGTTGATTTATTTCAAAATTTACAAGTGGTGAAATAGAAAAAATATAGCGCTTGTCAGCTTGTTTTGAAGTGTCGAAAAGCAAAAAACAAGCAAAAAATGAGCCCATTTCATGCTTTTTAATGCGCTATTTATATGATTTGTCTCCCATATTTGCATGCAATTACATCGCAAAAGCATTGAGATTGAGGACCAAACAGCATGCTTTTGATAAAGAAAGGCAATGCGATTGGAGAATGATAACTGATGAAAATCTATAATCTCTTCTATGATAATGAGATGCGAAAAACGCCCAAAATTCGCGTTTTTTCAATCTCTCCTTCCGCTGTTTGCAAATACGCGAGTATTCAGGAGGCTTGTCAAAATATTTCGTAGTTCATTAGATGTTATACACTTTTTACCACGTTTCCTGGTGCGGGGTGTACTATCCCATCCGTATACCAAATTCACAATTATTCATGCACGGACTGGTAAGCATCCTTTGTCTGTTCTGTCAACTCACTGAAAGCGGCGGTGTGCATGTCTGTGTCGTGTGCGTTGCTGATGTTGGTTGTTTTGATGGCTTGGGCAAGGATGTTGCGACTTTCGACGATGTGGCAGATTGCCGATCTTATATGCTGGGAGCAACTAAAAAAGGAGGACTGTAGCTATAAATCTGTTAAGATTGAAGAAGAAACTATAATTATGGTTATTATTTGCATTTTTGTCGTTAGAAGTTTCTTGTTTTTATCATTTTATGATTAACTTTGTAATAATTACAAGCGATGAGTTATTCATTCATTGTATAACATTAAATAAATAGAATAAATATGGAAACAATAATCAATGCACAAGTTCCTGAGTTTAAGGTTCAGGCATTCCAAAAAGGAGAGTTTAAAACAGTTTCAAACGAAGATATCAAGGGCAAATGGGCAATCTTCTTCTTCTACCCAGCCGACTTCACTTTTGTATGTCCTACAGAGTTGGTTGACTTGGCAGGCAAGTACGAAGAATTAAAGAAGATGGGCGTAGAGGTGTTCTCTGTTAGCTGCGATACCCACTTTGTACACAAAGCATGGTACGACACATCTGACAGCATCAAGAAGATTAACTACACCATGCTTGCCGACCCATTGGCAGTGTTGGCAAAAGGCTTTGGCGTTTACAAAGCAGACGAAGGTGTAGCTTATCGCGGTACATTCTTGGTAGATCCAGAGGGCAAGATTAAGATTGCAGAGATTCAAGACAACAGTATTGGTCGCAACGCCGACGAGTTGGTACGTAAGGTATCAGCAGCACAGTTCGTAGAATCTCACCCAGGTGAAGTTTGTCCAGCTAAGTGGAAGCAGGGCGAAGAGACTTTGAAACCAAGTATTGATTTGGTAGGAAAGCTGTAAAAAGGATTAAGAACCCAACTTGAAAGGTAGCTAAGAGAAAACATCTACGAACTAAGTATCGTCGTTGCTTTCTCAAGCTGCCTTTTTTTATACCTTTTACATTTCTGTTAGAAACATAATGAAAAATTACCCAAATATAAACAATTTATAGCACAATGTTAGATACAACCATCCTACAACAGGTTAAAGATGTCTTTAAAGACTTAACCCATCAATATACCTTCAAAGTAACGGCGCATCCGCAACATGAAAAAGCCGCAGAACTAAAAGAATTCATCAACGACTTTGTCTCAACATCCCAGCTTTTTAAGGCACAATTTGTGGAGGCCGATGACATGACAATACAGTTCTCATTACTAAAAGACAATGAAGAAACAGGCGTTATGTTTCGTGGCATACCCAACGGTCATGAGTTCACGTCACTTCTTTTGGCTGTCTTGAATGCCGATGGCAAAGGCAAGAACCTGCCCGATGATGCGATTTGCAAGCGCATTCAGCGTCTCAAAGGGAACATCAAACTGCAAACATACGTCTCGCTAACCTGCACCAACTGCCCCGACATTGTACAGGCGTTGAACGTCATGGCGCTAATCAGTTCAAAAATTACGCACGAAATGATAGATGGCGCCTTGTTTCAAGACGAGGTGGACAGCTTGAATATTCAAGCTGTGCCAACGGTATATGCCAACGGAGAGTTGCTGCACATTGGACGAGGCAGCTTGGGAGAGCTGCTCACCAAATTAGAAGACATGATTGGTAGCGAAGAAGATGAGAACGAAGAGCCGGTGGAACGCCGTTACGATGTTGTAGTTGTGGGAGGTGGTCCTGCTGGAGCGTCGGCTGCTATTTATTCTGCACGCAAGGGTTTGCATGTAGCTATCATTGCAAACAACATTGGTGGACAGATGAAAGATACGGTTGGCATCGAAAACTTCATCTCTGTTCCCAAGACAACTGGAGCGAAGATGGCTGACAACCTCCTTACCCACCTCAAGGAATACCCTATTGATGTGTTTGACAACAGAAAGGTTGACAAGGCGTTTTTCGACGAAAAACTAAAAAAGGTACACGTAAAAGGCGGTGAAATATTTATCTCACCTGCGGTCATCATTGCCACTGGCGCAAGCTGGAGAAAGCTCAACGTACAAGACGAGGCTAAGTATATGGGGCATGGCGTACACTTCTGTCCCCACTGCGACGGTCCTTTCTATAAGAACAAGCATGTAGCAGTGGTCGGAGGAGGTAATTCTGGCGTAGAAGCGGCTATCGATTTGGCGGGCATCTGCAAAAAGGTAACCGTACTTGAATTTGGCGAGAGCCTACGAGCTGATACCGTTTTACAAGAAAAAGCGAAGAGCTTGGAAAACGTAGAAATATACACCATGGCACAAACTACGGCTATCGTGGGCGACGGACAGAAAGTAACAGCCATTCGTGTGAAGAATCGCAACAACGATGAAGAACGTGACATAGCGGTAGACGGCATCTTTGTACAGATAGGATTGGCTGCCAATGCCGACCTCTTCCGTGAGGCAGTTCCGTTAAATCAACGCCACGAGATAGAGGTGGACAACTATTGTAGGACGTCCGTATCTGGTGTTTATGCCGCTGGAGATGTGACCAACGTACCTTATAAACAAATCATGATTGCCATGGGCGAAGGCGCCAAAGCAGCCCTTTCAGCCTTTGACGACAGAATTAGGGGCGTAATATAGTTTGTCATTTGTTTCCTGAAGTTGTTACTTCATTGGACAAAATGTGATTACATAAAAAGAATGTACGAATAAAGCAGCTTGTTTTGCTTTTCTTGTGTAGATAGGATGGCACTCCATGCGAGTGCCATTCGGTCTATAGGGTCGTGTGTGAGGATTTTGTCCTGATGGCTCTATGCTAATAGGCCGCGCGATATTTGCTGTCATCTTTATCTTCCAACATGTTGAGATAACTCTGATAGCGGCTGTCGGAGATATAATGATTTTCAACAGCTTGTATCACCGCACAGCCAGGTTCATGGGTGTGTGTGCAATTGTTGAATTTGCAATCTTTGGAAAATTCGAAGATTTCCTTGAAATAGCTTGTCAGTTCTTCTCGCTCGATGTCAAAGGTTCCGAAGCCTTTGATGCCCGGTGTGTCAATCAGGTAACCACCCTCAGCCAGTTCTATCATCTCACTGAAAGTGGTGGTGTGCATGCCTGTGCCGTGCGCATTGCTGATTTCGGCTGTACGTTGGTCGGCGTGTGGGATGATGGCGTTGATGAGCGTTGACTTGCCAACGCCGCTGTTTCCGCTGACCAGCGTAACCTTTTGTTTTAGGAGTGTTTGCAGTTGGTCGATGCCCATGCCCGTTTCGGCCGATATCTCGATACACGGATAGCCGATGGTTTCGTACAGTGTCACCATTTGTTGTTGGTAGCGGCGTTCGTCATCGTCAAGTAGATCGGTCTTGTTGAACACCAAGACCACGGGTACCCGATAGGCTTCAGCTCCGGCGAGGAATCGGTCAATGAAAGTAGTGGAGGTTTCTGGTTGTTTGATGGTGATGATGAGGAGAGCCTGGTCGAGGTTGGCTGCGATGATTTGGCTTTGCTTGGAGAGATTAGACGCTTTGCGTATGATGTAGTTCTTGCGGTCGTCTATGGCACTGATTAGTGCCGTTCCCTCGGGGTTCATGATGATGTCAACATAGTCGCCCACAACCACAGGACTGGTGCTGCGGATACCTTTCAATCGAAAGTTACCCTTCACCTTGCTTTCTACGATACGTCCGTCATCGGTCTTGACGGTATACCAGCTTCCTGTATTCTTAATAACGAGTCCGTGCATGGATGGATGGAATTTAAAGCCTCACCCCCAGCCCCTCTCCAAAAGAGAGGGGAGTGGATAGACTTTTATGCGGATGGATAGTCTTGTGACTTTCACCTTGATCATTCTTCACAAAAGAGTGGGCTTTTTAAGGGATGAGTAGTTCGTGATTCAATAAACTGATCAACTTACAAACTCATAAACTCACAAACTTACAAACTCATAAACTCATGAACTTACAAACTCATCAACTCAAATTCCCTACACCGTCATGATTTCTTTGGTCTTGTCTTCCAGCAGACTGTCTACCTGCTTGATGAACTTGTCGTGAATCTTTTGCAACTCGTTCTCGGCGTCCTTTCCTGCATCTTCAGACAATCCGTCTTTAACGGCTTTCTTGAGTTTGTCTTTGATTTCAGAGCGCACGTTGCGCACTTCTATCTTCGATTTTTCGCCAATCTTATTACACTGTTTTACCAGTTCACGACGACGCTCCTCGGTAGGTTGGGGAATGCCCAGGCGGATAATCTCGCCATTGTTCTCTGGTGTGATGCCTACATCAGAATCCATGATGGCCTTTTCGATGTCCCGTATGGCCTTTCTGTCCCACGGTTTGATGGCGATGGTGCGTGCGTCGGGTACAGAAACGTTGGCAACTTGGTTGAGAGGAACCATGGATCCGTACGAACTGACCATCACTCCGTCCAGGATAGCTACATTTGCACGTCCCGCACGAATGCGGTTCAATTGTTCTTCTAAAAACATGGTAGCCATCTGCATGCGCTCTTCGGCGCTTTGTAATGTAGATTTTACGTCAATCATATTTTTTTCTTGCATTAGAATTAGTATTGTACAAAAATACGGATTTACGGGGAAATAAACAACTGTTTGCTTGAAATTGTTTTACGTCATGGGGCGGGGGAGGTGTGTTGTCGTTGGTTTTCTTCAATCTGTAGAGTGGTATTTTATCCCTGTTTTAAGGCTTTTTGGCTCATCATGATTCTTGCTGATGGAGGCGCTTCAGCTCGGCTTCCACTTGGTTTGTCAGCGCAACAAACTGTGCCACGGATAACTGTTCGGGGCGTTTGGTCATCAGCTCTCCCGCATAGAATTCGGCGGACGCACCCTCACCTGGGAACAGCTGTCGCAGGCTAACCCGCAACATCTTGCGTCGCTGGTTGAAAACTGTTTTGACAACTCGTTTGAAGAACATCTCGTCGCAGCCCAGATTGCGCACCTTGTTGCGTGTCATGCGTATGACTGCACTCTTTACTTTGGGTGGTGGGTTGAATACGTGTTCGTCTACCGTGAACAGATATTCCACATGATACCAAGCTTGTATCAAGACCGACAGGATGCCATACGCCTTGTTGCCAGGCTCAGAAGCGATGCGTAGTGCCACTTCGCGCTGTATCATGCCGGTGCAACAGGGGATGAGGTCTTTATAATCGAGCATCTTGAAGAAGATTTGCGAGGAAATGTCATACGGATAGTTGCCCGTTAAGACAAACTGCTGGCCATCGAACACCTGATGAAGATCCATGCGCAAGAAATCCTGTCCGATGATGTTGTCACGCAGTTTGGGATAGTTCTCCCTGAGATATGCTACCGACTCGCGGTCTATTTCTACCGCTTTTACTTCCCGTGGTTTCTCCACCAGATATTGTGTCAGCACGCCCATGCCGGGACCTATCTCCAAGATGGGGATGTCTGGGCATGCGTCAACGGTGTCGGCTATGCGCTTGGCAATGCTCAAATCGGTCAGGAAATGCTGCCCTAAATTCTTTTTTGGTTTTACTATCTTCATGGGTCTGTTATGTTGAGTAGGCATGCATGGTATGGCAACCCTCTGCGTTTGCACCGTCATACATGTTTTTTTGCTGGACAAAGATAAATATTAAAAATGAATTATATAGGTGCGATTGTGAAAATATCACCCAAAAGAATAAAGCCGCAGCTAATCGTATCGCCCCACTCACAGGGGGATAGCTGTGATTGTTTGTTGCTTTCCTTGTTTTGTGCTATAGCAAATATTAACTATTTTTTCGCAGAAACACTGTCTTTTCCTGTTATTTTTTTAGCTATATTTGCAAACAGTTAAATTTTTAATAACTCAAAATTCTTTAGGTAATTTTTTCGGATGAAAATAAAAGTTGCGATTATCGGGTTCGGTCGAATGGGAAGGTTTTACCTTCAGGAGTTTCAGAACAGCACCCGATATGACGTAGTTTATATATGTGATATTAATGAAAGCTGCTGTAAATTGGCGCGTGAATTATCCCCAAGCTCAAAAGTTATCACCAATAGCGATGTGGCTTTCAATGACCCTGACGTACAACTCGTCGTTTTAAGCGCATTTGCGAGTGATCGTAGAAATCGTATTGCCTTAGCTGTCGCCAAGGGAAAACATATCATAGCAGAGAAACCTATCGCTGACACTGTAGAAGCAGAAGCTGCCTGTGTGCAGATGACTGAAAACTACGAAGGCATCTGTACGGTGAATATGTATCTGCGCAATTCGTGGTATCACAGTGAGTTGAAGGATATCGTGGCCAGCGGAGAGATTGGTGAATTGGCCATTCTGCGAATATGTCACATGACGCCGGGCTTGGCTCCGGGCGAGGGACATGAGTCGGAAGGACCGTGCTTTCACGACTGTGGTATGCATTATGTGGATGTAGCGCGGTGGTATGCCGACAGCGAATTTAAGACCTATCACGCCCAGGGCATTCGTATGTGGAATTACAAAGACCCGTGGTGGTTGCAGGTGCATGGCACTTTTGAGAACGGTATCGTGTTTGACATCACGCAAGGTTTTGTCTACGGACAGCTTTCGAAGGATCAAACACACAACTCTTATATAGACATTATCGGAACCAAAGGTATTGCTCACATGACGCACGACTTCCAAACGGCAGTTGTTGACGTGCGAGGGGTGAACGAAACACTGCATATTGAAAAACCTTTCGGTGGCAAGAACTTAGACTTGCTCATTGAGCGCATGGCCAACTCGATAGAAACAGGGGTGCGTGATTCACATCTACCCACCTTCAAAGATTCGGCTACCGCATCTAAATTCGCTTGGGACTGTCTGGACGATGCAGCCAAGCACGACCTTCCAGCCATCGGAAATCTGAAGACATTGGAACAAATTAGATACCGTAGAAGGCACATGACCGATGGGTATGGACTGTTACCTAATAACTCAGAAGTTTAACCAACTTAAATTTTATATTTATATTAACCAACCAAACAATTATGGCAGACATTTCAAGAAGAGACTTTCTCAAGAGAGGAAGCGCCGCATTGGCAGGAATGATCGTGGCTCCTAACATCGTACCTAACACGGTGTTGGGTAAGGCCCGCGGTAAGAAATCACCAAGTGACAAACTGAATATTCTTGGTGTAGGTATCGGCGGACGTGGTGCCGCTGACCTCAGTGCAATGGAAACAGAGAACATCATTGGTCTTTGTGATGTCGACTGGAAGTATGCTAAGCATGTCTTTGACAAGTATCCAAAGGCAAAGCGCTATAACGATTATCGTAAGATGTTCGACGAAATGCTTAAAAGTGCAGATGCTGTGATGTGTGCAACGGCCGACCATACACACGCCATTATTTGCGCCGATGCCATTATAGCAGGCAAACACGTGTATGTAGAGAAGCCAATGACACTCTATCCTTACGAATCGCGCTTACTGGCTGCGCTCGCAAAGAAATATAAGGTGGCAACTCAGATGGGTAACCAAGGTGCTTCCAGTAGTGGTGCCCGTCAGGCATTGAATTGGCTTTGGAACGGTGAAATTGGTGAGGTAAGGCGCATTGAGGCCTTTACAAACCGTCCTATCTGGCCACAAGGCATGCCAACTCCTACAGAGAAGATGGCTATTCCTTCGACGATGAACTGGGATGCCTTTATCGGTCCGGCAAAATACCGCGATTTCAATGCAGCCTATACACCATGGAACTTCCGTGGATGGTGGGACTTTGGATCAGGTGCCTTAGGTGATATGGCTAACCATATCCTGCAGGTTGCCTTCAAGGGATTGAACCTTGGCGCCCCTGCTGAATTGATTGGCAGTTCAACCATGTTGATGACCGACTCTTGTCCGTCTGCCGAAAAGATTACTTATCGCTTTGCTGCTCGTGACAACATGCCTAAATTGTCTCTCCCAGAGGTTGAGTTGGCATGGTATGATGGTGGCCTTATCCCACAATATCCAGATGGAATGCCTCAAGGTAAGAAGCTAAAGACTGACGGTTGCTGTATCTTCTACGGTTCAAAAGATACAATGGTTGCCGAGTGTTACGGCTATGAGCCTTACTTGTTGTCTGGCAGAAAGCCGGTTGTACCCGAACTAAACCGTATCGTTAAGAACGATAATCACCAGCAAGACTGGATCAGAGCTTGTAAAGAAAGTCCAGAAAACCGTATTCCGAGCGAGTCAGATTTCAAGTTCTCTGCTCCGATGAACGAGGCAATCGTCTTGGGTTGTACAGCTGTTCGTCTGCAAGACCTTGGTCAGTGGCTGAAGTATGACGCAAGGAACATGCGCTTCACCAACATCCCGGCAAATGCAACTTTGCGTAGTGTCATAGAGGATAAGTTTGAAATTCATGACGGTCATCCAACATTCGACCGTACATACACCAACCCAGTTAATGCTAACGAATGGGCTGCACGCCTCATCAAACCAGTATATCGCGAGGGTTGGAAACTTCCTGAAATACCTAACGTATAAAAGAAAGAAGATCAAACATGAAACATTTGTTATTTACTGTTGCATGGTGCTTTTTGGTGTTGAACGCTTCGGCGGCAACACCAAAATCAAACTATGCCAACAAAGGAGCAGTTACATTGTATTTCTCGCAAGGCTTTCAAGGCCCCGAGAAGTGGGAAAAGCATACTTTCAAGGTCGACAAAAAAGGCTTTATCAATATCTTTGACGGCAAAACGTTGAGGGGTTGGCGTGGCTATGGCAAGACCTACGTGCCTTCACGCTGGGTTGTTGATAATGGTACCATTCACTTTATCGGCAACGAGAGTCCTGAGTCTAAAGGCAAAGAAGGTGGCGACTTGGTGTTTGCACACAAGTTTAAGAACTTTGAATTGGACATGGAATGGAAGGTTGGAAAGGGAGCTAACTCTGGAATTTTCTACTTGGCACAAGAAACTGTCAATGAGAAGGGTGAGTTGCAACCTATTTATATCTCCTGTCCCGAGTACCAAGTTCTCGATAATGAGAACCATCCAGACGCAAAATTGGGCGTAGATGGCAATCGTAAATCTTCATCGCTTTACGACATGATTCCTGCTAAACCACAGAATGCAAAACCTTATGGACAGTGGAACCATGTAAAAATCCGTGTATTGAACGGTACAGTTACGCATTTCCAAAACGGCGTTCAGGTATTGCAGTACAAGTTGTGGACACCCGAATGGAACGAACTCTTGCAGAAGAGCAAGTTTAGTGAAAAGGCATGGCCCATTGCTTTCAGGTTCCTCAACGACTGTGGAGGTCCTAACCGTGAAGGATTGATTGGTGTGCAAGACCACGGAAACGATGTTTGGTTCCGTAACATTCGTGTGAAAGAATTATAATAACCAATTAAAATACAGAATGATGAAATACACATTATCAACATTAGCAATAGCTTCTTTGCTATTCATATCTTGTGGCAATAATAAAAAGTGTAATTGTGGATGCAAGCAATGCTGCGGCAATGCCGATTCCACAGCTGTTGCTGCCGGTGCATTAGACTTTAAAGTAGCTGACAAGCAGAACGTCGATTTGAGCCAATATGCCGTAGACAAGGATGGCTTCATCACGTTGTTTGATGGCAAAACTTTGAATGGTTGGCGCGGATACGGCATGGATTCGGCTCCTGAAAGCTGGAATGTAGAAGACGGTGCTATCCACTTGACAGGTTCAGGCACAGGTGAAGCACAGATGGAAGGTGGAGGAGACCTCATCTTCGCACATAAGTTTAAGAACTTTGAACTTGAGTTTGAATACAAAATATCAAAGGGTGGTAACTCTGGTGTGTTCTATTTGGCACAAGAAGTTACGACGAATGTTGACGGCAAGGACGAATATCTTCCTATCTGGCAGTCGGCTTCAGAGTATCAAGTACTTGACAATGCCAACCACGAAGATGCCAAACTTGGTGTCGACGGCAACCGTCAGTCGGCTTCCTTGTACGACATGATCCCTGCAAAACCACAGAATGCAAAACCATTTGGTGAGTGGAACAAGGGTAAAATCACTGTCTTCAAGGGTACAGTCATCCACGCTCAGAATGGTGAAAACGTGGTGGAATACCACTTGTGGACACCAAAATGGAACGAAATGTTGAAGAACAGCAAGTTCAAAGAGGATGGTGAATTCCCCATTGCTTACAAGCTTCTGAAGAATATGGGTGGTGACAAGCATGAAGGTTATATCGGCTTCCAAGACCACGGAGACGATGTTTGGTATCGTAATGTACGCATTAAGATTACAGACTAAATCAAAAGCGACATGAAAAACAAGCTAGTTTTATCGCTCATTGCCTTGATGCTCCTTGGCAGTACCACCACTTTCGCACAACGTCGTGGCCGAATGCAGCGTCGAATGTTGCCTCAGAAAGAAATGGCTTTGCAGCTTTATTCCATTCGTGAGGTAATCGGTGACGCCGATAAGTATGCCAAAAACCATGTTGACGTGTTCAAACGTCTTAAGGTTATGGGTTATACAGGTGTTGAAGCAGCTAACTATGGTGACGGTAAGTTCTATGGCGTGTCTCCCGAACAATATCGTAAAGATGTTGAGGCAGCAGGTCTCAAGCCCATTTCTTCACATACGACTCGTGCATTGAGTGATCAAGAGTTGAAGAATCATGATTTCGCAGAAGCGTTGAAGTGGTGGGACGAAGCAATCAAGGCGCACAAGGCTGCGGGCATGAAGTATATCGTAACGCCATGGGCATCTGTTCCAAAAACACTCAAAGATGCTCAGATACTTTGTGACTATCACAACGCAATTGGCAAAAAGTGTAAAGCTGCAGGACTTCTTTATGGCTATCACAGCCATTCACACGAGTTCGCTAAGGTGGAAGGGAAGGACTGGTACGAATACTTTGTGAGCCACACCAACCCCGAATACGTGTTCTTCCAAATGGACGTGTATTGGGCCATGATGGCGCAGCAAAGTCCTACTGAGTGGTTCCGAAAACATCCTGGACGTTTTAAGATGCTCCACATCAAAGACAAGTATGTGCTAGGAGAGAGCGGCATGGTAGGCTTTGACGGCATCTTTAAATACGCTGACAAGGCCGGTTTGCAAGATTTCGTTGTCGAAATGGAAGGAACGGAGGGCGGAATGAACATCATGGAGGGTGTCAGACTTTGCGCTCGATACATTCAAAAAGCCCCATTTGTCAAGAGAACTTATATAAAGCAATAACCTAATTGGTTATGTATCCAATAAAATCCCGGATTCTCCATCGAATCCGGGATTTATTTTTTATCTTTGCGTTTGTTCTCGTTTGCGGATGCTGACAAATGTTCTATCCTGCACGTTCTTATATAATGAAAAAACTATTGCTCTTTTTCCCCATCTTCCTATTCATCTTAGGATTCTCCGCTTCTTGCAAGTTTGCGCCTTCACAAGAATTGGGTGACACTGTCGCAGCCGAGGTCTTCGAACCAATCGACACAGCCGTTTTGAAGCAACAGCAAAAAGAAAAAATGTCGAAAGCAAAAGACAGTGTGGACATTTTCATCATCGGTGAAGGCTCTACTCGCGATAAACTCCAGCTCATCTCTTACCCTTCACACCGCGACACTATGCTCTTTGGTAAGAAGCGGCCATTGAAGGTGAAGGGTAGCGCAGAGTATGGCCGCGTGGTCCGCATTGTTTTTGTGATGGGAAAAGACAGTACAAAACTTGTTAAACAGGTAGAAGAAATCAAGATGGATACTGCTGTTGCGGCTTCATGATTACGTATTGCTGTTTGGAAGAGATTCCAATAGTAGTTCGATGAGGCGTGGCAAGGCATATTGGTCCAGTTCACTTTCTTCCACCCAGATGTAGTCATCGGGCAATGCCGGTTGTTCATTGGCTTCCAAAAGATAAAAGTCAGCCTGCAAGATGCGGTGCGTCAGCACGTGCTTCACACCTTTTTTCAGCAACAAAAGCTGTCCGGGGAAGTCGGGCAGTTCTTCGTTTTCATAGAGCAACGGTTCCCATAAGCCCTGCCAAATGTCACCGGCCGCTCGGCGATGAATGGCTGTTTTTCCTTGCCAACGCACATACACATATACCAATTTGCGCGTCTTAATTTTCAAAGTTTTCAGTTTGATGGGCAGTTCATCAACCTTACCTGTCCGCAAAGCAATGCAGGAGTCCGTCAAAGGACATATCAAGCAGCGAGGCGATGTGGGTGTACACTGTATCGCACCGAAGTCCATGATGGCCTGGTTGTAGGCCGATGGTTCAGCTGCGGGCAACAACGATTGTGCCAAAGCGGCAAATTCTTTTTTTCCTTCGGTGGTGTTGATGGGTGTATAGATGCCGTAATGACGTGCCAACACCCGATACACGTTTCCGTCAACTACCGCCACCGGTAGTCCGAAGGCTATCGATCCAATGGCTGCGGCCGTATAGTCGCCCACGCCTTTCAGGGCCTTCAGTCCTTCCATCGTGTTGGGAAAATGTCCCAACTCCACCACTTGTTTGGCTGCATGGTGCAGGTTTCGCGCCCTGCTGTAGTAGCCCAGCCCCTGCCATAGCCGCAGCACCTCGTCCTCAGAAGCCGCTGCCAAATCTTCAACTTTCGGGAAACGAGCCATGAAACGCTCCCAGTAGGCCCAGCCTTGCTGTATGCGCGTCTGCTGCAAAATCACCTCACTAATCCAGATGGCGTATGGGTCGGTTGTCTCACGCCATGGCATGCTGCGCCCATTCTCGCTGAACCAGCGCAGCAAGGCCAGTGTGAACAGGCTGCTTCCCATGTCGTTTTCTTTCTTCATTCGTTGGTGATTTTGCTTTTCGTGCTGTTGGTGTGGCTTGCTAATCCACAGCCAAGTGACGGAAAAAGAGATTATCTTCCCCCTGTAGGGCTGATAATCTCTTCTTTGTTACATTACATGTGCAGGGTCTACTTCACGCGTGAGCCATATTGCTGGTCAAGGTTGAAGATAGCCGTGTCGCCCATACGCTTGATACGGTCCACAATACCGCTGGCGGTAGCTTCTTCCTCTACCTGCTCGCGTACAAACTGCCAGAGGAAATCCTGGGTAGCATTATCATTCTCTTCTACAGCCTTGGCGAGCAACTTGTCAATCAAGTGGCTGATGTGGCACTCGTGCTTGTAAGCGTCTTCGAAGGCATCCAGCGGACTAGTCCATGTCTGCTTCACAGCCGGAATCTGATTGATGATGGCCTCACCGCCACGTTTGATGATGTAGCTTGCCATCTGGTAGGCATGATCCATTTCCTCTTCCGACTGTCTTTTCATCCAGTTTGAAAAACCGTCAAAACCCTCTTTCTCTAAGTAGAAAGACATGGAAAGATATAAATTAGCTGAAAAAATCTCTTCAACAATCTGTTTGTTGAAAGCATCTTGCAATGTGTTTGAAATCATATTCTATAATATTTTAGTGAAACATTCTATATGCAAATATACTAATAAAAATGCAGAAACGTGTGCTTTTGTCATGATTTTTAGTTTTTTTTCGGTCAGAATCTCCACACCTATACAGCCTACAAGCTGCTCTTGAGTATCACCATGCCCGTCAAAGAGCGTTTGTTGTCGTTTTAAAGGTGGGCGACGAGATGGGCCTCATGACACAAGTGAGGGTAAGAAGTGATGAAGTCACGGACGACCCCGTGGTCTACAAAAAACGAAAAGCGGGGCGGTAGGTGGCTTTTAATGGCCGCTCTCGCTCAATCATCCTCATCGTGCGTTTGCGTTTTAGGCCAATTGACCAAATACAAACGCTCGGTGGCACGGGTGAAAGCGGTGTACAACCAATGCACATAGTCGGGCGTGAGCATGTCGTCGGTCATATAGCCTTGATCCAGATAGACATGCGCCCACTGCCCACCTTGCGCCTTATGACAGGTGATGGCGTACGCATATTTCACCTGAATGGCGTTCAACAACTTGTCTTGTCTCATCTTTTTGAGCCGTTCCCGCTTCAAGGGAATGTCGGCATAGTCGGCCATCACCTCCTGAAACAACCGCTCGTTTTGCGCTGGTGTCAACGCCGGTGCCTCTGTGTTAAGACTGTCCAGCACGACCGTTGCTTGCAATTCGTATTGGTCGTAGTCGGGGAATTGCAACCAGACGTCAGCAAAACGGAAGCCATACACTTCGCGCACGTTCCTCACCCGCTGCACCAAGGCACGGTCTCCGTTGGCCAAAAAGGAGATTCCGTTGGTGCCGTTTTCATCTTTTTCCGTCTCTTGCATGGTCGAAGAGGCAGCGGCGTCACTCACAAGCGGCACATCGTTCACCGACGATTCGGTGGCTTGTTGCAACCAAAAATAATTGTTCCGCACCACCATGAGCCAGTCACCGGAGCTTAGTTCCTCCTCTCTGTCCAGGATGGTGTTACGGATACCGCTGTTATAGATGTTGGCCCGCTTATTACTTCTCGTCACGACGATTGTTTCGTCCATGCCCACTTCCGTGTAACTGTCATTGAGCGTCTCTATCAATTCATCGCCTGGCACCATCTTGATGTCAGCGAATCCATGGAAATGTATCTGGGGTAATTCGGCCAATTCGTCACGGGTGATCATCTGCCTGATGAGCGTTGCATTGTACAGTATGCCGCTCTGTCGGCTCTGGCGCAGCACCTCGCTGAGCGTACACTCGTAGGTTTTCAGTCCATACCCTTGTAAGAAGTCGGCGTTCAGCGCCGGAGATTCGGTCTCACCGACAGGCGGCAGCTGCGCCTGATCACCGATGAGCACCATCTTACAGTTGCGTCCACCGTAGACAAACTGCACCAAATCGTCTAACAGGCACCCGCTTCCGAACGACGAGTCGGGCATGCTGCGGTTGGAAATCATCGAACATTCGTCTACCATGAACAGCGTGTCGGTATGGCGGTTGTAGTTGAGATTGAACACACCACCATCGCTTTCAAAGGTTTTCTGTCGGTATATCTGGTGATGAATGGTGTAAGCAGGGTGCGTGCTGTTCATGGCAAACACCTTTGCGGCGCGTCCGGTAGGGGCCAAGAGCATCACCTTTTGCCCCAGTGATACCATGGTTCGCACGATAGCCGCAGCCAAAGAGGTCTTCCCAGTGCCTGCGCTACCCCGCAAAATCATCACCGCATGGGGGTCGTCATCCATCATGAAACAGGCAAAGGTGCGCAGAGCGTCGGCCTGTTCGGCAGTAGGTTCAAGTGCGAATTGTCGTTTGATTTGGAAGATGAGTTCGTCTGTGAGCATGTGTTCAGAAAGAGATAGAATGAGAAATTTACCGATTTGTCGGTTTATTGGAAACTATTTTGTACTTTTGCAAGTGTGAGTTGGTTCGCCATACGCACAAAGATACAACAAAAATCGGTCATGAAAGTCAAAGTAAAGCATAATTATCTTTTAACCTGCTGCGTCTTGATTCTGGCCATGTTGTGCATCTTGAGCATCTACGGTCCCATTCACTTCAAGCAGCAACAGACAGAGCGAGAAACGGAAGTGAAGCACCATTTGGTGCAAATACGCTTGGCCGAAGAGAAATACCGCATGGCCACGGGAGGCTATACCGCCAGCTTCGATAGCCTGATACGGCGGGGCTTGCTGACCGACTCTCTGCGGTTTGTTCCGCATACCAACCACAAGCAGTTCGAGATAGAAACCGCCATGCAGCTCACTAAGTCAGGACGACAGCTGCCATTGATGGAATGCAGGGCCTATTATGCTGACTTTTTACAGGGATTGGACCAGCAAGCCATCCAACAATTGATTGACGACGAGAATGCAGCGGGACGCTTTCCCGGACTGAAAATCGGTGATCTTAACACATCAAACGACAATGCCGGAAACTGGGAATGACATACAAAGAAAGAGAGCAAGACTGACATTCAGAGTTAGTCAGCACTCCTTGAGTTTCTCCGTGATAGACAATTCCACGGAGAGCCAATTGGCTTTCGAGCCTTATATCCTCAAGAGTGGCATTTCGTTGGCTGCCAACTTACGCGAAGCCTTTGAAGAAAGCGACCTGCTCTCGTATGGCTACCAACGGGCACAGGTGATGGTCGACTCGCCTGTTCTGATGATTCCCATTGACGAATTTGATGAAAGTGCCATCGAAATCCTTTACCATCACACCTTCATCGGGCATGGCGACAGCGCGGTGTTGCACGCCATTCTGCCCAATCTCAATGCTGTGGCCGTGTTCTCCATGAACAAAGACCTGAAATTGGTTATCACAGACCACTTCAACGACGTGCGTTTCCACCCCATGTTGCAGCCGGTTTGGAGCTATCTACATAAGCGAAGTTTCACAGGAGCGTACCAAAAACTGTACGCATACTTTCATGATAAGAAGGTAGACGTGTTCTGTTTTCAGCACAACCGCTTCAAGTTTTGCAACACGTTCAATGCGGCAAGTGCGCAAGATGCCATCTACTTCCTGCTGTACGCATGGAAATTGTTGGCTTTGGACACCGAGAAAGACGAGCTGCATATAGCGGGCGACGTTCCCGAACGCAAATGGTTGACCGACAACCTGCACCGCTATTTGCAAAAAGTGTATTACATCAATCCCGCAGCAGAGTTCAACCGTGCCCCCATCATCAACATCAAAGGAATCACATTCGACCTTATCACCCTCTTTTTGAAAGGAAAATAATGCGCATCATCACAGGCTTATACAAGGGAAGACACTTAGACATACCCCACACGTTCAAAGCCAGACCCACGACAGACTATGCTAAAGAGAGCATCTTTAACGTGCTGAACGGCTACATTGACTTTGAAGGAGCCATGGCTTTAGATCTCTTTGCTGGCACTGGCAGCATCTCCATGGAGCTGTTGTCGCGTGGGTGTGAGCAGGTAGTGAGCGTGGAAGCCGACCGCGACCATGCCAACTTGATTCGCTATTGCATGCAAAAATTAGGAACAGAGAAGAACGTTTTGATTCGAGGGGACGTGTTTCGCTTCCTGAAAAATTGCCATCAACAGTTCGATTTCATCTTTGCTGACCCTCCATACACCTTGCCCGAACTGGAGAAGATACCCTCACTTGTTCTGCAATATGACCTGCTGAAGCCAAACGGTGTGTTCGTATTCGAACACGGAAAGAAGAATGATTTCAGCACATTGCCGCAATATGTCGAACACAGACACTACGGCAGCGTCAATTTTACCATATTTCAATCCAAAGACATGTAATCGCTGACGAAGGGAAACGTCATCATAGAAGCGGAGCAAGCAGACGTACCAGCGACTCCCAAAGCCTGTTTAAGAACGGCCTGCGCATGAAATCTGTCAGCCTGTCGACAAGCACACACGATTCCTGATCGGTCAAAAAGACCTGCTTCATGCGCAAAGCCAGCTCCTCATCATAAAAGAAAATGTTAGCCTCGAAGTTGTTTTCAAAGCTACGGAAGTCGATGTTGGTGGATCCACATGTACACAAACTGTCATCGGCCACCAAGAGTTTAGAATGATTGAACCCCGCTTTGTAGAAATAAACCTTCACGCCCGCCTCAATCATGATAGGGATATACGACCTGCTGGCCCATTCAACTAACTTCACGTCCCCATGCCTTGGCAGCATCAGGCGCACGTCAACACCAGTCAAGGCCGCTGTGCGAATGGCGAAAAGCACTGGCTCCGTGGGTAGAAAATAAGGTGTTTCCATGTAGACATAATGGCGGGCCTCGAGCAAGATGCGCACATATCCCTGCATTATTTCAGGCCAAGGCGAGATAGGACTGCTGGTCACAACCTGTGCAAGACAATTGTTTGTAATGGGTTGTTCAAAGGGTGGATAATACTTTTGACTGCTGATGAGCGTCCTATCCACGAAATACCAATCTACCAAAAAGGCACGCTGTATGGCGTACACGGCTCCTCCGCGCACCTTCATGTGCGTATCTCTCCATGGCTGTTTGGCCGAACCGCGTATGTAGCGCATGGCAATGTTCATGCCACCGATAAAACCTATCTGCCCATCTACGACGGCCAGCTTGCGGTGATTGCGGTAGTTTACCTTGCCAGTGAATGCCGGAAAGTGCACTGGCATGAAAGAACGCACATCAACACCAGCGTTGCGAAGCCGCTCAAAATACCTGCGGGGAACCTTCCAACAACCCACATAGTCGTAAATCAGTCGTACCTCAACACCCTCCCGAGCCTTATCTATCAAGGCATCGGCAATCAACTGCGACAGCGGGTCGTCTTCGATGATGTACGTGTCGATGTGTATGTGATGTTTGGCACTGCCTATGGCTTTAAGTAACCCTAGGAAGAAGTCGGCCCCTTCGGTATAGATTTCCACCTCGTTGTCCTTGAATGGCAACGACATGTTTTGATTAGCGAACAGCTGTATCAGCGGTTGATACCGTTCGGGCAGCATCAAATCTTTCTGTTCGGCAAACTCCAACATCGAACGTTTGGTGAGTTGGTCGATGCTTCGCTGGCTCATCATGCGCTGCTTGCGCGTGTTTTGGCCGAAGAAGAAATAAAGAATGATGCCCACGATGGGTAAGAAAATGAGCACAAGCAACCACGCCATTGTCTTCGACGGTTGCCGGTTGTCTAACAAGACGGTGACAATGGTGGCGATAATGATGATCAAATAGATCAAGATAAGCATCCAATGAAGGTAAACCATAGTATTGTTTATGCTGCTGGCAAGTCCGATTTGTTGGTCGGTTGGCACGATAAAGTCGCGCCAGCGTGTCATTTTTGGTGTTACACGATGATGTTGTTGCCCAACTGTTTGGCCAAGGCATTGCGTATTTGGTGCATGTCTTTATATTCCAGCATGAGCTGTTGCATGCGTTCAGCGTCGTTCGACGCCTCAGCTATCTCGCGCATCAGGTCTTTCAACCGCTGTTCAACATAGTCCATGCGGTAGTCCATCACCAAGTGGATGGTATGGTTTCGGAGATCCTCTTGCGCCTCTCTCGCCAATTGTTCCTCGTCGACGTATTTCGTTTCAGATGCTGGTTTTTGTGTTTCCATCACCTGATAAGCATCCATGCTCAACCTGCTGGCCAGTTTGCTGATTTCAATATCGTCATGATGCACGAAGTATTGTTCAGCCACAAAGCCTTCTTCTCCGCTGTGACTGACAGCCTCTGACAGGATGCGCCTGTAGAGTTCGTTGCCCAATTGCAGCTGGTCACCATTCAAGATGTAGTCGATATATTGAGCCACGGTGAAGTTTACGACGTTGTGATTATCATCTTCCACGCCCTCGTAAACCAGCTGCTCGCCCTTTCTAATCACCAGTTGGATGAGCATCAGTTCTACCTTCGAGGCCTGTGCCATGGGCTTTGCAGACGGTGTGGGGTGGGAAACGGGCACGGATTGCGCCGCCTGCATGGCCGTTCTTTGCTGTTCTGTGGTTCTGGCACCTCGATTTTCGCGGATGTAACGATTCATGGTGTTAATCAAAGTCTGCTCACTCATCCCGATTCTGCGCGCGCAATCCTGCACGTATGTGTCACGCAGAATCTGATTGGGCACCACGGCAATGCTGCTGATGATGGAGTTGATGCCCTCCGAACGCTTAAAGGGGTCGGTGACATCTCGCACCAGCATGTCGGTCTTGAACTGTATAAAGTCAACTTGATGCTTGTCGATGTACGCTTTGAAGTCATCGGCCGAATGTTTTCGTGCAAAGCTGTCAGGGTCGTCACCGTCAGGCAAAAGCAGTATTTTTACATTCATTCCTTCACTCAAGAGCATGTCCATTCCGCGGAAGGCCGCATGGATGCCAGCAGCGTCACCATCATATAATAAGGTGATGTTGGATGTGAAGCGGTGCAGAATGTGAATTTGATGCATGCTGAGCGCCGTTCCCGAGTTGGCCACCACGTTCTCAACGCCGCACTGGTGCATGGAGATTACGTCGGTATAGCCCTCCACCATGTATACCCAGTCTTCTTTCGCGATGGCCTTCTTGGCCTGGTAGATGCCGTACAGCTCATGGTCTTTTTGGTAAATCTCTGATGCCGGCGAGTTGACATATTTCTGATTAACCCCCTTGGTGCGCGAGTCGAGCACGCGACCGCCAAAACCAACCACCTTCCCGTTGAGCCCTATCCACGGAAAGATGACCCGTCCGCTGAATCGGTCGATTAAATCACCACGGTCGGTTTTATAACAAATGCCCGTTTTCAGTAAGAATTCTTCCTGATAACCCTTGCCGATGGCCGTCCGTGACAGCAGCGTGCGGTCGGGCAGGTCGTACCCCAACTGGAACTTCCGGATGATGTCGTCGCGAAAACCACGACTACGAAAATACTGCATGCCAATGGCTTGTCCGTCCGGGTGGTTGTGCAACAAGTCGCTGAAATAGCCCGCTGCCCACTCGTTGACGATGAACATCGACTCGCGCTCGCTCTGTTCGCGCCGCTCCTCATCCGTCATCTCGCGTTCACGGATTTCAATATGATACTTGCGAGCCAACCAACGCAGGGCCTCGGGATAATTCATCTGCTCGTGTTCCATGATAAACCCGATGGCGTTTCCACCCTTTCCGCACCCGAAACAATGGCAGGTACCGCGGGCAGGTGAAACGATGAACGAGGGTGTTTTCTCGTTATGAAACGGACAAAGACCCTTGTAGTTGGCGCCACTCTTGCGAAGTGTCACAAACTCACTCACCACATCCACGATGTTGGCCGTGTCTTTTATCCGTTCAACGGTGGCTCTGTCTATCATAGTCATGCAAAGTTAACGAATAAAATATGAAGTGCCGAATATTCTCTTCGCTATTTTTCAGAATATTTATCTGCGTCTGCCGCTGTTTCATTCCTTACGTCAGCGGCTGTCCTGAGCTTGCTGCGTCCCATTTCTTTGCCATGAAGAGCTACCGGCAACCATGTCATCACGTCCCTTGAAAACACGCAAGTGGGGCATCCTTACAAAGCGGTTTTCGATACCACTCTATGTCTTTATCTTATTCATAATGAAGTACTTATCTTGTTTTCCTGCTTGATACGTTCCCCCTGTCCGCGACTTTCCAATCCAAACTCATTGACTTTGGCAGTCAAAGTCAATGAGTTTGGGCATCAAAGTCAATGAGTTTGGCACACAAAGTCATTGCTATTGGAAATCATGTAAATAGCGGCTTGATTTATCATGTTTCGTCCTTGATGCATAAGGAATGTGAAACCGAATCCTGATTGTGCATTTATGCACCCATTTTTTTGGGTAGGAACCAAAAAGTTAGTACATTTGCGAGCAGACAAAAGTCCTAAAAGGAATCTGTTAACGACCATTATATTATAACACAGAATATATTCTATGAAACTGAAAATCGTTGTACTTGCCAAACAAGTACCTGACACAAGAAACGTCGGAAAGGATGCCATGACCGAGCAAGGTACGGTGAATCGTGCCGCACTGCCCGCCATTTTTAATCCCGAAGACTTGAATGCCCTGGAACAAGCGCTGCGTATTAAGGAGCAAAATCCAGGTTCTACCGTGGGCGTGTTGACCATGGGACCACCGCGTGCAGCAGAAATCATCCGCCAAGGTTTGTTTCGCGGCGCTGACACCGGATGGCTGCTGACCGACCGTTTGTTTGCCGGCGCCGACACGCTGGCCACGTCTTACGCACTGGCAACGGCCATCAAGAAGATTGGGCATGTAGACTTGGTGATTGGAGGCCGCCAGGCTATCGATGGTGACACGGCGCAAGTAGGTCCGCAGGTTGCCCAGAAATTAGGCCTCAACCAAGTGACCTACGCCGAAGAAATATTGAAGATAGAAGACGGTAAGGCTACTATTCGCCGCTTGATTGATGGCGGTGTCGAGACAGTAGAGGCTCCGTTGCCCGTGGTTGTCACGGTGAATGGCAGCGCGGCCCCATGCCGTCCTTGCCATGCCAAACTGGTGATGAAGTACAAGTACGCCACCTGTCCGATGGAACGGAAAGGCGATGAGTCATGGACCGAACTCTATGAGCAGCGTCCTTACCTCACATTGAACCAATGGTCGGTGGCCGATGTGGACGGCGACCCAGCGCAGTGTGGTCTTTCGGGCTCGCCAACGAAGGTGAAGTCGGTGCAGAACATCGTGTTCCAAGCCAAGGAGAGCAAAACGCTTACGTCATCTGATGAGGATGTGAAAGCGCTGATGAAAGAGTTGATTGAAGAAAAGATTATTGGGTAAGGAGCGGCGGCCTCTCCCCCAACCCCTCCCCAAAAGGGAGGGGAGTAGTTACTTTCTTTTTAACAAGGAGGTTGACGGGGAAGACTTAATCAATAATTATCAAAACAAGGAATTAAACGATAGAAAGTCCTCATCACCTGCAAACAGTCTAATGACTCCCCTCCCTTTTGGGGAGGGGTTGGGGGAGAGGCTTTTTAACACCAAAATGTATATGAACAACGTATTTGTATATTGCGAGATAGAAGGCACAACCGTTGCTGAAGTATCTCAAGAGCTGCTCACCAAAGGGCGCAAGCTGGCCAACCAACTGGGCGTCGAGCTACATGCGCTGGTAGTGGGCACGGGCATCAAGGGCAACGTTGAGAACCAGATATTGCCTTATGGCGTTGATAAATTGTTTGTCTTCGACGGAGAAGGATTGTATCCTTATACGTCGGCACCACACACGGACATCATGGTTAAACTGTTCCAGGCAGAGCAACCGCAGATATGTCTGATGGGTGCGACGGTAATCGGTCGCGACCTGGGACCGCGCGTGTCGTCATCGCTCACCAGTGGGCTGACGGCTGATTGTACGCAACTGGAGATTGGCGATTACGACGACCGCAAAGCCCAAAAACACTATGACAATTTGCTTTATCAAATCAGACCGGCCTTTGGCGGCAACATCGTGGCCACCATCGTCAACCCCGACCATCGTCCACAGATGGCTACCGTGCGTTCGGGAGTGATGAAGAAAGCTCTCTATGAGGGCGAGGCGAAAGGCGAGGTGGTGTATCCTGTGGTAACGGAATACGTCAGCCCAGAGTCGTATGTCGTCAAGGTACACGAACGACACGTAGAGGAAGCCAAACACAACTTGACGGGTGCACCCATCATTGTGGCTGGCGGCTATGGTGTAGGAAGCAAAGAGGCATTCCATCTATTATACGAATTGGCCGACGTGTTACACGGTGAGGTGGGTGCCAGTCGTGCAGCTGTTGATGCAGGTTGGATAGAGAACGACCGCCAGATTGGTCAAACGGGCGTTACGGTGCATCCCAAGGTGTACATCGCCTGCGGCATCTCCGGCCAGATTCAGCATGTGGCTGGCATGCAAGACGCTGGCATCATCATCGCCATCAACACCGATGCCGACGCCCCCATCAACCAGTTGGCCGACTATGTCATCACTGGCTCGATAGAAGAGGTGGTGCCCAAAATGATTAAATATTATAAGGAGAACAGCAAATAAATCAAGAGCGGCCTCTCCCCCGACCCCTCCCCAAAAGGGAGGGGAGTAGATAGCATGTTTGACAGAGGATGCTGATTTGCTCCTTTACGGTTTCATTTCTTGCTCAGAGGTTGAATATCATCTTTATAATAGTGTAACGATGCACAATAAAAAGCATGATTTTGGATATGCTACGGCAGTACCCGACCGATATCAGATGCTGAAAGAATACGCCAAACAGTTGAGAAAGAACATGACAGAAGCTGAAACTATTTTGTGGGAGGAGCTTAGACAGCTTGATGGTTATCATTTTAGGAGACAACATCCTATCAATGATTTTATTGCCGACTTTATTTGCCTGTCAGCGCATCTCATCATAGAGGTAGACGGAAAATATCATGACATGCCTCAACAACAGACAGAAGATGATATGCGAACCGATGCTTTAAGCAAGATGGGATACACGGTTGTAAGATTTACCAACGAAGAGATTATAACCGATGTAGATAGGGTTGTAGATGAAATCTATGATATCTTAGATGAGCAAGATGAGTAAGCCACAAGTGAATATGGTATATTACAATAATAACGAATAAACAAGAATGGCCACTATATCTCCCTGTTAGCCATACTAATCACTCCCCTCCCTTTTGGGGAGGGGTAAGGGGAGAGGCTGATTATCAAACTATGTCGAATTACTATACTGACCATCCGGAGATTGAATTTCATTTAGATCATCCGTTGATGAAGCGAATTGTTGAGCTCAAGGAGCGCAACTACCAAGACAAAGAGCACCATGATGATGCTCCGGTAAATTACGATGATGCCATCGAGAACTACAAACGCATTCTCGAAATCACTGGCGACGTGGCGGCAAACATCATCGAACCCAACTCGGAAGACGTGGACAAAGAAGGTCCGCATCTTGAGAATGGGCGCATGAAGTATGCCAGCAAAACGCTTGACAACATCAAAGCTACCCAGCAGGCTGGCCTGTGGGGCGTATCGATGCCACGGCGTTATGGCGGACTGAACTTGCCCAACGTCACCTTTTCGATGATGTCGGAGATGATAGCCGCAGCAGATGCTGGGTTTCAAAACATCTGGTCCCTACAGTCGTGCATTGACACGCTGTATGAATTCGGATCGGACGAACAGCGAGAAAAGTACATCCCACGCGTATGTGAGGGTGCTACCATGTCGATGGATCTTACTGAACCCGACGCTGGCTCTGACCTTCAACGCGTGATGCTCAAGGCTACTTACGATGAAAAAGAAGACTGTTGGCGACTGAATGGCGTGAAACGCTTCATCACCAACGGCGACTCGGACATCCACCTGGTGCTGGCACGGTCGGAAGAGGGTACGAAAGACGGCCGAGGACTGTCCATGTTCATCTACGACAAACGCAATGGCGGAGTGGATGTGCGCCACATTGAGAACAAATTGGGTATCCATGGCTCGCCAACCTGTGAGCTGGTGTACAAGAATGCCAAAGCCGAACTGTGCGGAAGCACGCGCATGGGACTGATCAAGTACGTCATGGCACTGATGAATGGCGCTCGTTTGGGCATCGCTGCACAGTCGGTTGGCGTTGAACAAGAGGCATATAACGAGGCTTTGGCATACGCCAAAGAGCGTCAACAGTTTGGACAAGCCATCATAGAGTTCCCTGCCGTGTACGACATGCTGTCGCGCATGAAGGCCAAACTTGACGCAGGCCGTTCCTTGTTGTATCAAACTGCTCGTTATGTTGACCTCTACAAGGCATTGGAGGACATCCAACGCGACCGCAAACTGAGTGCCGAAGAACGTGCGGAGATGAAGAAATACAACCGATTGGCTGACGCTTTCACGCCATTGGCCAAAGGCATGAACTCCGAATATGCCAACCAAAACGCTTATGATGCCATCAGCATACATGGTGGTTCGGGCTTCATCATGGCCTATAAGTGCCAGCGTTTGTTCCGCGACGCACGCATCTTCTCCATCTACGAGGGCACGACACAGCTGCAAGTGGTAGCCGCCATACGCTACATCATGAATGGTACCTACCTCAACATCATGAAAGAAATGCTCGACAAAGAGGTTGAAGGCGCATGGAAGCCTTTACACGACCGCTTGAAAGTGCTGGCCCAGCAGTACGAAGAAGCTGTCAACATAGTGAAAGAGGCTGACAACCAGGAGATGCAAGACTTCTTGGCTCGTCGCCTATATAACATGACAGCCAATCTTTTAATGTCAGTATTGCTCATTGATGATGCATCACGTTCACCCGAATTGTTCGGCAAGAGCGCACACGTCTACATGCGTCACACGGAAGAAAAGAATACAGGGCACTACACGTTCATCAAGAACTTCCGCGCCGAAGACTTGATCAACTATCGCGCCATGGAGCAAGAAGCAGAGTAAAGCCTGTTCTTAATGGCAAGAAAATAATGGCTGTTCGAATCTATTTCGAACAGCCATTTTGGCTAATGGGGGTTCATGTGAGTTGATTGTGCAGGGTGTTTGTCTAGTTCAAAGGGTCGAAATTTAGACTTGATACATCACCATCAGAACTTTCACGCAGTGCTACAAATGACCATCAAGGTGGGGTATCATCGTGTTCAGAACAGCAACAGATACCCCAACAGACGACTACTACTACTGATAGTTCAACTTGACCATCACCGGATAGTGGTCAGAAGGCAAGCGATGTACATACTGACGGAAGTTCAACTCCTGTGGCGCAGCACCTTCCTTGCTTACCTCACGGCTGGTTCCCTCGGTCCAATAACCATTGGTTAGGATGCCATATTGGTTTACTTGGAACCTGTTGGAAACAAAGACGTGGTCGATGCGACTATTTGTCAGTAGGGAAGACTTGAAGCCTTGGAACGTTCCATTCTCTGCAAAGCGCATTTTAGCTGCGGTGTATGAATCTTTCAGGAGGCCCGACTGGGTGAAAATTTGATAAATCTCATCATGCTGATCAACATTAAAGTCGCCGGTGAGAATGACAGGTGCATTGCTGCCTGCAATCTCTTTGATTTTCCTTACAACCAACTTGGCGGCCTCTCTGCGAGCCACGACACCCACATGATCCATGTGGAGATTGAAGAAATAAAACTTCAACTTGGTTTTTACGTCCCTGAACTTTCCCCAGGTGCAGATGCGAATGCAGGCGGCATCCCAGCCTAAAGCTGGTTTGTCGGGTGTTTCATTCAACCAGAAGTTGCCATAGTCCAGACGTTTGAGCTTGTCTTTCTTGTAGAAAATGGCCGAATACTCACCAGCCTCTTTGCCATCATCGCGCCCCACGCCGATACAATCGTAGCCGTCTAGTCCTTGTTTCAAGTCACGCAGTTGCCCTACTAGCACCTCTTGTGTGCCAAAAATATCGGGCTGCTCAAAATTCATCATGTCGCATATCACCTGGCATCGCTTAGGCCATGCGTTACCTTCTTTACGGTCATCCGAATTGTCATTGCGAATGTTGTAGGTTCCTACGAAGAGGTTTTGTGAACTGATGCATAGCGTTATTGCCAGAAACAGGAGTGTGAGTGTGTACTTTTTCATTGATTATGTTTTTTAAAGATGATTTCTAATTGGTACAAAAGTAAAGATTATTCATGGAAACGGCAAGACGTTTAAAGCATTCTTACCCGAAAATCAAACCAGGTAGCCATAGAGCAATGTATCCAACATACTGTTATCGTGGTTCATGTCTTGTCGCCATCAAGCTGGCATGACAGTCCGTTTTCACGATTTCTTTTTGAGCGAAGCCGTCACCAAGTTAATCTCTTCAAACGTCACATCGGGTGAACAGAGAGCCTTGATGGCCGTCTTGCCATTGTCAAGACCTACTTTCTCAATGACCTGTCGGATGTTTTGAAGGTGCTTCTCGTCTATCAATTGCAGCAACTCTATGTCACCTTTCCGGACAAAATGACCCAGATGTGTGTATATGGTACCCATGGTCAACTGCCGTTCTGCGGCGATTTGAGCGGGCGACAGCCCACTTTTGTAGAGTCTGAAGGTGATGTCTTTCGTTTTCTCTTTCTTCTTTTTGGGTGCCTTCTGCGCCTTCGACCGGTTTTTGGCATGCGGTGTCAGCTCGTCCATGGCCATCAAGAGTGCTTCTTGTTTGGCCTTGAGATAGCCTTGAACGGTAAATCCGTTTTCAACGATGTACCCAAGTAAGAAGATTTTGGATAGATACAGCTCGCGCAAATCAGTGAGATAAGTGTCCAAACGGCGCATGGCCAACTTGTTGTTCGACGTGACATCCTGCGATTGCTCAAGGATATCACCCAGATACTGCTTCAATGTCTTGCGAAAATAGTCGGCTCCCGCCACCACTCTTTCCAAGAATTGAGGGTCACGCAGTTGTGCTGTTGTCAATCGACCGATATGCAATGTCCACTTGTATGCAATGACGTTCACCTTGTCTTGCAAGGCCTTGACGGTAGCCTTGTGTATCAACGTGAGCTTTGGATAGGCGTGAAAGAACTCGATGAACAGGCGGCACAGCATGTCTTCGGCCCGCCAAAGGTCTAAAAAATTGAAGAGTTCAATGAGCTGATGACGCTCGTATTCATCCTTGAGTTGGGGCAATTGCTCGATGCTTCGTTGGGCCTCATCCTCCTGCTGACGGATGTACGACATGACACGTTCATCGTTCATCACCGCATGTGCGGGGATGGGCGATGCCAAGACCAGTCCTTCCAGACTTCTACAGCGGCTCAAAGCCACGTACACCTGTCCCGAGGCGAACGACGATGCGGCGTCGATGATGGCATGGTCGAAGGTGAGTCCCTGGCTTTTGTGAATGGTGATGGCCCATGCCAGGCGCAGGGGATATTGGCTGAAGGTGCCTTGTACCTTGGGTTCTATCTCCTTGGTCTGCTCATTGATTTGGTAGGTGGTGTTCTCCCATGTTTGTTTTTCCACTAAGATAGACTGCTCATCGCCTGGGCAGAGCACTTCGACATGATCGTCATCCAGATACACAACGCGGCCGATTCGACCGTTATAATACAGTCGTTCTAACGAACTGTCGTTCTTGATGAACATCACCTGAGCGCCAACCTTTAACGTGAGCAACTCGCTGGTGGGGTAAGAGTACTCCGGGAAGTTGTCTTCGACGGTGGCTTTGTATTGATAAGTTTTGGTAGTAAGACTGTTCAGCTCACGGTTGTTGTAGCTGTCGGCCATGCTGTTGTGCGTGGTCAGTCGAATGTATCCATCCTCTTGCTGGGGGCGGAAAGTTGGGTTGTAACGACTGTTGAGCAAGTCAAGGTCACGCTGCGTCAACTGATTGTCGCGCAAATGGTTGAGGATGTCCAAGAAAGCCGAATCCTGCTGTCGGTAAACCTTTTGCAACTGCAGGGTGACATAAGGCGTTTGTCGCAGCGCATGGCTGCCAAAGAAATAAGGCGTGTCATAGTATGGGCGCAGTAACTCCTCATCGGCAGGCGTGACAACGGGTGTCAACTGTTGCAGGTCACCAATCATTAAGAGTTGCACGCCACCAAAGGGTCGGTCGTGATGACGATATCTTCTGAGCACCGCATCAATGGCATCGAGCAGGTCACTGCGTACCATGCTGATTTCATCGATAACGAGCATGTCGAGTGTGCGGATAATCTTGCGCTTCTCCCTGCCAAAATCATATCGGTTTTGTACCACTGCATTGGGTACGAAGGGCGACAATGGCAACTGAAAGAACGAGTGGATGGTGACGCCTCCGGCATTGATGGCAGCCACACCCGTGGGCGCAACCACCACCATGCGCTTGCTGCTACGCTCCTTGACCTTCTTTAAGAATGTGGTTTTACCTGTTCCCGCCTTTCCCGTAAGGAAGATGCACTGGGCGGTGTGTTCCACAAATTCCCACGCAAGTTCCAGTTCTTTATTCTGTTCCATATCGTAATTGTCGTGGATTAAGCTGATTGACATCCCAACGAACGATACAAAGGTAATCAAAAAATCGATGAGTAACAAACCGCCGCAAGGCTATATCGATAGCCTCCGATTTGTATGATTTTTCTTGACAATGAACCTCTTTATACTTGAAGAATTTGCCAACAACTGGGCGTCTTGTCGCAAATACGCTCAAAATGAGAAGGATTTATAAGCCCTTAATGCATAATGTATTACATTAATCGCTGCTCGCCGCATGTCAACTTTTTCCGTTATTATTCGTGAAAAGCATTGAGTTAAGGATGCAATAGGCATGCTTTTGGGCGGCAAACCTATGTACATTGCGTGCCAAAGGGATACTTTTAAGCGAACAAAGTCAATGCTTTATGGCAAAAAAAGGATTTTTCTTGCCAACTTAACACCTGTCTTGCTCCCTGTTTGCCTATCGTTTTTTTCTAGATTGAAAGTTTCTATGTGCCGTTTTTGGGCGATAATTGGTAAAAATACACAACGACCTAGGCGGCATCCTACTTGGGTTGTTTGAATGAATAGGTTGAAGAATCCAAATAGAAACGCAACGTTTCAAAGTTTTTTGCTTAGCTTAAAACTATGAAAAACACCGCGGAGGTTTGCCTTGCGGCTGGGGGCGCGAAGCCCCCAAAGAGCTTCCAACAGCAATATAAAATAAAGAAGG
>JAQYPT010000064.1 GCA_028726625.1 Prevotellaceae bacterium | reverse complement strand
AGAACCGCCGCCAGAAAAATATTCACTTAACACTTGCAGCTTGAACGCATCACTAAACTCTCTTCTTTTACTTGATTTCGTCATGTTTTTTTACTTTTTTTGAGTTTGATTATGTGTCAAGCTATTTCAGTATAAGACACTATGCTTTTGACACACAAAAAAAGGAACAAAAAAAGTTCGAGATAACATCATCGTGTCATCTCGAACTATTTTGTTCAATTACATAAAATGTTTAGTTATTAATAGTACCGCCAACAATATCCAGCAACTCGTTTGTAATGGCTTGCTGTCTACCCTTGTTATACTGTAAATTGAGTGAACGAAGCAAGTCATCTGCATTGTCGGTAGCTGTCTGCATAGCGACCATTCGAGCGGCATGCTCACTTGCGTTGCTATCTAGCAATGCCGTATAGAACATGAGATGTAATTGATTGGGTATCAGGGTGCCCAATACAGTCTTGATATCAGGTTCTACAATGAAGTCGTCATTCAAGGGCTGGGCATCTATCTCTTTTCGTTCTACCTTTAGGTTCTTTCTTCTCAGGTACTCCTGTGCCCTTGCCGTTGTGTAAGAAGATTTCAAATCACGATCATTTCCCCATCCAATCTCCGTTGACAAGTCAATGGGCAAGAAAGATTTACGAGTCAGAATCTGAGAACCCACACTCTTAAAGTGATGATAAATCATCTCAACCTTGTCATACTCACCGTCTAGAAACTTCTGTGCAATTTCATGAGCAATCTTTTGGCACGTCTGTGCATTAGGCTTATCAGCCAATTCAATGAAATTTCCAGCAGTTTTATACCCCATCTTTACAACACGTTCTGCAACTTTTCGGCCAATAGGATAAATAATAATGTTATCCTTGTCAATTCCGAGACGATGGTAATCTTCAATAGCCTGTTGCATCATTTTCAACACATTAATGTTAAAACTACCGCATAGACTGCTGTTTGAAGAAAAAACCACCAATGCCACGCGCTTCAAGTTAGGGCGTATGGTATCAAATGGCGTGTCAGCATCTGGTGTAGAAATAAGAAATGACTTAAGAATATGCTCCAACATATTTTCGTATGGGAGCATATTCTCTACTCTGACCTGTGCATGATGAAGTTTGCTGGATGCAACCATCTTCATCGCACTGGTGATTTTTCGGGTATTCTTGACACTGGCAATACGTGTCTTTATCTCTTTGAGTGACGGCATAGGCTATGAAACTTTATAAGAAGCTGTCACTTCGCTCATGGTTTGCTCAATGGTCTGAATGGCTTCGTCTGTTAATTGGCCTGACTCAAGAACCTTCAGTACATCAGCATGTTTGGTGCGCATGGCTTCCAAAAAGGTATCTTGGCATGTTCGAACTTCATCAATTGGCACATCTTGCAACAAGCCATGAACACCACAATATAGAATGGCAACTTGCTCGCCCACAGGAACAGGACTATATTGTGGTTGTATCAACAACTGATTGTTCTTTCTTCCTCGGTCAAGTGTCATGGCTGTTACCGAATCCATATCACTTGAGAACTTGGAGAATGCTTCAAGCTCTCGATACTGGGCTTGATCAATTTTCAAAGTTCCAGCAACTTTTTTCATACTCTTGATCTGAGCACTACCACCGACACGTGACACGGAGATACCCACGTTGACAGCAGGTCGGAAACCTTGATTGAAGAGATTGGACTCAAGATAAATCTGTCCGTCTGTAATAGAGATAACATTGGTGGGAATATAGGCTGACACATCGTCTGCCTGGGTTTCAATAATTGGCAAGGCTGTCAATGAACCACCACCTTTAACATGACCCTCCAGACACTCGGGCAAGTCGTTCATCTGCTCGGCTACCTCTTGCTGATCATTGATACGAGCAGCCCGTTCCAACAATCTAGAATGTAGATAAAAAACATCGCCAGGATAAGCTTCACGTCCAGAAGGACGGCGGAGAATCAGTGAAATCTCGCGGTAAGCAACGGCTTGTTTAGACAAATCATCGTATACAACCAAAGCTGACTCTCCTCGATCGCGGAAATACTCACCGATGGCAGCGCCTGCAAACGGCGCATAGTATTGCATGGCAGCTGGGTCAGCGGCTGTAGCAGAAACGATGATGGAGTAAGGTAAAGCCCCACGTTCTTTTAATGTCTGAACAAGGTTTGCAACAGTGGATGCTTTTTGGCCGATTGCCACGTAAATACAGTATACGGGTTTACCGGCATCATAAAAGCTCTTCTGGTTGATAATGGTGTCAACCGCAATGGCTGTTTTACCTGTTTGGCGGTCACCAATAATCAACTCACGCTGTCCTCTACCAATTGGAATCATCGAGTCAACAGATTTCAATCCTGTCTGCAGCGGCTCTTTCACAGGTTGTCTGTAAATCACTCCCGGAGCTTTACGATCCAGCGGCATTTCAAACGATTCTGTCAAATCGAGCTCGCCCAATCCGTCAATAGCCTCACCAAGAGGGTTGATGACACGCCCAAGCATGTTGTCATTCACGCGGATGGATGCGATGCGATGGGTACGTTTCACAACCATTCCTTCCTTGATGGCGGATGATGATCCCAAAAGAATACAACCGACGTTATCTTCCTCCAAGTTCATCACAATGGCCATTACGCCATTCTCAAACTCGAGCAACTCGTTAGCTTCGGCATTCTGCAAACCGTACACGCGAGCCACACCATCCCCCACGTTAAGTACCGTACCAGTTTCTTCAAACTGATTGTCCGAGCTGACACCTATTAGTTGTTGAAGTAGTACGTCTGACACTTCGCTTGGTTTTATTTTGTCTGACATTTTATTTTTTCTTTTTAATTTATTTCTTAAGCTCTTTCAGGATATTGTCCAGCTTTGTCTGAACGCTTGCATCCATACGGTAAGAATCATATTCAAGGATAAAGCCTCCAATGATGTCTGGGTCGACTTCTGTTTGGAACTCAACCGTACCTTGAGACTTGCTTTGAACCATTTGTTTCATTTTCTGCTCCACCTCTGGCGTGACTGTTGTTGCAGTAATCAATCGGCCACTGATGATGTTCTTCTGTTTTCGATAAAGAGTAATATAAGATGTAGCCATCATCTGCATGACATTATCTCTGCCTTCGTGTAGTACCAAGTGGATAAACCTTTCTGTCAATTCAGAGAGATTCTTCCCACAAGCAGCTTGCAATAGTGCTTGCTTTTTGTCCTTATCAAGCATCGGATTGTCTATTGTAGAACGCAGTTCAGGTACACGATTATATTGATCAGCAAGAGTTATCATCTCCTGATAAACCTGGTCTTCCAGGTTCAGCTCCATCGCACATTTTAAAAGCGCCCTCGCATATCTGACTGATATTACACCTACTGCCATATCCTTTTACTCGTTTTGTTTACCAACAGAAATGTCATTCAGCAGTTTGTTGATTAGCTCCATTTGATTCTCATTCGAAGAAAGTTTCTCGCGAACAATCTTTTCTGCTACCTGAACGGAAATCTCAGCTACCTGTGTGCGAATGTCGCGAATGGCATTTTGCTTTTCTACTTCTATTTCAGCTTTTGCCTCATTCAGTAATCTTGAACCTTCATTTGTCGCTTTCTCCTGAGCTTTCACAACAATCTCATCGCGAGTCTCCGCCGCATCTTTCAATATTTGTGCTTGCTTTTCTCTCGCATTCTGGAGCATGGCTTCGCCTTCTTTCTGTATATTGGCTAGTCTTTCATTGGCCTCATGGGCCTTTCTCAAGCTGTCGTCAATGAATTCCTTTCGGCTATTCACCATATTGACAATCGTTGGAAAGCCCCATTTCCATAAGATGGCCAATACAATAAAAAAGACGATGGCCATCCAGAAAAACAATCCAAAATCAGGAGTTATTAATGACATAAGCTATTATTAATTTCTTGTTAATCAGTTGAATGTGTATATTCTACATCAACAGATGGCAAGACAATTGCCATCTGTTATTTCAACTCTATACAAACAATGCTAGCAGGGCAATGATGATTGAAAGGAATGCTGCACCTTCAATCAATGCGGCTGCAATGATCATGGAAGAACGCAAGTCACCAATCTTCTCTGGCTGACGTGCCATGGCATCCATAGCATTACCACCAATACGTCCGATACCGATACCTGCGCCAATTACAGATATACCACCGCCTATTGCGGCACCTACTTTTGCAACAGCATCTGCTGCTAATAATAATGATAACATAGTCGTTTTAATTTTAAGTTATTATTTTAATATATTTCAATTTCTATTCTACAGATGCCTTGTGTTCCTTAACATGGGCGAGTGAGATAAAGACTGCGCTCAACATGGTAAACACTAATGCTTGGATATAGCAAACCAACAGCTCCAGAAACATCATGAAGATGCTCATCAGGACGCTGACGACAGTCATCAAAGTACCTGATACTGGGTTGATTGCAAACATGATAAAGATGATGCATGCAAACGATATGGCAATGGCATGGCCAGCCATCATGTTGGCAAACAATCGAATCATCAATGCCAAAGGCTTCGTGAGGATTCCAAAAAACTCAATAAAAGGCATCAAAGGAATCGGTGCCTTCATCCACAAGGGGACATCTGGCCAGAAGATATCCTTCCAATATGCCTTCGTTCCTGTTAAGTTCGTTACCAAGAAAGTGCATAGAGCCAAGAAGAAAGTACAGGTGATGTTCCCCGTCAGGTTACCTCCTCCTGGTGGAAAAGGTATGACACCCATGAAGTTAGAGATGAGGATGAAGAAAAAACAGGTCAACAGATATGGAGCATACTTATCGGCTTCTTCACCCAGTGTCGGTTTAATTACATCATCATATACAGACATGACAAACATGTGCACCATCCCCGTGAATCCTCCAGGAGCAGGGTCACTCGGCTTATGATTGCGACACCATCTAGAAGGAATGAGAATACACAGAAGTAAGATAATGGCATTGATAAACAGAATGACGACGGTTTTGGTGATAGATATGTCAAAAGGACGAACCTCTTCTCCATTCACCATCTCGCAAATCTTATTCTCGTGTACTTCGTTATTTGCAATATACAAACCATAAGGACCTGGCCTGTTACCTTGTTCATTGGGTTCATGGGCAAATTCATTACTGCAAAAGACATGCCATCCTGTCGAGCTTTTGACGATAACCGGCAGATGCAACACGATTGGCTTGCCCATAAAGTCAGTTATGTGCCACTCGTAGGAGTCTTTAATATGGCCCATCAAAATCTCCTCCAAGTCAATATTTTCCTTTTCCTGGTCAGCAGCCATCGCTGGAGAAAGAACCAGAAACAGGGTCAATAGACAGAAGATATGTTTGATATATTTCATTTCTTAATGCTTATTTGATTCTTCTTCTCTACTCGGGAAAAATATGTTGCGTCGTAAATAATCATCGCTAAATAGTAAATCGAGAACATAGCAGCGAATGCAATGACTTGTGTTCTTGTTCGAACGATGAGGAAATACGCCAGGACAACCAGTATTCCAACAAAAAACTTCACAGCCATGGCTACCAAGTAGAAGCCTGTTAGCTTCGTTGGAGATGTCTTAGCTGTTTTCTTCCACAAAGCAGCGTAGACCCAGGTTGAGGTTAAAAAATATAGCACACAAACCATCAGTCCTGTCAGCATTGCTTTTCTGGAAGTGATTTGAATGGCTAATAAGAAGCTCAGCATGAATCCTACAATGATCCATAGACCAACTTTCTTATATTGTTTAACCACAGAATCGATCATAAACTTGCCGTCTATTATACTTCTACACAAAGTGAAACGTTGTTCTGCTTAACCTCAACGAAGCCACCCAAAATATCGATTTTCTGCTTTTGCTGATGTGTTTTATATTCCACCACTCCTTCTTCCAGAGAAGAAATAATGGGAGCATGATCTGTCAGGATCTCAAAGCTTCCTAATGTTCCAGGCACCAGTACGCTTTCCACCTCGCCATCAAACACCACCTTTTCGGGAGAAACTATTCTTAGCTGCAACATATATCTCTTCCTGTTTTGTGATTATTTCTCAGCTGCCGCAAGCAGTTTCTTACCTTTCTCAATGGCATCTTCTATGGTACCCACATTCAGGAAGGCCTGCTCAGGCAGGTCATCAACCTCACCATCAAGAATCATATTGAATCCTTTGATGGTGTCTTCAATGGAAACCATCACACCTTTCACACCAGTAAACTGTTCAGCCACCGTAAATGGCTGCGACAAGAAGCGCTGTACGCGACGGGCACGGTTCACAATTTGTTTATCTTCATCAGACAACTCGTCCATTCCAAGAATGGCAATGATGTCTTGTAATTCCTGATAGCGTTGCAAAATTTGTTTTACTCTTTGCGCACACTCATAATGCTCTTTGCCAACAATCAATGGATCGAGGATACGCGAGGTAGATCCTAAGGGGTCTACAGCCGGATAAATACCCAGCTCTGTAATCTTACGGCTCAACTCGGTCGTAGCATCCAAGTGCGTGAATGTCGTGGCAGGAGCAGGGTCTGTCAAGTCATCTGCCGGCACATAAACAGCCTGAACGGATGTGATAGATCCCCTCTTGGTTGATGTGATGCGCTCTTGCATCACGCCCATTTCAGATGCCAAGGTAGGTTGATAACCCACAGCCGATGGCATACGACCCAGCAAAGCAGATACTTCAGAACCTGCCTGCGTGAATCGGAAGATGTTGTCAACAAAGAACATGATATCTGCATGTTCACCCTGACCAGCAACGCCCTTGTCACGAAACTGCTCGGCAACGGTCAAACCCGACAAAGCAACCGATGCACGGGCCCCAGGTGGCTCGTTCATTTGTCCATACACGAGTGTAGCCTGTGATTGTTTCAATGCCTCTGGATCGACCAATGACAAATCCCATTTGCCTTCATCCATGGCTTTGCGGAATTTATCACCATATTTAATCACCCCCGATTCTATCATGTCCCGAATCAAGTCGTTGCCTTCACGCGTACGTTCTCCTACGCCAGCGAAGACCGAATAGCCGTTGTGACCTTTGGCGATGTTGTTGATTAGTTCCATAATCAACACCGTCTTTCCTACGCCGGCACCACCGAACAATCCAATTTTTCCACCTTTCATATAAGGCTCCAGCAAGTCAATCACCTTGATGCCAGTTGCCAGCATTTCTTTGTGCGTGGACAAATCCTCAAACTTTGGAGGTTCTCTATGGATAGGATATGAATTATCCTTGGTCAACGCTTCCATTCCGTCAATCGCCTGGCCTACAACATTCATCATTCTGCCCTTGATTTGTTCTCCAGAGGGCATGGTGATGGGGCTTCCCGTAGGGATTACTTCCATTCCACGTTGCAATCCATCGGTATTATCCATGGCTACACAACGAACCGTGTCTTCACCTATGTGTTGTTGGGTCTCAATGATTAGCTCCGTTCCGTCTTGGCGTTTGATGCTTAGAGCATCATAGATTTTTGGGAGCACTTGGTCTGAATCTTGCCCTTTGGTGTCAAAATAAACATCGATGACTGGCCCAATAATCTGAGAAATACGTCCGGTTATCTGTGACATGATTTTATATTTTATATCAATATTTTTCTAAATTAATCTTAAACTTAAGTCCTGCAAATATACGAAAATACTTTGTATAGCTCGTTGGCTTTGCCAGATATTAACAAAACCAATTGCTTTATTAACATATATTACCTTTGAAAACTTTCACTAAATGCTCAGTTCATCAAGCACCTTGATGAGTTTTCGGTCAAAAGGCTTGTCACTCCTAATGGCTTCTACCAGCGGGATATAATCTATCTCGTTGTTTTTTATACCTATCATGATGTTGCGTTGTCCTTGTATGATAGCCTCAACGGCCGACACGCCTGTTCGACTTGCCAAGATCCTGTCATGTGCGGAGGGGCGGCCTCCTCGTTGAAGATGCCCTAAAATGGTGACGCGAACATCATATGCTGGAAACTCTTTCCTTACACGCTCAGCGTAATACAACGCGCCACACTTAGGACTTTCGCTCACGATGACGATGCACGAGCGTTTTGATTTACGTATACCCCGCTCCATGAAGTGTCCCAATTGGTCCACGTCTGTTCTATCTTCGGGTATGATGGCAGCTTCTGCACCCGATGCGATGGCACTATTTTGCGCCAAGAAACCGGCATCACGCCCCATCACCTCCACAAAGAAGATACGCTCATGACTTTGTGCCGTGTCCCTAATTCGGTCTACGCATTCGACAATCGTGTTCAAGGTTGTGTCATATCCGATAGTGGAATCCGTACCATACAAGTCGTTGTCAATCGTACCGGGCAGGCCAATACAACGGACGTCGTATTCCTTGCCGAACTCCATGGCACCCCTCAGCGAACCATTTCCACCAATCACAATCAGTGCGCCTATATGATGTTTTTGCACATTTTCATAAGCTTTCTTGCGTCCTTCAGGTGTCATAAACTCTAAAGATCGTGCTGTTTTCAAGATTGTACCACCCGACATGATGATACCACTCACGTTTTCGGTCGTAAAATCCTTGATATCATCGTTGATCAGGCCATCAAATCCCTTGTAGATACCTTTAATCTTAAAGCCATTACAGATACCCGCGCGCGTTACCGCACGGATGGCTGCATTCATTCCCGGAGCATCTCCACCAGAGGTCAGAACTCCTATTGTTGTTATATTATTCATACATCAAAAAATATATTTCATACAAAGATATATAGAGCCAGATAGCCTAACATGGTTCCCACCAATGCTTTCCATCCAATATTGCGCAAATACCAGCCCACACGGATGCGTTCAGCCTTGATCAATGCTAACCCACTCATCGAGCCAATGGCCAAGATGTTACCAGCAACGGCTGATGTGTATCCCACTATTTTCCAATATTCTCCGTCTTGTGCGAATGCCGACAGGGTAGCTGATGCGTGAACATTTTCCACTGCATGGAGCGACAGCATACCCATGCCTGTGGCAAAGTTGTCTAAGATGGTGCTCACCAGTGCGCTCACTGCACCCAACATCCACACATTCTGCACTCCCTGGTCCAACAAAAGTGTAAACCGCTGCAAGAATCCTGTTTCCTGTAAAACACCGACAGCCAGCATGATGCCCATCACAAAGAGCATCATTTGCAGCACTCCGTATTGCAGCACGCGTGGTGTGCGGCGCTGTATCATCTGTTCTTCATTCATCAGTCGATGGTTGAACAATTCGTTCACCACCCAAAGAACGGATAGCACACAGAGCGCTCCGAGGAATGGACTCAACCGGGTGATCTTACTAAACGACGGGATGAACCACAACCCACCAATGCCGATGAACAGCATCAACAATCGTTGTCGCACGTTGAGATTGGTATCATCGCCACGATAGGGCATCACAATCCACTCGGTCTGCATCCGCTCGGGCAACATCCGCCCCACCCAATAAGTTGGCAGTGCCCATGCAATGAGGCATGGGATGAGTAGCGACAGCGAATAGTTGGTTGGCGTAACGGCTCCTTGACTCCACAAAACCAGTCCCATGGGATCGCCGATAACCGTTAATGCTCCCCCACAATTGGCAGCCAAGACGATGGCCGAACCATAAATCATGCGATATCGCCTGCTTGGAATAATCTTGTGCATGATGGTGAGCATCATGACCGTAGTAGTGAGGTTGTCGAGATTGGCCGAGATGATAAACGTCACAATGGCCAGCCGCCATAATATTTTCTTGCTACTGCGCGTCTTCAACAGTTGGCTGATAAAATCGAAACAGCCATTATTGTTCAAAATCTCCACAATGGTCATCGTAGCCAACAAGAAGAGAACTATCTCGGAGGCATGACCCACATGCTTAAGAAACACGTGGCGGGCAATAAACTCTTTGACGAGTATTCCTGTAGATTCTGCTCCGTCCAAGAAACTAACATAGTCGGTAGCGTGTCGGCTCATCACAAAATCAGTACCATAACCGACATACAAAACCCATCCTACTGTTCCTGCAAATATGGCAACAGCAGCTTTATTGACGTTCGTCTTGCTTTCTGTGGCTATCAAGAGAAGGCAGACTGCTAAAATACTGACAATGATGGGTGTCATGATAAAGCAACTTAATCACCGCAAAGATACTAAATATAATATGAATTAAACAAAACAATTGTGTGATTTTTCCATTAAAACCTCAAAACAGCCTTGTGCTTCGATTTTGAATCTTCACATGGAACATGCTTGGCAAACTCATTGACTTTAATGGGTAATTGCATTGACTTTAACGGGCAAACTCATTGACTTTGGACAGCAAAACCAATGCTTTTAGATGAGCTTCATGACCTACTGTTTATCAAGTACTTACAGATACCTGTATTCATTAAAAAAGGCACAGGACGTAAACCCTGTGCCTTTGATTATTTTCCAATAAGATTGCCGTTTTGCTTGTAAACGAGCTTAATCTTCCTCTGGCGTGATGAGCTTATAGCCCTTGCCGTGAATATTGATGATTTCAATCTGGTCGTCATCCTTCAAGTGCTTGCGCAACTTGGTGATGTAAACATCCATCGAACGAGCGTTGAAATAGTTGTCGTCTATCCAGATGGTCTTCAAAGCAAAGTCGCGCTGCAATATTTCGTTCGCATGTGAGCAGAGAAGGGATAGCAACTCGTTCTCCTTGGTTGTCAACTTAGTTTGCTTGTCACCGATGGTAAGCAACTGCTTCTGTGTATCGAATACAAACTTGCCGATTTTGTAAACGGTGGCTTCCTTGTTTTTCTTACCTCGTACACGGCGTAAGATGGCCTCCACACGCAACACAAGTTCCTCCATAGAGAATGGTTTGGTGATGTAATCATCGGCTCCAATCTTGAATCCCTCGAGGATATCTTCCTTCAAAACTTTTGCTGTGAGGAAGATAATGGGCATGTCTGCGTTGGCCTGACGTATTTCCTGAGCCAGCGTGAACCCGTCTTTCTTAGGCATCATCACGTCCAGGACGCAGATGTCAAACTTGTCTTTCAAGAACTCTCTATAGCCAACCTCACCGTCTGGGCATAATGTTGCGGTATAACCCTTAGCCTGTAAATACTCGCGAAGCAGCATTCCTAAATTCTCATCATCTTCACACAATAGAATTTTAATTTTCTCTTCCATAGTCTTGTATTTATTAATGAATAATTATTAATCTTTAATGACGGGGAGTTTGATTGTAAACTTGGTCCCCTTTCGGTACTCACTGTCAACGGCTATCTCACCATCGTGCAGTTCCACAATTTGCTTGACATAAGCCAATCCCAGCCCAAATCCTTTCACATCGTGCACATTCCCAGTATGGACGCGGTAGAACTTCTCGAAAACTTTCTTCAAATTTTCTTTCTTGATGCCCAGTCCCGTGTCGCGAATTGACAGATACAAATGCTGATCATCGTTCCAAGTAGACATGTAGATGTCCAGCGGCTGATCGGGTTTTCCGTACTTCACGGCATTGTCCATCAGGTTGAAGATGGCGTTTTGGAAGTGCACTTCATCAACGTAAATGGTAGAGTCAACGGCACCTATGTCCGTATATATCCTTCCTCCGGTATGTTCAACACGCAATGAGAACGAATGGGCAATGCTCTCAACCATCTCGTTGAGGTCCAATTCCTTCTTCTTGAACACGGTTTTCTTACGATCGAACATGGACATCTGCAACACCTTCTCCACCAAAAACCGCAGACGCTTGGTCTCTTCTTGTATCACCCCACCAAGATGGTTCATCATAGACTCGCTCTTGGTCAGACTCTTGTCATTCAACATCTGCGCAGCCAACGAGATACTGGCGATTGGTGTCTTCAATTCGTGGGTCATGTTGTTCATGAAGTCGTTCTTAATCTCGGTATACCGTTTCTGCCTGAACACCACAACAATGGTGAAAATAAACGTCACCAGCAGGATGAAGGTGAAAACAATAGCTGGCATCATGAACCTTACTGAAGAAAAGATGTAGCTGTTCATATCGGGGAAGTGCACCTTCACCACACCCATTTTCGATGCGGGGTCGTTGCGGAACAGCACCTGCGAATAGGTATATTCCTCTCCTTTCTCAGAATAATCAGAGCATCTGTACACCTCGCGCCCATCCTGTGTCGTCACACGAAAGTGATATGGGATGTTGATTCCATTGTTCATCAGTTCCGACTTGAGGTCTTGATCCAACAATTTGAAGTTGATTCGCTCTTTCAGTGGCTTGTCAGAAGCTGAGTACAAGATGGAGTAAACCACTTCGTCGAGCAACGCTTTCTGGTAGATGTACCTGTTCTTGACAATCTCCTGCAACGACTTTGAAGCCTCAGACAGAGAGTTTTTGTCGTTTTGCAGAATCATTCCCTTGGGCATCTGTGAGGGTTTCACTGTGATGGTCTTCAGCTCAAAGGCCGAATACATGGTTCCATCCTTGCCCGTCACAGAGAATTGGTGAGACTGTTGCAACGTACCGTCGGGCTTTCCTGAACGAGTTCCAATCGAGTCTTGTATATAAGCTCTCCGTTCTGTCTCGTTCACATCCTTCTGTAGGTAGCGCCACGTCTCGTTATATTCCAAGTTGCGTGATGCCTGATTCAAGGCTCTGTTGACCGATTCGTCAAACTGTTCCTTCTTCATGTCGGCCATTTCCTGAAAGTATTTCAACTGTAGGAAAAGCAACACCAGGAACGAAAGCCCCATGATTGTTGAGATGACCCAAATTGTTCTCTTCTTCATACAACACAAAGATAATAATTTTCTTAATTGCTTAACAATAAGCTGTTAAATATTTCTCTATTATTATCGATAATTAACGAATTGTATAATTATAATTATATATATTAGATTATAAAACAGAATTATCAAGAATGAGTATTAAGCTTGTGAACTCTTCAAACAGAAAAGGTGTGACATGGCGAACCACATCACACCCTTTGACTTGTAAACAAACGGTTTATTCTTCCTCATTCGCAAGCTCAGCCTCATGCTCTTCGATGAGCTTCGTCTGCAAATCGTTTGGCACTAACTCGTAACTTGAGAACTTGGTCGTGAACGATGCACGTCCGCCAGTCAGTGAACTCAACGAGATAGAGTAGCTGGACAATTCTTTCAATGGTATCTTGGCAGACAGTTTTTGGTATCCTGCCTCGCTATCCATTCCCATAATCAATGCGCGACGGCCTTGCAAATCGCTCATCACATCGCCCATATAGTCAGCAGGTACATACACTTCCAAATCATAAATTGGTTCAAGAATTTTGGGACCGGCAGCTTTGAACGCCTGTGAGAAGGCATGACGCGCAGCCAAGGTGAACGACAATTCATTGGAATCTACCGGGTGCATCTTGCCATCATACACCACAACCCGAACATCACGCGCATAACTTCCGGTCAATGGTCCATGCTCAATGCAGTCCATTACACCCTTCAGGATAGCGGGCATGAAACGCAAGTCAATGGCACCACCAACCACAGAGTTGATAAATACCAACTTACCACCCCACTCTAAGTCGATTTCCTCCTTGCTCTTGATGTTCATCTTGAACTCCTGACCGTTAAACTTGTAAACCGTTGGGTCCGGCATGCCTTCGGCATAAGGTTCCACAATCAGGTGAACTTCACCAAACTGGCCTGCACCTCCCGATTGCTTCTTATGTCGATAGTCGGCTCTGGCTTGCTTGGTAATGGTTTCGCGGTAAGGTATTTTGGCTTCCACAAAGGTCACTGGTAGCTTCTCATTGTTCTCCAAACGCCATTTCAAGGTACGCAAGTGGAACTCACCTTGCCCGTGAACGATGGTCTGGCGCAATTCTTTAGACTGTTCAACCACCCATGTCGGATCTTCTTGGCGCATCTTCAGCAAGGCGGCCATCACCTTTTCTGTATCGGCAGAATTAACAGCTTTAATGGCACGACTGTACTTTGAATTAGGATATTTGATGAAGTCGAAACGCCACTCGCAATCCTTTCCATTCAACGTGTTACCCGTTTTAACATCCTTCAACTTAACCGTGCATCCTATATCGCCTGCGTTCAGCTGGTCTACTGCTATACGGTTGGCACCCGCACAAGCATACAATTGGCCAATACGTTCTTTCGATCCGCGGTCTACATTGGTCAAATCATCGCCTGATTTCACGCTACCACTCATGACCTTGAAATAAGATACCTCGCCAATATGCGGCTCCATTCCGGTCTTGAAGAAGTAAAGTGACGTGGGGCCTTGTGCATCTGGAGCCACTTCCTCACCGCGTGTATTGTGGATTTTCGGCATTTCACTCACGAAAGGAACAACATTTCCCAAGAACTCCATCAGTCTTCGTACACCTTTATCCTCACCAGCGCAAACACAGAATACAGGGAAGATGCTGCGCGTGACAAGCCCCTTGCGGATTCCTTCACGCAATTCGTCCTCACTAAGTTTCTCTTCTTCGAAAAATTTCTCCATCAAACTATCATCATTCTCAGCTGCTGCCTCAACAAGTTGTCTATGCAGTTCCATGGCTTTTTCCATCTGGTCTTCTGGAATATCCTCAATAATAGGCATTCCACCTTCAGCCTTCCACGAATACTTCTTCATCAACAGCACATCAATGATTTCGTTAAAGTTGGCTCCTGTCTCCACTGGATATTGTATTTGAACACACTTGGAGCCATAAATATCTTTCATGGTATTGATGACAGCATCATAGTCACATTTGTCTGAATCAAGCTGATTAACCAAGAAGATGACGGGCTTCTTCAGTTTTTCCGTATACCTAAAGTTGTTCTGCGTGCCCACTTCTGGTCCATATTGCCCGTTGATGAGAATCACAGCTTGGTCAGTTACGTTCAAAGCAGTGATGGCTCCACCCACAAAGTCATCCGAACCGGGACAGTCAATGATGTTCAGTTTTTTGTTATTCCATTCTACATGGAATACGGTAGGAAACACCGAATAGCCGTATTCCTGCTCAACTGGAAAATAATCACTGACGGTATTTTTGGCCTCTACTGATCCACGGCGCTTGATGATACCACTGCCAAACAGCATACTCTCGGCAAGTGTGGTCTTGCCGCTACCCGCACTGCCAAGCAATGCGATGTTTTTAATTTCGTTCGTTTGATATACTCTCATAACGGTTATAGATTTTAAAAAGGGTTAGTATTACGTTGTTTAAGATTATGCCGTCTAAGTTAGTCATTTTTTGAATAAAGGCAAAAGTATTATAGAAAAAATATAACATATTTAAATCAAATTAGTACTTTTGCATGAAAATAGTCCATACCCATGGCTGGCTTATACATACACATTCCTTTTTGCGCCAGTCGCTGCATCTATTGTGGCTTCTACTCCACCACGCACCTTGATGTGCGCCAACAATATGTAGATGCTTTGTGCCGAGAGATGCAGTTGAGAAGCCATTACCTGCCTACGGCAGACGACACAGGTGCTGTTCATCAGCCACCAATCTCCACCATATATTTAGGTGGAGGCACCCCTTCTCAACTCACTCCTGCACAACTTCAACAGATTTTCAGCACCATCGTCACAGTTTTCTTTCAGGGAGATGATACGCTGATGCGCACCCATTGTGAGGTAACCATGGAGTGTAATCCCGACGATATCACACCATCGTTTGTTCAATTCCTACAACATTCGCCTGTAAACCGAGTGAGCATGGGTGTACAATCATTCAGCAACGAGCGATTGAAGTTTCTTCACAGGCGCCATCATGCGGAAGATATTTCTCCTGTGGTGCAGCAACTTCGAAGCATAGGCATTGACAACATCAGTGTAGATTTGATGTTTGGCTTTCCCAACCAAACACTCGACGAATGGAAACTGGACATCCAAAAGGCCCTTGCGCTAGGGGTTGAGCACATCTCGGCTTACAGTTTGATGTACGAAGAGGGCACACCACTCTACCAACTACTAAGAAATAATAAGGTGAAAGAAATTGATGACGAACTTTCTTTGACCATGTATCAATCTTTAGTGGATGAGCTGAAAGCTTCTGGATATGAGCACTACGAAATCAGCAACTTCGCCAAACCTGGTAAACGAAGCCAACACAACAGCAGTTATTGGCACGCCATACCCTATCTGGGCATCGGTGCCTCGGCCCACTCGTACGACATCCAATCGCGACAGTGGAACGTTTCCAAGATCAAGAAATACATCTCATCCATCGAACAAGGTAAAATTCCTTTCGAGCGCGAATGTCTTGACGACGATACCCGCTACAACGACTTGATAACAACCGCACTGAGAACATCGGAAGGCATCAACTTATCGACACTCACTCCTAAACACAGGACGTATCTTTTACAACAAGCAGAAAAGCAAATCGCCCAAAACCTCTTGGAGATTCGGGGCGATTCAATTCGTTTGACGGCGCAAGGACTGTACGTAAGCGATGCTGTTATGGCTGATTTAATCTACGCTTAAAAGCTTCGTATGCCTGTGCTTTGACCTCTTTTTCCACCTCATCCAACGGTCGATGACCAGAAACAGCTGACTTGACCCAGATACAAACCAAGAATACGACAATGACAGCTCCCGCAGAGGCCAACCACTTCAGCACCTCGCTCTCACTACTAACCACGTTGAACGTCAGGATTCCCGCCACAACAGGCAAGGCCCAAAGCAGCCAATCGAAGCCCGTTCGCATCTTATAGCTTTCTTCTATCTCTCGATACTCTTTGTTCTTCGCCAGAAGTTCACGGCGGTTTTCCAGCCAATAACGCTCAAATTCCTCCTCCATCATGCATCTTCCTCCTCGGTACGCTTAGGCAACACCAAGTTGAGTACTACGCCCGTAATGGCACTCAGGCCAATACCACTCATCTTGGTCAGTTCGATATCGCCACCAGGAAGCAAAAAGAAGATCAAGGTACTTAAAGCAATGCCACCTAATATAATAAGTAACACTTTGACCAAACCTTGCTTCTCGGCATTGGCATAGACCAAACAACTAACCATCAGAATGCCGATGAGTACGCCACGCAGACTGAAATCGAGCATCGCACCACCAATTCCCAGCGTCAAAGTCACCGACACAATAATGATATTGCGTTGATTGTTAAGATTCACTTTGTGCTGTATCAGATTTTGAACTCCCACACTGGCAATGGTTCCAAACAGCAACAGCATGATTCCTCCCAGCACTGCTTGCGGAATACTCTGCAACAGAGCACTCAGCTTTCCAATCACAGAGAACACGATGGCCGTTAATGCTGCGATGCGAATGACCTGTGGATGAGTCACTTTGGTAATCTGCATAGCACCCGTCACCTCCGAGTAAGTGGTCACGGGAGGGCCACCAAAGAAGGCTGCCGCAAGACATGCCAACCCATCACCCAACATGGTGCGGTGCAATCCCGGCTCTTTCACGAAATCTTTGTCAGCCACAGCACTCACCACATACACGTCGCCAATGTGCTCTATCACCGGTGCAACGGCAACAGGAATCATGTAGATGAATGGCTTCCAAGCAAACTCTGGCCAATGAAAACTGGCCAATGAGCCGGGCAAGGCAAACCACGAAGCCTCATGCACTTTCGTGAAATCCACTTCACCCATCAGGGAAGCGACGATGAATCCAACCACAATGCCACACACGATGGGCACTAATTTAATTAACCCCTTGCCGAGTGTCAGTACAAGGATGGCCGTCACCAAGGATACAAAGGCCAACGCCCAGTTCTCTTTGGCCATGTTCACGGCCGAACCCGACAAGGACAAACCAATGAGGATAATCACCGGACCGATGACAACGGGCGGGAACAAGCGATCAAGGAGCTTCCTTCCCTGCCATTTAATCAAGGCACTCATCACGAAATAAACCAAGGCTACGCCAGCGATACCTGCCAACGTACCTGCCATGCCCCACATCTTGGAGGCCTCAATGATAGGTGCGATGAAAGCAAAGCTTGAGCCTAAGAAAATAGGTACCTTCCCTTTCGTTACCAAATGAAAGATGAAAGTACCTATACCAGCGGTAAACAATGCTGTTGCCGGGTCCAAACCTACCAACAATGGAACCAAAACGGTTGCACCGAATGCGACAAAGAGAAATTGCACTCCCACAATTCCCTTACGTAAAGGAGTTAATTCAATGGTATTCATCATGCAGGCAAAATTACAAATTAATATCGAATTGTGAATAAAAAAACAATAATTGATTGCTACAGTGCAAGAAAATGAATATCTTTGTCTTGGTCAATCGTACCTTGTACGGTTTCCACAACATCTCTTGTTTCATCTGAGATGACGAACATCAACAACAAAACATACTTTATGAAAATCAGGAATTTACTTTTACTCGCCTTGACTGTCTTCGGCCACCTGACCTTGCAGGCGCAAGACAACATCAAACTAATCGTTGGAACCTATACCAATGGCACCAGCAAAGGCATTTACTCTTTCAACTTCAATCAGTCCACCGGAAAGGCCACCCCTCTCGACACACTCGAACTGCAGAACCCATCATACCTAACACTCGCCTCAGACGGCACGATGATTTATGCCGTAAGCGAAAACCATGACGAGTCGGCAGCGGTCAACGCCATCACGTTTGACAAGACAACGGGACAAATGCAGCTGCAAAGTTCGTTCCCCACGAAGGGCGAAGACCCTTGCTATGTGGAGACCAACGGCAACCTGTTGCTGACGGCCAACTATTCGGGAGGCTCCATGAGCGTGTTCCCCTTGAACGTAGATGGGTCGCTCTCAGCCATGTCGCAACAATTCAAAGGCTCGATTGGTGGACCAAACCTTGAGCGTCAGCAGGCGCCACACGTTCATTGCGCACGATTCCTTCCCGACGGAAATGGTGTTATTGCCACCGATTTCAGCGCCGACCAACTGCTGCGTTTTGAACTGGAAGACATGAAATCACTGGGCAATGCCAAGGTTACCGCCCAGCTGTCCAAAGGTTCAGGACCTCGCCATATCGCCTTCAGCACCGACAGCAGGTTTGTTTATGTCTTGAGCGAACTGTCTGGAGCGGTCACCGCATACCAATATAACTTTGGCAATATGAAGAAAATACAGGAGGTGCAGTCTGATGAAGTGGGCGCACAAGGTGGCGCAGACATTCACGTTTCACCCGACGGCAGGTTCTTGTATACCAGCAACCGATTGAAAAACGACGGCATTGCCATCTTCAAAATCAATCAAAAAACAGGCTTGTTGACGAAGGTAGGCTATCAGCGAACAGGCATCCACCCACGTCATTTCAACATTACCCCCAACGGACGGTTCCTACTTTGTGCCTGTCGCGACGATAACACCATTCAGGTTTTCCGCATCAACAGTGCCAATGGTTTACTGACCGACACGCATCAAAACATCTCGGTGGATAAGGCGGTGTGCGTACAGTTCTACCCCATCGTGATGCAACCTGACATTCAGGGCGACGGTGTGTTCAGGGTGATAGAGGTGACAAAATAACTCATGGCTTTCGTTTTCATAAACTTGGAGCGTTACCATCTATGACCAGAACTTTGCATTTAGGTTGCAAATGTGTATCAATGTACCAAATTTATTAATCACATCTTTTGTGATAAGACACATTTTGTGTGCTTGCATCTTCCGGCTAACCCATAAGTCCGATTTTCTGTCAGCAATATAGTGTAGCACAGACGAAGCTAACCAACGTACATTGCTTGACAAATATATCCACATAATAAGCACCATCAAGATTTATATAAATCCGGTACACCTAATGAACCAAAAAAGCAATATAAAATAGATGAGAAAATAAATAATTATACTAGCAATTTTACGATACTCTTTGGCTATGATTACACCCACAAGATGCTTGATAAATGAATACAATGCACTTACGACAATAAAGCCAACAATACAAATACTCACTATTTTAAAAAACGAATCTAACATATCTAAGAATCTAGGGTATCTTTATCTTCCATTATAACTTTTTTAAATTCATTTTCATAAACCGACAGAGGTACTGGTATGGAATACTCACAAGTATACTTACCCCAATTATCATACATGCAACCTCCAAAAGTAACAGCAGCTATCGCTGTTCCCACAGGACCTAAGACTCTTGCAGAAACAGACTTAAAAACTCTCTTAATAACTGAAATGCGCCATTTTTTTGCATTACTAAACTTAAGACCGTAAAAGATATCTAAACCAACAGCCCTTAATCCACAATCAAGAGCTGTTTCAAATAACTTTCTTGGAATAACTCGTTCATCAATAGGGTCATTATTTGTCTTTTTTGTTGGTTCCATGTTATCATTATTTGACGCATACGCTTTGGTAACAAAAAGAGATAATAAACTGTCAAAAAAACCTTTATGTAATTGAGCCGTTTGTTCATTATTTACTTTCTCCTGACTAACTAAAACGATGGCGGTAGAGATAAGGTCAATTTCATCTCCATCAGCTTCCGTAACCATAGCGTCAATTTCTTCCAATGTCATCCCTTGATCCATTAAATACTTTTTGGCCTCTCTTAATGCAGGAACTAAGGAGCTTCTTGCTTTAGATTTTGAAACCGTAATTTTATAGCTTTCGGTATTTAAAGGGGCATTATAAAATGTTGCAGCTGTATGCCTATACAGTGAAACAATATCAACTGCACTGCTTACATATTGTGTCAAATTCTTTATCCGCTCACTTGTATCTTCAGGATAATCAATATAAATATCAAAATTATCCTGATCAGACTCTTCATTATCAGCATTAACCATCGCCCGTGTTATTATATCCTCCGACATAATATTTAAGGTTCCATTAGAACTTAAATTATACATCATAAAGCTCGAAAAAGAACCAGATGACGATACTTCATCTAAACTATTGGTAGTACATGAAACTAAAAAAAACAATAAAAAAACAATTAAAACCTTTGTTTTCATAATTATTAAATATTTTAGGTTAAACTCTGATGCAAATATAAGAAAAAAAATTGGTAACACAAATTTGAAATCATTTTTTTAGATAGTTTTATCATGGGTACTGTATGTAAAACTAATAGAATATCAATATCAGCTCCTGAACCAATGCACCAACAACTAAAATGCAGTACACAAAGGTGTCGACCCTTAATTTTGCGTATGCAGCCATCACGCATTTATACACGGAAATAACAAGAAAAGATGCCCTATTGTATTTTATCCGTAAACATCTAAGACCTCTTGTCTCGTTTTCGTTGATTTTGTCTTAAATATTCAAGAAAAAAGGGCAATTGAAAAGTTCTGAAATAGAAAAAATCAATAGGCAAACGACCCGCCTACATGACGTTCGTTTCCAACAAATAGGTTGTTTTAGCAAAAAGTCATTGAGATAGTGCGACAATAACATACATATTGCCGCACTATCTGCATGCTATTGCGGCTCAACTGCATTGTTTTTTCACCGTTTTTCTTGGCTTTTTGGGGAAAAATCGGTGGCAAAAAAACCTGTTTTTTCACCTCTCATTCCACAACACTCTGATTCACTTTGATTTATACAAATCGCCCATATTTTACGTATTTGCGTCGAGTTGTATGCTTGCTTGCAAATAAGTCAAGCACGGAAGCATGTTTGTAAAAATCTTTCTAACACGATAGTAGAATTTTCCTATGCAAATAATCTATCTACTCCCCTCCCCTTTGGGGAGGGGTCGGGGGTGAGGCTCTTTCTTCTATCTCTTCCAAATAATATAGATAATCACCGGTGCGCCAATCAATGGCGTTACGGCGTTGAGCGGCAAGATGCCTTGCGAACCGGGCAACACACAAACAAGTTGGCACAAAAGAGCAATCAACGCCCCCATGGCCATGGTGATAGGAAGCAGTTGAAGATGGTTGTCAGTGCCAATCACGAGACGCGCCAAGTGCGGAACAGCAAGACCGGTGAATGCCACCGGACCGCAATATGCTGTGGTAACGGCCGTGAGCCATCCCGTGATCACCAAGAGCCAACTGCGTACCGTGCGAACGTCTACGCCCAAGTTGCGCGCGTATGTTTCGCCCAACAACAGCGCATTGAGGGGTTTGATTAGCAAAACGGAACCCACCAACCCTACAACAATCGCACCTGTGAACATGGGCAGTTGCGACAACGACACGCCACCAAAGTTGCCCATGCCCCACATGGTAAACGACTTTACGCCCTCTTGGGTGGCGAAAAAGTTGAGAAGGGCAATGGCAGACGAGACCAAATAACCAATCATCATGCCGATAATGAGCAGCATCACACTGCTTTTCACCCACTGGGCGAACATCAAAATGATGCCTGTCACAGCCATGGCTCCCACAAACGCGGCCAACAAGACAGCCCATGCCCCACCTACACTGAACAAAGCCGTGGACACACTGCCGCCCAGCAACAGCATAACGAGAGCCACGCCCAATGCGGCACCGCTGTTGATGCCAAAAATAGAAGGACCTGCCAAGGGGTTTTGAAACGACGTTTGCAACAGCAAACCAGAGGTAGAAAGTGCGGCTCCGCACAGCAACGCCGTGAGGGCTTGCGGCAAACGCGACTGGAGGATGATGAATTGCCAACTGGGTTTGCCCACATCTTGTCCAAACAAAATGGCCAACACATCCTGCGTAGGTATCGCAACGCTACCTACCAACAAGTTGAGCATCAGCAAAAGGCAGATGCAAAACAATAAAGCCAAACTCAAAACAATGATATTGTTCTTTGTCATACCCATGGGCAAAGTTAGTTAAAAAGTGGGATAAAATGGCTATCTTTGCACACGGAATAAAGAAACAGGATATGGAAAATCAGTTTACCCGTACCGAAATGCTCTTTGGCACCGCTGCCCTGGAAAAGCTAAGCCAATCGCACGTCATGGTTTTTGGCGTGGGCGGCGTGGGCAGTTATGTGGTGGAAGTGCTGGCACGAAGCGGAGTTGGAGAGATCAGTTTGGTAGATAATGACGAGGTAAGCCTCTCGAACATCAACCGACAACTGGTGGCATTGCATTCAACTCTCGGGCAAAAGAAGGTGGAGGTGGCGCGAAAGCGCATCTTAGACATCAATCCCCACTGCAAAGTGCATGCGCATGCGTTATTTTATTTGCCAGAGACAGCGCATGAAATTGACCTGTCAGCTTGCGATTATGTGGTAGATTGCATTGATACCATGGCTGCCAAACTGGAGATTATCAAACAATGTGATGCACTGCACATACCCATGATTTCCTGTATGGGAGCAGCCAACAAGATGGATGCCACTCGTTTTAAGGTGGCAGACATCAGTAAAACGCAGATGGACCCATTGGCAAAGGTTATCAGAAAGAAACTTAGAAAGTTGGGAATTGCCCACCTCAAGGTGGTTTATAGTGACGAAGAGCCCCGAAAGCCGTTTCCCATAGCGCCAACCAAAGAGGCCTCATCAGCCCCAGAACCCACGTCGCCAGCATCAATCGTTACCAATAAAAAGCGGTCTGTACCAGCCAGCAATGCTTTTGTTCCTGCTGCCGCAGGACTGATTGTTGGAGGTGAAGTGGTAAAAGATTTGTGTGATTTGTAGTGTAGAATTAGGAGTTATTGGGAGTTAAGATGGGAGTAAGTGGGGACTAGAATGGGAGTTAACTGGAGTTATTAGGAGTTAAGAGGGAGTTATCAGACAAATGTCCGTTTACTCCCGATAACTCCCATTTTACTCCCATTAACTCCTTTAAAACGCCCAGTCACCGCCTTTACTGCCTCAGCTTCTTCAAGATATAATCCCTACACTTCTCCATAAGCCACTTAGGCGTGCTGGTTGCTCCACAAATGCCAATGGTATTGACACCTTGCAACCAATCAAAATCTATTTCGTCCACATCCTCTATATGGTAACTATTGGGGTTCACACGCTTACACTCGTTGAACAAGACACGCCCATTCGAGCTCTTTCGGCCACTCATGAAGAGTATCAAATCATGCTTAGACGCAAAGTTAGCAATGTTAGGCATACGGTTCGCCACCTGTCTGCAAATGGTGTCGAAGCTGCGAAAGACAGCATCGGGTGAGATGTGCGATTGTATGTAATCAATCACCCGATGAAACTCATCGAGGCTCTTGGTGGTTTGCGAATACAAATAAATATCGCGTGAGAAGTCCAACAGCTTCACGTCGTCCACCTTTTCAATCACAATCGCATTGCTTTGGGTTTGACCTACTAAGCCCAACACTTCGGCATGACCAGTCTTTCCGAAGATTACGATTTGAACATCAGGATGACTTTCGTATTGTTTTTTGATGCGTCGCTGCAAGGTCAACACTACTGGACAGGTGGCATCTATAATCTCGATGTTGTTTTTTCGAGCCAATTCGTAGGTTTCGGGGGGCTCTCCATGTGCTCTCAGCAACACTTTTACATCGTGCAGTTGGCGCAAATCATCGTGGTTAATGGTCACCAGTCCGCTTTCATGCAGACGCTTCACTTCAATACCATTATGTACAATGTCGCCCAAGCAGTACAATGTTCCGCCCTTAGCCAATTCTTCCTGCGCTTTCTGTATGGCGGTCGTCACACCGAAACAAAAGCCACTGCCGCTATCAATTTCTATTTGTACCATCGGAAAATCAGTTCACATGGATGTCGATAATCACCTTGGCCAACTCCGGATCGTTGGTAATCATCAAGATACGAGGTTTACTCTTAGCTTTTTTCAATTGCGCTGCAATGGCCTTCACTTTGAGTTTGGCAGTCTCGCCAGGCTCCAATTTCGACTTGTTGAGAGATATTTCCAAGCCACCGGTGAACATCTGAACGTTCTCTATCTCCAACATGCTCTTCCCAAGATTTTGGATGAAGATTTGTCCTTTCAGCTTTTTCTTACGTCCAAAGGTTCCCAAATCCAGCTTGGTTGCAGAGAGTTGCATCTTTGGTTGGGGCATGTGCACGGCTGTTGCCTGATCATCGAATTCAGGTAGAAGCACAGCAGAGACGGTCAACTCATTATCTGGATTTACCTTATCGCCCGGAACAAAACCCATAAAGATGGCCGTCTGGGTCAGTCCGTAGTCGCGTATCAGCTTGGAATTCAAGGTGATGGTTGCTACGCCGGCACGGCCTGGCGCAATGCGTGAGGGTGACACGTCGGCTGAAAGATAGTTGGGTAGATGCATCAAGATGGGCTGTGCCATCTGCTTCGTATTGTTCTTGATGTGTATCTTAGCCTGCGGACGCTCGCCACGATTCACATCATCAAACTCGATGTTGTTGACATCGGTGTGCAACATGCCTAAAGTAAAGGGATAAGACCCACTGAAATCAATGATTTCATCCACAACTTTACCCTTCAAGGTCAACTCCAAAGGAGCGGCAGCGCCATTGCTGTAAATGCGAACCAGCTTGTTGAAAGTTCCCATTTGCTTGGCATCATAGGTGACTTTAACGACAGCCGAACCGTATGATGCGATGGCCTGGCGAGGATAATCTACAGAGGTGCAACCGCAACTGGTCAGCACTTTGCTGATAGCGAGCGGCTTGTCGCTGACATTCCTGATGTCATACGCCACCGTCACGGGAGCCTTATAAACGACTTGTCCGCAATCTATCACCTCGTTGACGGCTGTCATCTGCTGCGCAGCAGACAGGAGTGGAAGCGCCATGAGCGCGAATATCATGAGTTTTCGATTCATCTTTTATTGTATATTCAAAGTTTTTGCAGCCTCCCTACCATTATACTCCGGACTGTAAGCACACTGAATGGTGCAAATACCCGTTTGGTAGGTACCGGCTCTGTCTATGTAATAGTCGGTTTCTATGCGATGTTTTCCCTTGCCAAGGCGGTCGAAATAATAGTTGGTGGCATTGTCTTTGGGCGCACAGTAGTAGCCTTGATGATAACCACTCAACTGCCCTATCGGTTCAAGACATGCCGCACGCTTATCCTGTAGCTGCACGAAGTCGTAGTCGCGATCGGCCTCTATCTCGATTCTCACGGTCACCCTGTCGCCCACTTTCAGATTCGTTGCTGGCTTACCATTATATAATAAGGTACGCGTTACCTTAATTCCAGACGACAGACTGGCCACTTCGGTGGACTTCTGCATGAACTGTGCGTACACAGCTCCCCATGATGTGCCGGCTGAAGTCTTGCTCACAGCAAGCGTTCGCACATCCTTGCCCGGCTTCGACACCTTGACATAACCCAGACCTGCGGTGGCCTTAGGCAGGGCGACAGGCTGGTTGTCTATCTTGATAACGGCATCTTGAGACGACTGGGTGAGTTTTTCCGTGGCGCCATGCAAGAAGGCAAACACGGCATTCACGCTGTTAATGGGCGTGTCCCAGGCCTGCGTGCGCTTGGATTGCAGTAGCCAGCGTTGCATTTCCTCAATGCTGGGGTCGCCGGGACGCAGACGTTTGGTGGCCTCGATGGCTGCCACCTGCGAGGGTATGCGATAGTCGCACCAGGTATACTGGGCGCGCGACGTGTCGAAATAGCGTCCCATTTCCTCTTTGTACACGCTATATTCGTTGATACTTTGTAGATATTCCTTAGCCAATTCGTTTTTACCATACTGTGAAAGTATAATCGCAGAATTGGCTTTTCCATAGATTGTCAATGCCGAAGGCTTCTTGGCGAGCAAGTCAACAAGGTATTTAACGGTGGCGGTCGATGGTCTTTCAGCCAACGCATGGATGTACAAATAGTCGCAAGCCGCCTCGCTGGGAGATAGATTCTTGTTGCCTTTGGCTTTCAATTCTTTCAACTGAGCTACCTCCTCAGCCGCCTTCTTGTCCAAATATGCAAGAGCCTGCCGGATGATTGACGTTGTTACCTGCTGCTTACCAATGAGCGCATTCAACCGAACCAACATTTTGACAACGGCTGTTGTCATGTATCGACTGCCCGACATGCCCTTCCACCAACTGAAAGAGCCGGCGGGATTTTGTAGCTTTGACAGCTTGTCGAGGGCGGAGTTCAATCGGTAGTCCATCGAATTTGGGTCGAAGAAAGTGACCAGTTGCTGCTTCTGCTCGCTCTCACGGTTTGCATCGGCAACCCAAGGCGTTTCTTCAAGTACCATTGTTTTGAGTGATTGGTTCTTCTCCAGACTACTCATGAGCGAGGTTTCGCTACCCTTTTCCTGCTTCCACAGGCTGATGGTCGACTTCAGTTGCGGTGCCTCGTTCAACAGATAACGCCCAATACTGTTGGCATAATAGGCTGCTGCCAGACTGATGGCATTGTCGGCGTCGGGCGTTCCCATCGAGGGAAGTGCCTGAACCATAAGCCATGCTGGATTGTTAGTGTATTCGATGGTCAGCCGATTGGCAGCATCATCCACGGGGAAGAGCTGTTTCAAGTCAATCGTCTTGGTGCCAGGGGCATGCTGCGTAAATGGTACAGTGGTGGTCACCCATTCCTTCGCAGGCAGAATGGGCAGGTAATGCTGTTCGCCATCGCTGTATCCCTTACCGCTTACCGTGACCCGTGCGATGAGCAACGACAGCTGCGGATGGGCGGCAAGCAGATGGTTTACGTCGAAATCGAAGGCTACCGACACGGTTGTGTCGGGCTGTAGACGGCAGGACTGCTGCCTGCTGAACACCACACCTTCGGTCTCGGGGTTGAGCAACTCCAGTTGCACGGTGCCTTCCACCACTCGCTTGGAAGTACTGATGATGCGCGCTGACAGCGTGGCATGGTCGCCCATACGCACAAAACGCGGCATATTGGGCTGCACCATGACGGTCTTTTGCGCCACAATCTCGTCCTTGAGCATGCCATGACGCATCGCCTTGTCGTGCGCAAGGCCCATGAACTGCCATGTGGTGACACTCTCCGGTAAGGTGAACCTCAAGCTCACGTTGCCTTTGTCGTCAGACAGCAAGGCCGGGAAGAAGAAGGCTGTCTCGCTCAAGTTCTCGCGAACGCTCTGTCGTGGGGCTGACTGCTGGGGCTGCGATGGCTCTGCCAAGGCTGGCGAAGCGGCGTCATCATCAGATGCTTCCCTTGCATTGCTCCCTCCAGCTGTCGATTTCAGCACCATGGCACCTGACTGCTTAGCCATCGCAGACAAAGGCATGGCCTTCATCGCACGGGTTCCACGTATCCTGATGCCAGGGACATAGCCTGCGAGGAGCACCTCCACCCTGGGGTCGAAACTTGCAAACACATCGTCAAAACGACTGAAATCAAGCTCCCGTTCACGAAGAGACACGATGGGAGCATCACCATAGAGAACAGCTTCAGTAAAGTTTAACCCGCTCCATTGGGTAAAAGGCAAGGCTGGATGGTAGGTCGTATTGAACCTCCAATCGTGTTTTCTGATTTCATTAAGCGTCTGGTCGAACAACACAGCCATCAACTGAGCCTGCGCTGGCGAGCCATCTGGCTTGGTGATTTGCAACATCCACTCCTCCTTTTGTCCTGGTGCGAGGCGATTGCGGAAAGTCTTCCATGTGACCATCAACCGCTTGTCGGGCTGCGGTTTTTGTATCATCTGACGATGACTGTATAGCTTACCATTCTTCACCCATGCGTAGTTGACAAGCAATCCCTTGTCATATTGGGGCAAATAAGTCAGCTTCTTCTTAATCAGTTGGTTATTGATTTCAAGCGTTCCACTATCAATGACACGGTCGCCAGCAATCATTGTATACACCACATGCACCTGCATGTCAGACGAACCAAACAACAGATACACTGGTTTGCCCTTGTGTGGGAAGGTGTCTGATGTGACATAAAAGAAATCGGAGGTATTGACAACTGGTTTCTTGTCATCAAGAGAGAAGATGACAAACTTCTGATCAAGCGTATCATTGCCGCAAATGGCGACTAAATGATGCTCACCCGAAGACAGATTCTTCAATCCCTGAACGGTCGGTTCATTGGTTTTTACTGAATAAGCATGCCCATCTATCGTATAATTTACTTGTCCATCGACAGGCTGACCTGCATTATTGATGAACCTGAAGGTCACAGACGGGATGCTGTCTCGCAAGCTTTGAGCCGGCAAGTTACAGGTGAGCAAGGTTGGTTTGTCGCTCAATGGTAGACGAGTTTCAGCCGAATGGCTCTCTCCGCCAGCGTCAGTGACATCGACATGAACCTCGAACGAATAGTAACGGGCAACGTGATGGCTGTAATCATCGGGCATCTCCATCGGCACAGGAACCGTGAAGCGTCCGTCACCGTCGGTCACCAAGGTGTCTTTGGCGACCATAACCTCCCGGTCTTTACTCATTCGATGGAACCACCACATGGCAGGTCTGCGCACAACTGTGTACTTAACTTTGGCTGATTGGACTGGAACACCAGCGAAACTCTTCACATGTCCGACCACATTCACGGTTTCACCCGCCTGATATTTCTCTTTCACTTCATCGAAAGAAACCTGGAAAGTAGGACGTTTATATTCTTCAACCGAGAAAGATTCGTAACCGTTGTTGCCAAAGTTTGTGCGCAATGAGAACATGCCAGTAAGTCCTGAGGATGGCAAAACAAAGTCGCTTGACGCCGTTCCAAAGTCGTCTGTAACCACCTCTTTGGTGGCTACAATCTTATAATTGGCATCACGCAACGTCAAGGTCATGGTCTGATGGGCAATTGCCTCGGTACGTTCATCATCCACCCTTCGGTAAACAATGGCAGCAGCATGCACGGTCTGTCCAGGACGATAGATGCTTCGATCCGTGTATAGCTCAACCTGCGGACGAACTGGGACTCGGTCTTTTGGGAATAGTCCGTAAGCATTGAAATAAGTTTCCGAACAAGCTTGATCTTCATCTGTATAAGGATAAATGGATTGATTGGACGACCTACCCATTTCGTACACCGCCTCACCTTGCGCATTGCAGGTCAAGGTTTGGGAATGTCGCTTGTTGTCATAATCGTTACCATTTGTGATTCTGATCTTAGCGTTCGGCAACGGCTGTCCTGTGGTTGCACTCACAGCAACCAATCGTACCCTGTTGTTGGGCAGTGTCTGTGACATGAGATACATATCGCTGACCCGCAACAAGGCCCGCTGTGGCTTGATAGACTTGTTGTTGGTGGTCATCTCCACGAGATACACGCCGATTGGCAAGCCTTTGATGGTCATCCTGTCGCGCATGACTTGGTAGTCTGGCAAACCAACGTATCGCTTTGAGGCTGTGTATTCCGGTGTTTTAGAAGCAATATGCGACTTGATTTTTGCATAGTCGCGCGGGTCATTGGGATCAAATGAGGTATCGCCTTTCAGATTGAGGCGCCACACCGACATGTCCAACTGATTGATATTGCACATTTGCATGATGACCACTTGCCGCTCCTGATGAGGAATCTGGACGCTTTCTCCCAATGAGAGATGGAACATTGGCAATGTCAGCCGTGCCTTTGCGTTGCGCAGTATGTTCATACGAGGCCACGCTCCCCATTGAGTTAGTGCATAATTGATGTAGTTCATCTTGCTTTCGGCAGAAGCATCGTCAGCCTGTTCCATAAAACGATAGCGCTCTATGGCCAGTTCACCTGCCACGGGGAGATCTTTATAGTGGTCAATCAACGAATCGATGGTCAGCAGATATTTTGACTTCCTCACCTGCATCACGTCCTCATCTCTATCTTGTCGCACGCGCAGCAAGGCCGTGATGCACGCTGCAGGACGGTTGTGTTGTTTTTGGTAATAATCGTGCAACATCCCATAAGCCTCAGCCTCCATGCCCAATACATGCAAGAGATCGTTGCCAAAGATCTTACTGTCGATGCCTTCTATCACCATGGGCACATACTCCGAGGCCTTGTGAGCTGCCAACAAGTCGGGATACGACAAGGATTTACGGTAATACTCCTCACTCAACTCTTTGCTGTTGTCTGAAAGTTGGGCATTTTCCCGATAGAGACGACCTAACGACGATTGATAAACAGCAGCTAACACAGGATCCTGCTTCTCGGCCTTCTGCATGTTGGCGACCAGCCTTTCTACCTCTACCGTCAATGAATCGGGCGATACCTGATTAGCGAGGGAGCCGTGAAGCAATTCAGCTTTCAAGAGATGGCCATATCGTTTATCGGCCTGTGCCTTGGTTATAATCTTCTTCAGCACATTCATGGACGTTTTAGGTAGGTCCTTCTGCTGTGCTCGCTCATACTGCTTCCAAAGTACAGTATAACTGTCTGCCATCATGTGAGACGGCAGCATCAGTAAAGAAGCTATCAACATCATTATGATTTTTTTCATACCTTAACCCTTGTTTTTATAAAAGACTTAGGAAGCATGCAGATGACAGAACTATATTCTACCAAAACACACACCGTTCGTTATTTGCAAAGATAGTGCAAGCCGAAGGCAAAGGAAGTTTACTTACTTTGTTATGGCGACGCCTATCTTATGCAAAGATAACAAAAATCGAATAATAGCCACAAGAATTATCATTCTTTATGACGATTTAAGTGCTAGCTAAAAAATGGATGCCGATCGGCGAATAAACAGAAAAGATGTAAAAAGATAAGTCACACCAAACAATACAATCACCCAACCCTCATGAAGAAATGCCGTTGGGCGCGGAGTCATGGGGATAGAAACAAAGAAGAGATATGCCAGTACGAAGCTGCCCAATGATGGTCCACCCTACACACCATCATCGTCATCTTCTGTATCAACTTCCGACTCATCACCCTCCGTGTTACCGGTGTCCAACAGGGTATCTTTCTGGATGGATACAGCACCAAGGTTTGATATCTTCATAACCAAAGGAACATACTCGTCACTCATTTTGTCGGGCGAGCCGATACTCACTGCAAAAATGAGGTTATTGCCTTCAACCTTGTCAAAAACAATGCCTAACAATGCGCTGTTTTTACGATAAAGTTCATCAACATAGTTTACAAAATCAGCTTTCGTAAACGTCCTACCATAGAACTCGCTTTGGTCTTTTCGAACGATACTCAGTTTTATCTTATTATCATAATATTTGTTGCCTGCCCCGTCATCCGCTAACGGTAGCGAAGAGTCAGCTTGCCTTGATACATTTACATGATACACCGAGCCTACCCATTCCACAGGAATCGACTGCTCGTAGTCGCTCATAGATTGCGTAGCCTTCTTCTTAACTGGCTTTGGCTTCTGCGTAATGATATTCTTATCTTGTTTCTTTTCAGAACAAGACACGATACCACAACCTACAACTATAATCAAAAATAAACGTAAATACAATCGCATAAGTTGATTCTATATTTAATGTTTCCTATCTTATAACTTACTTGTGGCGTGTTGTGCTTCATCCCCCATCATCAGGAAGAAAAACAGAACCGTCCATCATTTGCAAAGGTACAAATAAAAAATGACAAAAAACTCATTGCACACAAACAAGACAAAAAAAAGAAAAGCGCCCGCTAATCACTTAGGGGACGCTCAGAATCATCCTGATCTTACAAACTAATTCCTCCTGAATCACATTTAAATATATAAAAGTTCAGTTCTTGTATTTATCTACTGTTATACGCAACTAATCATTTAGTTGATTATGGTCACGGAATTTCTTCCAACTCTTGCAGGAGATTTCTGGCAATATAGCGATTTCTTCACGATTGGGTAGGCCACCTACTCTACAGCTATCGTCTTGTTGCATAGTGCCTTGTTATTCATGCTTCTAGACGCGTTGTCAACCTCTAAACTCTAGACTGCCATTAAAATGGCCAGAATCAAGCGCTTCTATTAAGTTAAAGTCTAGTTAAGTTACTGTGTCGGTTTTATGTTATGACGAGAGTACAACAAAAAGGTTTAATGCTGTAAATAAAAAAAATGAATTGTAAACGTATTAATTTTGAAATATAATGACATTTAAACTTCATTCTAACAACCATTCAATCGCCAATAAACGTTGATAATTAAACAAAAATAGAAATGAAAGTCGTGAATAAAAATGCTAACAACATATTTTACACATAAAACCAAAGAAATGGTTAATCAATTCCATAAAAGTAAGCATACTGGTGAATGAATCACATTAAAATGGAGTTTGATTGATCAGGAAGTTCGTACCTTTTCATCTTCATAAATTGGTCATTGAAAAATGGATGAGCGTGCTACGAACGACACGATTTGTACATTATTTTACCCAAATAATGCCCCAAAAATGGCTCTTCAAAAGTTTCAATCTAGAAAAAATCAATAGGCAAACAGGCAGCAAACAAGTGATGATTCGGTAAAAAAAAGCAGTTTTTCTTGCAAAAGCTATGAGATTAAACGGCAAGAGGCATTACTTTGCACCACAAAAGAGATGACATTGGAGCGTTAAAGCATGCAAATTAGTATGGAAAAGCAATGACTTTGGCTAAAATTAGCGTGAACTACCGAGGAGAAGCAACGCATGAAGACGATAAAACATTAGATATCAACCGTTTATCAACATCGCTCATTTTCGGCATATTTTCGGTCAGCAGCAAGTTTGTTTGTAAATAAGCCAAGGAGAAGAAAGATGGTTGTCAAGAAAAAATACCGCCAAATGACCATTGATTACAAAAAATATTTAAATCGTTGTGGAAAACAACACTTTGTAGTATATTTGCACATTATTCATAAAATTAAAATATATAAAAGTAAAAATGGGACATCATAATCTAGACGCATTAGATAAGAAGATTCTCACTATGATTGCTGAGGATGCCCGCACTCCATTCCTGGAGATTGCCCGCGCATGCAATGTTAGCGGAGCAGCCATTCATCAGCGTGTGCAAAAATTGATAAATTTGGGGGTGATTAAGGGTTCGGGATTCATATTCGACCCAGAGAAAATTGGCTACGAAACCTGTGCTTTCGTTGGTCTGCACTTGAAAGATCCCAGTGATTTTGACCGGGTGGCCAACGAATTGAAGAAGATTCCAGAGGTGGTAGAATGCCATTGCCCTACGGGGGATTATGATTTGTTCATCAAGCTATATGCCACAAATAATCATCACCTAATGAATATCATCTATGACAAATTACAACCCCTGGGTCTGTCGGGAAGCGAAACCATGATTTCGTTCCGCACGGTAATCGATCGCCAACTGCCCGTTGCTCAGATGAAGATAGACGAACGCAGCGAGATGGTTGATGAAGAGGCTGGTCCAGAGGCGTAGTTTTACGCGAAAGTAATGACACCACATGAAACGGGTGGAAGATAAATACATATTTGAGTATTTAACTTCCACCCGATTTGTTGGGTAGCGGCAAACGCAATATCTGCTCTTCTTGAACGAAAAGACTTAAAGCAATTTGGCCAAAGAGGAATATTTGAGAATGGCTCTTGACTGACTGAGGAGGCGATAAAACTCGCGTGCAGAATTTTTGACATAGGCTTGTTTGAGCAGATGAATGCATCCCTCCATATCGCTGCCTGCCATTTCGAGCGGGATGGCAACGAGGCCGTCTTCATCATGAATGGTGGCCTCGGCCAATATCGTGATGAGCTTGCTTTGTTTAATCAGCTTCAGCAAGATACTCACGTCGTTGAGTTCAACACGTATTTTGAGCTTGCTGTTTACACTATGAATCATATCATCGAACGAGTTGCGAGCCTGTAAACCGCGTGCAGGCATGGCAGCATCATACGGAGCCAAGTCGTCTAAGGTCAACGATTTCCGCTTTGCCAATGAATGTTGCTCACTGACCACCACGGACAGATGGTTGTTGAAGAGCACATGGCTCTCTATCTTATCGTTTCTGTCGGTAGGTTTGAAGGCCAATACAAAGTCAACTTCCCGTCGTTGCAACATATCCATCAGCTCACTCATGGTTTTATAAAAAACATTGAGGCGCACATGTGGGTACAGTTTCATGAATTCGAGAACGGTCTCGGTAAGCAAAGGACTGAACGTGAACGTAACGCCGATGTTCAATTCGCCTGTCAGCATGTTCTTGAGGTCGTCCATCTTCTGCGTGCAATCATCGACATCAATTATTACTTTTCGGGCATATCGCATGAATTGTTGCCCGGCTTCGGTGAGCGAAACCTCGTGGCTGTTTCGCTCAAACAAGATAGTGTCGAATTCGTTCTCAAGCTGGCGTATCTGTTGAGAGAGGGTGCTCTGTGTAATGAACAGCGCCTTTGATGCCTCAGAGAAATTCAACAATTCGGCAACCTTGAGAAAGTATCTTATTTGTCTCAGTTCCATAGTTTACCTCTTTCAGTTTGTTACATCATATTCAATCAACGTGACGGGTAGCGCGATAGGATATTTTGTTAAGGAAGAAGATAGGCAACGTGGCACCCAACACCATTCCTAATATGTCAAAAGCGCAAGTGAATCCGTTTGATGTACAAAGATACAAATAATGATTGAATAAATCTTCATCCTGTGTAAACAAACACATAACCAAAGCTTCGACGGTGCGATAAGCATACATACCTGGAATCATGGGCAAGAGGGATGGGAAAGAGAATGTCTCAGGTGGACACTTAGCCATTCTTGCCAATGCCACTGCCATGAAGCCAATGACCAAAGAGGCCACAAAACTGGCTACGATAAGGCTTTCGGGGTGATAGGCGTTGTTCATCAAGAAATATCTCACGCCATGGCCTGCGGCCGAGATGAGGGCGCAATAAGGATACGCATTGTGTGGTGGGTTGCTGATACTGGCAAATCCTATGCCTGCCAGAGCTCCAAAGAATGCGTCTTCTAAAACGCATAAAAAGAATGCCATAACTATACGATTAAAACATTTTGAGATTCATCAGCAGTATGCCACCAGCCAATCCAACAGAAAGGCAGAACGTGAGAATCATGGAATTCATGAATCTGCTGAAAGACACAAGATACTGACCTTGAATAAGATCACTAAGACTGTTGATATACGGGATGCCTGGTATGAGGTACAAAACACTGGTAGCCAAGGCAACGTCAGGCTTTTCACCCAGTCCGAAGACATATCCCGCCGTACCAATGACGGCAGAAAAGAAGGCGCAAACCATAAAGACCAGCTTGACATCAACGTGCTCTTCCAACAACACCTGCTTCAATCGGAATCCCAACAGCGTAGCTACGAAGACGATGATCATGGCCAACAAATCGCCACCAAAGATGCGACAGAACGACAGATTGGCCAGTGAAGCAAGAAACAGCACCACCCACTTATTGGTAAACGGTGCGGAAATGATGCGGGCAAACTCTGTCTGAGCCTCCTCAAACTGAATATGACCGTCAGAAACGGCCCAACTGAGTTTGCTCAGTTGGGTGTTTTTGTAAAAGCTGATACCTGTGTCCGGGGTCTTCTTGAAGTACACGCTTGATTGTCCCGTTGCCGGATCAAAGTGTGCCAGATGGATACTACCGGGCAAAATAGTCATTTCTATATTTAGCTTCCACACCTTTGCCATGCGGTCTACGTTCTTCTTTATCCGTGTGCAGGTAGCCCCACAGCCATAAAGCCATGAAGCATAGTCGGCCAGAAACAGGCATATTGACTTGGTTTGGTCAGCCACTTGCAATTGATTATTCTTCGTCCCAGTCATAGATATCGAATTCATCTGAAAGCTCAAATAATTTATGTCCTTTGGTGTGTCTTCTCATTTTAACTGCTTCACGCATGATGAAGATGACACCTAACATTAAAATAACACTACTCCAAATAATGATTTGATTGTCCATAATTACTATCTTGTTAAAGTTTTACGCTGCAAAGGTAGGAGGATAAATAACCGATTCCACGCCTCTGTTACGGTTTGTATCAATACCAGCATTCGGTAGATGATGCATGAAAATTGAGACTTCAAGTTGTTTTGTAAACTTGGAACTAACCCTACAAAGGAACGATGTGCTAACGATAACGAGGAAAAATAAATATTTGATAACATCATGACAAACTGTTTGTTACATAGATTCACCTTGAGTAATAAACTAATTGGCATTTGCTCTATTTTGTATGGAACGTTGTCACATATTTAGTAAAAACGATTTGATTTTCTTTCTCTTGGCATTTGGTTCTATGAATATCTGTTATTGTTTTTACCGTAGAAAGGGAAAAAAAAGAACCTACCATGTGTCTTTCAGTGATGAAATATATATGAAGATTCTAAAAACGATAATTATCTATTTGCCTTTCTTTGAAAAATAAAGTATCTTTGTCATACTAAAGCATGAATGAATCAATCATTCAACACAAAAGCATTATGAGAAGTATCACATCATTTGAATTGCAGTATGCACACTGTTTTTGTAAAATACAATAGATGGAGTAGCCATTTCACTTCTACCTAATATTATATACATGATGACATGTTAGACGCAAAAGCTCCATACATTGACAAGAAGATATCGTTCATCATCATACTGATTTTTCTTCCCATACTCATTTTTCGCGACTTCACTCCTGCGAATGAAGGCAGGTACCTCATCATTGCTGATGAAGCAATCAGGTCAGGTAACTTCTTTTCCTTCACTCTCCATGGAGAGCCTTATGCAGATAAGCCACCTTTTTATCTTTGGTTGATGATGCTTTGTCATTGGATATCGGGTGGACACCACATGATTTTGTTGAGCCTGCTTTCGTTTATTCCTGCTTGTGGCATTACCGCCATCATGCTTTCATGGACAAACAATCTTTTCTCAGACCGAAACAGAAAGACGGGCACCTTGATGCTAATGACCACTGCTTACTTTGCTGCAGCGGCATTGGTTGTACGCATGGACATGCTGATGGTACTGTTCATAGTGCTGGCTTTTCGTTTCAATTTGTCTATCAGTGGTACTATTCCTACCGATGCCATGCCTCCTACTTCCGCTCGGGTTTTGGATTATCAGTCTGATAGGTAGTGGCACCATCGTTATATACGGTATCATTCGCCGAGATCCTGTCTTGATTCTTGGACAATCATTCGGGTTTGTGGCCTATGCACGTAACATTGTTCTCCTATCTAGACAACGTAAAAGCGATGGACAATAACACATAGGCGACCTGACATTCAGCAAAACTACTTGCAAAACTTCAATGCAATGAACACTTCCATTATTCTTCTCAGCATTGTCGGCCTCATGGCTGGCATGCTTTCCAGTTCCATCGGGTTTGGCGGCGGCATGCTGCTACCCATCGTCACCTCCGTATACGGCATAGAGGTGGCCGTTCCCGTATGTACCATCGCACAACTGCTGAGCAATGCCTCGCGCGGTCATCGGGTGGAAAAGCATTGAATGGAAAAAAACGCTATGGTTTTTGCTGCCATCCATTCCCCTCACAGCCCTGGGTGCCTACGGTTTCTCCATTGCGCCCAAAAATATCATGACCATCATCGTAGGCTTTGCCTTGATACTGTTTGCCATTCAGAAACTCCGTGGCAAGCTGCACTTTCCACAACACCCGGCAACCATGGTCGTGGGTGGTTGCGTCACGGGATTTATCAACGGCATGTTGAGCATTTCGGGGCCACTGAGTAGTGCGGTGTTCCTCACATTAGATTTAAGTCCGGTGTCCTACATCGCCAGTGAAGCAACGGCAGCAACGGTGATGCACGTTGTTAAAATCGTGGTTTATGGCAAGCTGAATCTGGTTAACGAGCAAATCATCATCGCTGGTCTAGGCATTGCCGTGGCGATGACTGTGGGCAACTACCTGGCCATGCGATTCATCAAGAACGTTGACAAAAAGAAATATCAAAAGGTGGTAGCCAGCTGTATGGTACTTTTATCGTTGTTCCTCATCTTCTCGTAACTATTCAGCGGTAGTGACCATTCAATACTTTCTCTTCAAAAATCTTATAAAAGGGTATCACAAATCTCTTGTTTTTCTTGTGTATTTGAGATATTTTTATTACCTTTATACCTATGAAAGAGCAAGTTACGGACAT
>JAQYPT010000063.1 GCA_028726625.1 Prevotellaceae bacterium | reverse complement strand
GAAGAATACCCTGACGCATGTCTACTGGAGTGCAACAAACCCGAAAAACATTTGTTTCGTTGAGTACAAACATAAAGTTTTTCGGGCAAAGGTAGTAAAGCTGGAAGCCCACACAAAGGCGGCTAAAGTTGGATGCTTACTTTGCAGGCCAAGACCATGTAAATTGAGCACCAAAATGATGCTTTTAAACGGTTAAAGGCTATGCTTTGAAGGTGAAATTCGCATTTTCAGCCTCAATTATCTCTTATTTGCATCCCGTTTGCCTATTGTTTTTTTCTAGATTAAAAGATTTGAAGTGCCGTTTTTAGGGTATTATTTGGTAAAAAAAGTTAACGACATGTGCCATCTTCCACCCACTACTCTCTATTTAAACGAATAACGGCTGCGGATGAAAGTATGTTATCCATCCATTTCATTTCTCATATATGCGAACGACATCAGTCCCAGTTAAGCGATTCAACTGCGGCCGATTTTTTGGACATCCTTATGGATGATGGGACAAACGTTTACTGAATTTTCTTGTAACTGAACACCGCCCACACATCGATGACAATGGCGAACAAAAGCAAGATGAGCAGGTCTTGGGCTATGGAAGCCAAGTTGCCCCCTCGAATAAACACCGTTCGCATGCCCTCGATGAAGTAGGTCACGGGGTTAGCCAGCGTCAACTTCTGCGCCCAATCGGGCATACTGGATACGGGAGTGAACAGTCCGCTGAGCATCATGACAAACATAATGATGAAAAACATCACGAACATGGCTTCCTGCATGGCATCACTGTAGTTGGAAATGATGAGTCCGATGCCGCTGAATATCAAGGCCAGGAGCATGGACAAGAGGAATATCAACACGATGCTGCCTGTCGGAAAGATGCCATAAACGAGCCAAGCCAGGAAGATACACTCTATGATGACGACAGCTGATATGATCCAATAGGGAATCATCTTGGAGAGAATAAACTGGAGTTTGCTCACAGGCGTCACGTTCATCTGCTCAATCGTGCCGGCTTCTTTTTCGCTGACAATGTTCAAGGCCAAGAGAAAACCACACAGCATGATGACCACCAACGACATCAGGGCAGGAATCATGAACAGCTTGTAGCTCTTGTGAGGATTGAACAGTGCCACGGTAGAGAACGGCGACTCCATCGGTTTGACCTGTCCGTCCTGTAAGTTTTGGTTCACAATCTGGGCCAAATATGCCGATCCCATGCCACCCTTGGTGCCATCCACGGCATTGGCAGAGATGAGAACCTGTGGCTGTTGTCCGTTCACATGGTCACGCTCGTAGTAGTGAGGAATGGTGAGTACCACGTCGGCATCATTCCTTTCGATGGCCTGCATGGCCTCTTCATTGGTCTGAGCCATTCCCGAGAACTTGAAATAGGGCGATGATTGGATGCGCTGCACCAAGCGTTGCGACAGCGTACTATGATCGTTGTCAACCACGGTGATATAGATGTTTTTCACCTCCATACTGGTAATCCAAGGAAACACCAGCATGATGGCGATTGGAAAAAACAGTATCAGCTTGGGAATGAATGGATTGTGCCGAATCTGGATGAATTCTTTTTCAATGAGATAGGACAGTGTCATGACAGTCTGATTTTAAATTTCTTCAACGCAACGGCTAACAATACAACGGCCATGGCTGTGAGTACAGCCAGTTCTTTGTACACCATCTGCACATCAACGCCCATAATCATCAGTTTCTTCATGGCCGACACATACCATCTGGCTGGGATGATAGCCGAGAGATAACGCAGAATGGCCGGCATACTCTCGATGGGATAAATCATTCCAGAGAGCATCGTGCTCGGCATCATGAGCAACATACCCGACATCAACAAGGCCACTACTTGCGTATTGGCAACCACACTAATGAGCAATCCCAAAGCCAACGACAGCAGGATGTACAGCAACGAAACTCCAAAGATGAGTGCCACGTTGCCCGCAATGGGCACGGACAGGACAAACTTCGAGATGAGTAGGATGCTGATGAGTATCATAATGGACAGCACAAAGTAAGGCACAGCCTTGGCTATCATGATGTACAGTGGCTTGACGGGCGATACCAGCAGCACCTCCATCGTACCTCTTTCTTTCTCACGGACGATGCTCACCGAGGTCATCATGGCACAAATAAGCATCATGAGCATACCCATGGTGCCAGGAACAAAGTTGTATGCACTCTTCATCTGTGGATTATACAGCAGTTGGGTGTTGACGGCAGGCCTGCTTTCTCCATGCATTTCTCTCGTTAGTTCGTCCATAACGATTTGTTGGGCATACGACACTTGCTGTTCAGCGATGTTCGGATCCGTGTAATCAGCGATAAATTGAACGCCAGCCTGCCCGCTGTACCGATTGTTTCCGAAATCGGGAGAGAAGGCAATGGCCATATTCACCTTGTTGTCTGACAGTAGTTGTTTGGCCTCTTTCGTCGTTCCAACCGTATGAGTGACGATGAAATTGCCCGATGCATCCAGGCTGTGAACCAACTGTTGCGTACGACTATCCATCGAAGAAGTGACAATGGCCACCTTCACATCCTTGATATCGGTGGTGATGGCGAAGCCAAAAATGAGCATCATCACCACCGGCATGCCAAAGAGAATCAGCATAGTGCGCCGGTCTCTCATGATGTGTTTCGTCTCTTTGATGACAAATGAGTTAAACTGATTCATTCTTTTTCTCGCTAAACATTATTCTCCTCGGGTGGCTTGGCGTGCCAACAGCGTAAACACCTCGTCCATGTCGTTGCATCGGTATGTGCGTTTCAGCTCGTCGGGTGTACCCATCGCACGAATCTTTCCATCCACCATGATGGAGATACGGTCACAATATTCGGCCTCATCCATATAGTGCGTCGTGACAAACACGGTGATACCGCGCGCCGAAGCGGCATAAATGAGTTCCCAAAACTGTCGTCTTGTGGCTGGATCCACACCCCCAGTAGGCTCATCAAGGAACACTACTTCGGGTTCGTGGAAGATACTTACCGAGAACGCGAGCTTCTGTTTCCACCCCAATGGCAGCGACTTGACCAGCGAATCGCGATGCTCTTCAAAATGCAACTGCTTGAGCATATCGTCCATCTTGATGGCAATGGCTTGCTTACTCATGCCATAGATGCCGCCAAAAAGCTTGATGTTCTGGGCCACGGTCATATCTTCATACAGAGAAAAGCGTTGACTCATGTAGCCAATGTGCTTCTTAATCTGCTCCGAATGCTTGCGTATGTCAAATCCAGCCACCTTACCTTGGCCGCTTGTGGGCTTGTTCAATCCCGTAAGCATGTGCATGGCAGTGGTCTTTCCAGCACCGTTAGCACCTAAAAAGCCAAAGATTTCGCCACGATGAACGCTGAAAGAAATGTCGTCAACGGCATGGAAAGAGCCAAAAGCCTTAACCAGATGTTCGACCTGTATCACGTCTTCCGCCTTCTCTTGCTGCCCCTCTTCCGCCATTCCTTGCTGCACCTGGGCAGACTTATCCTCATGCTTCAGACCTTCAGGATTGAAGATATCGGCAAATTGCGCTAAGATTTCATCGGGACCATCGATAGCTCTCACCCGTCCATTGTCCAGAAAAGCCACCCGCTCACAGCAGCGAATCTCGTCCAAGTAGGGCGTTGCGGCCACAATGGTGATATTCCTTTCTTTCAGCATTCCCAGCATCTGCCACAATTCTTTGCGCGAAACAGGATCAACACCCGTGGTGGGTTCATCCAAAAACAGTACGCTTGGTTGATGGACAAGCGCACAAGAAAGAGCCAATTTCTGTTTCATACCACCCGACAACGCACCCGCCTTACGATTTTTGAAAGGCTCTATCTGCGAGTAAATGGCTTTGATTCCATCGTATCCGGCAGCGATTGTGGTGCCAAAAAGATCGGCAAAAAACTGGAGATTCTCCTCTACTGTCAAATCTTGATACAACGAAAACTTGCCCGGCATGTAGCCCACACGCTGGCGAATTTCCTTATATTGGCTCACCACGTCATAGCCTTCGACACTTACGGTGCCTGCATCTGCCAGCAAAAGTGATGCCATAATGCGAAACAGAGATGTCTTGCCGGCACCATCGGGGCCAATGAGTCCGAACACTTCACCTTGCTTCACGCTGAAAGAAACATCATTCAACGCCTGGACATCATCGTAACTTTTGGTGATATGACTTACTTCTATCGCGTTCATTCCTATCTTACAACTTCATCCCACCATACATACCTATCTTGATATGACCGTCATTCTGCACGGCAATCTTCACGGCATACACCTGATCGGCACGTTCGTCATCGGTCAAGATGGTCTTGGGGGTGAATTCAGAGCGTGGTGATATCCAAACCACCTTTCCCTTATACTCCTTGCTGGTGTCATCTCCGTAATCGCTAAAGACGGTCACTTGCTGCCCAATCTTCACCTTTTCCAACTGCCGGCTGGTGAGATAGGCGCGCAAGAAGATGTTCTTGGTGTCGGCAACCTTAAACAATGGCTTGCCGATAGAGGCGAACTCGCCTTCTTCAGCATATTTCTCAAGCACGGTACCCGTGAGCGGTGAGGTGACATGACACTTCTTCAACTGGTCAAGTACCTGATATTTTTGGATGTCGTTCGCACTGATTTGTGAATTCAGCGCACGCGTACTCGTGTTCAAAGAAGATTGCTGTGCAGCCAATTGACGTTTCAACACCCGAACGGCCGATGTGGCATCGTCCAGTTGTTTGCGGTTGGCAGCCCCATCATTCACCAGTCCTTCAAATCGTTGACGCTCCTGTTCAGCCTGGTTGAGCTGCTGCCTAAGCACGGCTATCTGCGCGTTTACATCCGGTTTCTGATTGGCAATTGACTTGGAGTTGGCCCCAACCTGACGCGCTTTCAAGGTCAATTGAACCGTATCTATCAAGCCTACCTGCTGTCCTTCACTCACTTCAGCACCCTCGGTAACCCCCAGTTGCAACAATTTGCCGTTTTGTTCGGCCGACACAACGACCTCCGTCGCTTCAAAAAGGCCGGTGGCATCGTATTTATTCTCGTGTGACGAACATGCTGACAAGATGCCAACAAGCCCGAGCATCACTATCTTCATCGTTTTCATATCAGTTGTTATTGATGTTTTTGAGTTGATAAATTGCTTGCAAGAGCTGTATTTCGTGAATGGTTTTCTGCTGCCGTGCCTCGCTCACCGCATTGACGTCGCGCAGCATTTCGTTAATGGTCTCAATGCCATTCTGCACCTTTTTCACCGACGTGTCATGGATGCGCTCACGCAAAGTGATGATGCGCGTGTCTTGTTCCAGTTTTTTGCGCAGGTCATCCACCACCCCTGCCGACTGCTGGTTTTGCAAACGTGTGTTGAAAAGGAAAGTTTCACGCTCGCTTTCAATCTGCATTTTCTTGGTTTCCAGATTCCTCAAATCGTTCTTACGCGTATAAAAAGGTGCCACGTTCCATGACAACGTAATGCCACCCGCAATCATACCCGGACGCATGATGTCCATCACTTTGTTATGATACATGCCCATGGCGAAAGCGCTTATCGTGGGATTGAGCTGACTGTTCAAAGCCTTGCGCTGCGTATCGAGCAATTTTGACTGCGCTGAGAAATACGATAATTCGGGGCGATGCGACGTGCTGTCCGGCAAAACTTCTGGCATGGCAGGCTTCACCAGTTGGGTTTTCTCATCTACCACCTCTCCGATGAACAGTCCCAACATCCGCGCATACGAACGTCGTGAGGCACGAAGACTGCCCTCTTGCTGCTCGGCACGAACCTGTTCTACAGCCACTGCATCCAAATCAGACTGGTTAGCAACACCACCTTTCAACATGGCTTCAACGGTATTGCGGCTCAACTGCAAGTCGTTCTGTAAGAGTTTAACCTGTTTGAGCTGTTCATCCAGCATCAGAATGCCGAAATATAACTGGTCTACACGCTGGTTGATGTCGTACAAACGCACGTTCAACTGGTTTTCGTCAACCTCGGCTTGCGCCTTAGCCAGCTGCTTACGAGCGGCGATTCCACCTCCATCGTAAATCACCTGGTTAATCTGTACGCTGCTGTTGAGCAGGTAGTTCTTCATATCAGCCTGGCCCGAAGCCTTCATTTGTTCGGTCAAATCGAGCGGATCGGTGAACCCATTGGCTCCCAAACTGACCTTCACTTGTGGCAAATAGGCCTTTGAAGCATTGGAAACCGTGTAGTTCTTGCTCTGCCTAACCAACTCGTATTGCTTGATGACGGGATACTGTGTGCGTGCCAACTCATGGCAACGCTCCAACGTAAGCTGGGCAAAGCCTTGAACGGCAACGGCAGACAACAGCAGCAGTATAATTCGTTGTTTCATAAACTTTGTGTTAGTTCTCTTTGCAAAAATACAATATTTTGCGGTAATTGTTCTTACCTTTTATGCTTTAAAAATGTTCTTTTTGTACGATTGTATAAGATAAAAAGATTAAAACGAGCATTAATCGTAATTATGATGTTACCTTTCGCAATGCCATTGAATGTCGAACACGGTGTTGTATGCATTGAACCCGATGAAGCAGGTCAGCACATTGTAACCGCACAAGATGTTAAGTTTTTTGTATGAAAAACGCCCCTAAAACGGCTCTTTAAATCTTTCAATATAGAAAAAATCAATAGGCACGAAGGATGCAAACAAGGAGTAATTTGGATAGAAATATCGAGTTTTTCAGTAAAAACAATGATTTTTCACCAAAAATGCGGCACTTTGGCGGCCTATCCACATGCTTTTGCGCTGCAAAGTCATGTGAATTGGCGGCCAAAAGCAATGCTTTTGGCTAAAAAATGCGTGAAAAGAGATGGGATAAGGGCTATATATAGATGTAATTCTTTCTATATCAACAATATACAAAAATTGCTCATATTTGGCATATTTGCGCCCAATGTCTGCTTTGTTCGCAAATACGTCCAAAATAAGAAGGCTTGTTGTCAAGAAAAATTCCATCCATGAACAAGCCTGGTTTCCTATTCGACAGCGTGTGAGGCCAATGCCCTATTTCCGTTTTTTATCGATAAAACACAGTGCAGCACCAATGGCTGTGCAGAATTCACTGTACTTAGGGATGATGAAATTCACGCCATACAACTTCTCCATGCCACCGAATATGGACTTACACTGAGGTAGAAGCGTGAGGTTACCGATGAGGACATAGTCCTTGATGCCCGACCCCAAAGATGCCAGAATGGTGCTGCTTCCGATGGTTTGCAACACCATGGTGATGATGCCCAGTGCAATATCTTCGCGCGAGGCGTTGCTCTTGGCGTTGCCAAAGAGTGAGGCAGTGGCGGTTTTGGGTAGGTTGGGCAGCGGATTGGGACTGATGTCGCCGATGCGCACATCGATATTCGAACCGTCACCTTGCATGGCCAACATGGAAATCTGCTTGATATCGTCTGTCTTGAGCATGATGCGCGACAGCCCGATGAGCGTTCCGCCTCCCAATCCCATGCCCCCAATATGGCGAATGTCATCGCCCAAACACTGGATAAGACTGGTTCCGGTGCCCATACTCACAACGATCATGTCGTCCAACTCGGTCTCAAATTGTGCCCCAAGACCATTGCAGATAAACTCTTCTGCCTTGGCCGTGGGCAATCCATACACGGGATCATCAACGTAAGCCGCACCAACACCAGTGAGCATCACCTGCTCTACCTCACCAAGAGAAATCTTGTTGTCGTGCAAATACTTGCCAAACGCACCATAGAGCGAGGTCACCGGGTCGGTAGCCTTGATGCGAATGGGAGCCACCACGGTACCATCATCATTAATTCCCACAATCTTTGTCGTACTGATTCCTACGTCAATTCCTATTACAATAGCCATAATTACTGCGTTATATTTTGCAAAATTACAACATTATCAATAATTATTTGTACATTTGAAGCAAAATAAAAACCAAGAAAAGATGGAAGAAAAGACATATCGTGTGGTAGCTGCCATCATCAAAGACGGCGACAAATACTTGTGCATGCAACGGGGACGCTCGCGCTATGCGTACATTTCAGAACACTGGGAGTTTCCTGGTGGAAAGGTTGAAGCGGGAGAATCTGACCACGAAGCACTGGTGAGAGAAATCAAGGAAGAGATGGATTGGGATGTATTTGTGGGCAAAAAAGTGGGTACAGTGGAATTCCACTATCCCGATTTCAACATGCATCTCACGGCTTACCTTTGCAAAGGCGGTGACGGAGAGTTCAAGATGTTGGAACACTTGGACTATAAATGGCTCAGCATAGATGAGTTGAATGACCTGAAATGGACGGAGGCTGACAGGAAACTGATAGAAATACTCAAGACAAAAACAATCTGATGACAAACGACTTACGGCAAAGGATGCAGCAGTTGGTAGAAGAGCTCAACCGCGCATCAGACAATTATTATAGCGGACGCACAGAGTCGATGACCGACTTTGAATGGGATGCCAAGTTCGATGAGCTGAAACAACTGGAACAAGAAAGTGGGTTGGTGCTGCCTGACAGTCCCACCACGAATGTTTCTGACGGCACAATCACCGGACAGAAAGAGGCGCACGAGTTTCCAATGCTGTCACTGGCGAAGACCAAGAAGCCCGAAGAACTGGTAAGATGGGCTGAAGGACGACCGATATGGCTGTCGTGGAAGCTGGACGGTTTGACCCTCGTGGTGACTTATGACGATGGGAAACTCACCAAAGTGGTAACGCGTGGCAACGGACACATCGGCACCAACATCACTCATCTGGCTTCTGCCATCCAGGGAATTCCTGCTACTATCAAGAACAGTGGGCATCTTGTGATTCGCGGAGAGGCTGTGATTTCGTACGCGGACTTTGAAGTATTCAACATGGAAGCAGATGAAGCATACGCCAACCCACGCAACCTCGCATCGGGATCGCTCACGCTGAAGGATGTTGAAGAGGTGAAACGGCGCAAGATACAATGGATTCCGTTCACGTTGGTGTACACCGAAGAGGCGATAAACTCTTGGGGAGAACGCTTGGATTGGCTTAGAGAAATGGGCTTCAACGTGGTGAAACACGAACGCATCAGCGACCCTTCTACCCACAACGTGAACCAAGCCATTGAACAATGGACCAGCCTGGTGACCCACAACCAATGTCCCTTCCCCGTCGATGGCTTGGTCATCACGTTCGACGACACGGCCTTTGCCGCCACAGGCTCTATCACTGGCCATCATGCTACACGCGCTGGACTGGCTTTTAAGTGGGAGGATGAAGCGGCTACAACCGAACTTGAGTACATTGAATGGTCGTGCGCAGCGTCTACCATCTCACCCGTTGCGGTGTTCAAGCCAGTAGAATTGGAGGGAACAACTGTGAAAAAAGCATCGCTGTGCAACATCAGCGAATGCGAAAGGTTGGGCATTGGCGGCCCTGGCAGTGTGCTGTCGGTAATCAAGGCCAACAAGATTATCCCGAAAGTGATTAAGGTTGTGCAAACCATTGGGGCGTTGGAGATACCGCACGAATGCCCCGTTTGCCATCATCAAACACGCATCGACATCAGTAAGGCAAGCGGTACGCGCACCCTTCACTGCACCAATGAGGCTTGTCCGGCCAAACAATTGAAGAAATTCAATCGCTTTGTGTCGAAAAACGGCATGGACATCGATGGTATTTCTGAGCAAACGTTGGCCAAATTCATCAATTTGGGATGGTTAAACACATACGCTGACATCTACCGTTTGCCCAATTATGCACAACAAATCGCGTCATTGGAAGGATTTGGAAACAAGTCGGCGGGCAACATGATGCGCTCCATTGAGAAGTCAAGGACTGTGGAAGCGCGCAAATTCCTCTATGCTTTGACCATTCCCATGTGTGGTGTTGACGCATGCAAGCGTTTGTTGGACGCGTATTCTTTGCACGAACTCATCCGCAAAGCCATTGAGGCTGACACGCCAGAGGCATTTGCCAACATCCCTGGAATTGGTCCGGAAACATCGGCATCGGTTGTGAAATGGTTCCAAGTGGAAGCAAACAGAAACGTGGTTGATGACCTATTGAAGGCATTGAACATTGAGCAGCCGTCCACACAGCCTACAGGTGCGAGGTGTAAAGGCCTCACTTTCGTCATCACTGGCGACGTACATCACTACAAAAACCGCGCTGAACTCAAGGCTTATATCGAGAGTCAGGGCGGACATGTCACGGGAAGCGTGAGCAAATCGACCAACTACCTTATTAATAATGATGTGAACTCTACCTCCGGAAAGAATAAAAAAGCAAAAGAATTGGGGATAGAGATTATATCAGAAGATCAATTCAGGGAACAATTCACCTGAGTTTTTTCCTTGCCATCCCGCAACATCCGTCGCGTTGACTACTGGGTTCATCACTTCAAACACTTTGATGAACCAGCACAAACAGGACGCATGTTGCGGGATGATGGATGTCAGTTAGAACGTCCACTTTGCAGCTAAAGTTGGAATGGCGTAGAACTTATTGTTCTTTCCATGGTCGTTCCAAACGAAATTATTGCTGAGTTCCACCTCTGAACCGATGCTCAGATTAACCCCTTCCCAGCCCTTGATGGCATTAAGGTTGACCCACAACTGAGGTTCAGACAAAAAGATGAAATTACCATTTGCATTCGAATCGTACCAAAGATCACAAAAACCGCTGAACGACATCAGGTTGTTGGCGAAGTTAATACCCCACACTTCAGTGAGTTGCACACTGCTGAAAGCCTTCGCACCCATGTGTTTACTCTTGAAAAACTGCTTATACAACAATTGCACCGAGAAGGTTTTGGAGAAATTGTCGTTGTGCCAATTCCACGCACCACCCAGCAATGCAGCATGCTGAAAGCGGGTTGCGTTCCAAGTTTTCTCATGAGAAGACAGTCCACCGTTATACTCAACGTGTGCGGCCCACTGCTTGTTGGGCGTCAGATTGAACTCACGGGATATCTCCCAATAAGCACCAGCCACGCCATCACGCTGGTAATCGAGGTCAGTAAACATGTAAGTACTCCCCCACTTGTCTGCTTTGAACATTTCTACGGTTGTTGTTACCGACGGACGCCCACTCAACTCGCTGTAGATGTTGTGGCCTAAATCGTAATGAAACTGTACGTTTTGCGCTACTGCCGACAGGCTTAGACCCGCCAAAAGCATGGTGATGATTTTTGTTTTCATATCGATAAAATCGTGTTTTGTGATATATTGTCGGCTACAAAGTTACGAAAACCGATGGAGTTTCATGCCCTATTTTTTCACAATTCATAGCATTTGTTTGCAAATACACCTGCAAACAACTACCTCTGTGCACCATTCCATCCCACCAATCAAGGGGTGTTCGCACGCATGGAACACATGAAGAAAGAACGTTTTACACGTCTTTTCAATCTATCTATCATCCACTTGTTTCACATTATTTAAGGAATTAGTGTCATTAACATTAACGCTTTTTTCTTACTTTTGTCACAATATGAGAATCGACATCATTACAGTTTTGCCCGAAATGCTCGAGGGATTCGTCAACGAATCCATTCTATTGCGAGCACAAAAGAAGGGATTAGCCGAGATACACCTACACCATTTGCGCGATTACACCACCGACAAGTGGCGACGCGTGGACGACTATCCGTACGGAGGCTTTGCCGGTATGGTGATGCAGTGCGAGCCTATTGACCGCTGTATCACCGCCTTGAAAGCCGAAAGGGAATACGATGAGGTAATTTTCACATCTCCCGACGGTGGACAGTTCAACCAACAGGTGGCCAACGACCTATCCATGAAGGGCAACATCATCATTCTTTGCGGCCACTACAAAGGCATAGACCAGCGCATTCGCGACCATCTAATTACTCGTGAAATCAGCATTGGTGACTACGTCTTAACGGGTGGCGAGCTGGCTGCGGCTGTGATGGCCGATGCCATCATACGCCTTGTCCCAGGAGTAATCAGTGATGAGCAGAGCGCACTGAGCGACTCGTTCCAAGACAACATGCTCTCCGCCCCCATCTATACACGCCCGGCCGACTACAAAGGGTGGAAGGTTCCCGATATATTGCTCAGCGGCAACGAGGCGAAAATCAAGAATTGGGAAATGGAACAGGCCTTGGAACGCACCCGCAGACTGCGCCCCGACCTGCTGGAAGACACGCCCCACAATCCTCAAGAACATGATTGACAAACTATTAAAACTATATTAACTTTAAAACCTATGACTAAATTTATTGAGAAACCACAACCCTCATTTCCGGAAGCTGTAAGAAAAGGATGTAAACGAATTTTCGACTTCCATGGCCGCACACGTCGTTCAGACTTCTGGTGGTTCATGTTAGCCTACATGGTATGCTATTTCATCCTAACCAATATCTGGAAAGCGTTTCTGCCACTACTGGCCTCCGCCATCTGCGACTTAGCCGTCTTATCGCTTGCCCTTGCCATCACTGTGCGCCGATTGCAAGACCGTGGCGCCAGCAAATGGTGGGTTTTCGCAAACTATGCATCAACAGTTGTCTACACACTATATATTTATGGAACAGGAATTGGCGAAGAATTGATGAGTGTCAATGCCAGTCCAGGAGCCAGCATGAGCATGCTCACCGACCCCATCCTCACCATCCTGCAGATTGTTATCATGATTACGGGTCTGGTAACGTTCGTACTTTGCCTGCTGGATGGAAAACCTCAGCCCAACAAGTACGGTCCCTCACCTAAATACATCATCCAAGAAGAAACGACACACGAACAGCAACTTGAAGCAACAGCATAAGATATTGTTTATCCAAAAGATACAACATCTCTGGAAAAGCACTATGATAAGGTTTCGCAGAAGGCATTGCCCAGCATGAAGCCCTCTTGATACAACCGCTCCAGTCGGCCGATATCTTTCTCCATCCGTCCCACCCCCATGGGTCTTTGGGGCCTGATACACACAACCTTCCCCAACTCCTCGAGCCGCTCCACCAGTTCCAGTTGCTCGTTGTAAGTGGCCACTCGGCGGCTCAGGGCCACGCGCAGGCGGGGATATTTCTTATAAACAAAGGGCGGAATCTTACGGTCGCGTTCCTTACTGCGGTAGCCTTTGTTGCGCGTCAAAATCACCACGTTCTGCGGATGCCCCGTCTCTATGGCCCGCATCACAGGAATAGAGTCGACGATGCCGCCATCGAGCATGGGTATGCCGTCTACCATCACAATCTTGCTAACATACGGCAAACTGCTCGAAGCGCGCACAATGTCCAGCGAACGTTGCCGGTCGTTCGACTCGGTGAGGTACTCCGCCTGTCCCGTCAGACAGTTGGTAGTCACCATTTCGAAGGTCGCTGACCACTGAAAATACGTATCAAAATCGAATGGGACATATTCGTTTGGAAATTTATCATACAACAATTCTTGATCAAAGATGCAACCCTGTCTGAGTAAATGTCGCCAACCAATGTAGCCATATTGAGTCAAAAAGTCGATGTTAGACAAGCGAGCCCTGCGCGGTTGCCTGCTGATGTACGACATGCCATTACACGCACCGGCCGACACGGCGACGACATGACGGAAATATACACCATGTTTCATGAAAGCATCCAGAACACCACTGGTAAACACGCCACGCATGCCGCCACCTTCCAACACCAGTCCTGTATTCCTCTCAATATGCATAAAAACAAGTTATTTATTGCCACAAAGTTACAATTTTTCAATCACTTTTTATTATCTTTGCCGAGAATAAGGTTGTCGCGGACGACAAATCATTGTTTTGTAACATCCATGACAAGCCGCAACAGATTACTACACTAACAAAAATTATTATCATGTTCGATCAACAAACTTACATAAGACGCCGCACCCAACTGAAAAAAGAAGTGGGTCAAGGCCTCATCATCCTGTTTGGGAACAACGAATCGCCAACCAACGGACCCTTTAACGGTTATCATCCTTTCCGTCAAGACTCGTCGTTTCTGTATTATTTCGGACAGAACAGAGACGGACTGGTGGGCGTCATCGACATCGACAACGACACCGAGACCTTAATTGGCGACGACATCGACATAGAAGACATCGTTTGGTTTGGCTCTGTAGACAGCGTTAAGGACATGGCCGAACAAGTTGGCGTGAAGCACTCGGCCCCGATGAAGCAGCTCAAGACCCTCTGCAACGCAGCCATCGGCAGCAAGCGCAAGATACATTTTCTGCCGCCTTACCGCCACGACATCAAGTTGCAGATATATGATTTGCTGGGCATTCATCCCAGTCAGCAGAAAGAAAGCGCCTCACTCGATCTCATCAAGGCTGTCGTAAAGATGCGTTCTGCTAAGGAATCGCAGGAGATTGAAGAACTGGAACGCGCGGCGAAGATTGGCTATCTGATGCACACCACTGCTATGCGCCTGACCAAACCCGGCGTAACCGAGAAGTTTGTAGGCGGTCAGGTAGACGGCATCGCCAACTCGTATGGTGCCATGGTGAGCTTCCCAACCATCTTCTCGCAGCACGGCGAAATCATGCACGGCAATCCTTCACTGGCCAAGCTCGAAGCTGGAAGGCTGGCACTGTGTGACGCTGGGGCAGAAACTGTGAACAATTATTGTTCTGACAACACCCGAACCTATCCCGTTAGTGGCAAATTTACGCAACGACAATTAGAGATTTACAGCATTGTAGAGGCTTGCCACGACCACGCACTCGAAATAGCCAAACCAGGAGTGAAGTACATGGACGTGCATTTCTCTGTATGCAAGCTCATGACAGAGCGCCTGAAAGAACTGGGACTGATGAAAGGTGACACCGAAGAGGCTGTTAGAGCTGGCGCTCATGCCATGTTTTTGCCGCACGGACTGGGCCACATGATGGGCATGGACGTACACGACATGGAAGCCTTGGGACAAATCTACGTGGGATTTGACGATGAAACTCGTCCCAATCTCGAACAGTTCGGCACCAATGCCCTACGCATGGGACGCCGCCTGGAAGAAGGATTTGTTGTGACAGACGAACCAGGTATTTACTTTATTCCTGCCCTCATCGATGACTGGAGAGCATCTGGACACTGTAAAGAGTTCTTGAATTTTGAACTTTTGGAAACCTACAAAGATTTTGGAGGTATTCGTATTGAAGACGATATCCTAATTACCAAAGACGGATGCCGCTTCCTTGGAAAAGACCGCATACCCTACCATCCGAAGGATGTAGAAGCATTTATGGCTAACAATTCAACTAAATAATTTATTAAAACTATTCAAAAACATGAAGAAAATTTTAACGTTCGCCCTCTTGGCCATCATGGCAACGGGCGCACAGGCAGCTAAGAAAAAGACTGCCCCAAAAAACAACAAGCCAGTATTTACTGTTGTTAAGCAAAACAAGATTACGAGTATTAAAGACCAAAACCGCAGTGGTACGTGCTGGGCTTATTCTACTCTGAGTTTCTTGGAAAGTGAAATCTTGAAGAAGACAGGGAAAACGTACGACCTGTGCGAGATGTTCGTAGCACACAAGACATACCAAGACCGAGCTGAAAAGGCTGTACGCATGCACGGTGATGTGAGTTTTGCACAGGGAGGTAGTGCATACGACCCTATCTATTGTTGGCAACACTATGGCATGGTGCCCGAAACAGCGATGCCATTGCCTGGTACAATGACTGGTGACTCGTTGGCTAACTTTGGCGAGTTCTTTGATCTATTGACACCATACGTTGAAACGATCGCAAAAAGTAAGCAAAAGAAAATTTCTTCTACATGGAAAAATGGATTGGTAGGTATTCTTGATGCTTACCTTGGCAAAACTCCTGAATCATTTACTTACGAAGGAAAAACTTATACTCCACAATCATTTGCGGCAAGCTTGGGCTTGGATATGAACGACTATGTACACTTCACCAGCTACACGCATCATCCCTTCTGGACTCAATTTGCTGTTGAGGTACAAGACAACTGGCGTTGGCCTTTGAGCTGGAATATCCCCATTAACGACATTTGCAGGATTATCGACCATGCGATTGACAACGGCTATACCGTAGCATGGGGTGGTGACGTGTCGGAAGACGGATTTACACGCAATGGTTTAGGTATTGCTTACGATTTGAAGAAAGCACGCGATTTGTCTGGAACAGACGCTGACCGTTGGGTTAAAATGTCCAACTCCTCAAAGAAAGCCAAAGCAGATTCATTGGGTATCAACGCGCCTGAAGTTGTTCCTACACAAGAGATGCGCCAAAAAGCATTCGATAATTGGGAGACAACCGATGATCACGGCATGCACATCTTTGGTATTGCCAAGGACCAAAATGGCAAAGAATACTACATGGTGAAGAACTCTTGGGGCGAAAGTGGCAAGTACAAAGGCGTTTGGTACATGACCAAGGCTTTCGTTGCTTACAAGACCATGGATTTCATGGTGAACAAGAATGCCGTTCCACAAGACATCCGCAAGAAGATTAACTTGTAAAGGGATGGGGCTGAAAGCCTCCACCCTACATGACATCTACAGACCGCTTACCCGATAAGGATAAGCGGTCTTTTTATTCAGTACACCCTAAAAGCACATGATGAGTTGAAATCTGGGTATCAAACAGTTTTGAATTTGAATGCATCGTGATAAAAAAATATTTGAGAGAAAAGCAATGGAATATGACAAATATTTTGTATCTTTACACGCAAAATAGCTTACAAATCCCATGAAATTCACACCCGCATCCATTCTATGCGGACACGGTAAGACAAAATAAAAAAAACAATATAAATGCATTTCAAATGGAATTATGTACCACCTACATCAGAAGAGACAAAGGCAGCCAATGAGTTAGGAGAGAAACTGAACATCAGCCCCCTTCTCGCTCAATTGCTCATCCGTCGTGGCATCACTACGGAGTCTGCCGCCAAGCGATTCTTTCGCCCACAGCTGGCAGACCTCATCAATCCATTTCTTATGAAAGACATGGATTTAGCCGTAGACAGATTGAACGACGCCATGGGGCGCAAAGAGCGCATTATGGTGTATGGTGATTACGATGTGGATGGCTGTACAGCCGTCGCATTGGTGTATAAGTTCCTGCAGCAATTCTATTCCAATATCGATTATTATATCCCCGATCGCTACGATGAGGGCTACGGTGTGAGCAAAAAGGGAATAGACTATGCACAGGAAACGGGTGTTAAACTGATTATTATTCTGGATTGCGGCATCAAGGCAATTGACGAAATCGCATACGCCAAAAGCCTTGGAATTGATTTCATCATCTGTGACCATCACGTCCCTGACGAAGTGATGCCTCCCGCTGTGGCCATCTTAAACCCAAAGCGCCCAGACGACAGCTATCCTTTCAAGCATCTGTCGGGATGTGGAGTTGGCTTTAAGTTCATGCAAGCGTTTGCCAAGAACAACAGCATTCCTTTTTCACGGCTCATCCCACTGCTCGATTTCTGCGCAGTGAGCATCTCGGCCGACATTGTACCCGTGACAGACGAGAACAGAATACTGGCGTTTCATGGTCTGAAACAACTGAACCAGAACCCAAGTGTGGGTTTGAAGGCCATCATAGACATTTGCAACCTTAATGGAAGGGACATCTCCATGAGCGACATCGTATTCAAAATTGGGCCACGCATCAATGCTTCGGGACGCATGGAAAATGGCAAGGAGAGCGTGGACCTCTTGGTTGAGAAAGACTTTGCCACGGCGCTGAGACAGGCAAAACACATCAATGAATACAATGAACAGCGCAAAGACATCGACAAACAGATGACCGAAGAGGCCAATCAGATAGTTGCCAAGCTTGAAAGCCAAAAGCATCATTCGTCCATCGTGCTGTATGATGAGAACTGGAAGAAAGGTGTCATCGGCATCGTGGCATCGCGGTTGACCGAGATTTACTTTCGCCCAACGGTTGTGTTAACACGCGACGGCGAGTTTGCCACAGGTTCTGCGCGAAGCGTGACGGGCTTTGACGTTTATTCGGCCATCAAGAGTTGCCGAGATTTGCTCGTCAATTTCGGCGGACACACCTACGCCGCCGGCTTGACCTTGCGATGGGATGACATCAAGAAATTCAGAGAACGGTTTCAGAAATATGTGGACCTGCACATCGAACCCGAACAAACTGAGCCTATCTTAGACATCGATGCCATCATCGATTTCAAGGACATCACCAAGCGATTGCATGCTGACTTGAAAAAATTCTCACCCTTTGGGCCAGGTAATTCTAAACCTCTTTTCGGCACACTCGGCGTGTTCGACTATGGCACCAGTAAGGTAGTAGGACGCGAACAAGAACACATCAAACTTGAGTTGGTTGATTCGAAGTCGAGTAACATCGTCAACGGCATTGCTTTCGGACAGAGTGCATCGGCTCGGTACATCAAGTCTAAGCGCGGTTTTGACATCGCCTACACGCTTGAGGACAACGTGTTCAAGCGCAATGCCGTGCAATTGCAAATAGAAGACATACGTCCTACCGAAGAAGAGGAGCAGGATTTCTAACGACATGCAGGCCGAAGATAAATACCTGAACATACTGCACCAATACTGGGGGTATGCTGATTTTCGTGGCATACAACGTGATATCATCGAAAGCATCGGGCAGCAAAAAGACACACTGGGGCTGATGCCGACCGGAGGGGGCAAGTCCATCACCTTCCAAGTGCCGGCTTTGGCACAGGAAGGCGTGTGCATCGTGGTGACTCCGCTCATCGCTTTGATGAAAGACCAGGTGCAACATCTTCGGGAAAAAGGCATACAGGCCACAGCTATCTATTCAGGGATGAGCCAACGGGAGATCACCACGGCGCTCGATAATTGCATCTTCGGGGGAGTTAAGTTGTTGTATATCTCGCCCGAACGCATTGGTTCAGAACTATTTTTGATGAAGTTGCGCCGCATTAACGTCAGCTTCATCACCATCGACGAGGCTCACTGCATCAGTCAGTGGGGCTATGATTTCCGACCAGCATATCTCCAAATAGCGAACATCCGCAAGGAAAAGCCCGACGCTCCCCTATTGGCTTTGACCGCAACAGCCACTCCTAAGGTTATTATAGACATCCAAGAAAAGCTGGAGTTCAAGGAGAAGAATGCTTTCCACATGAGCTTTGAGCGCAAAAACCTGACCTATGTGGTACGCAATGCGCAGGACAAGAATGAAGAACTCGTTCACATTCTTAACTCAGTGCGTGGCTGTGCCATCGTTTATGTGCGAAGCCGGAAGCGTACCAGGGAGATTGCAGAGATGCTGAACGCTAATAACATAACTGCAACCTTTTATCATGCGGGGCTAGAACCCGCCGTGAAAGACGAACGACAGACAGCTTGGCAAAGCGATGTGGTGCGTGTTATCGTTGCCACGAATGCCTTCGGAATGGGCATTGACAAGCCCGACGTGCGCATTGTGGTGCACATGGACTGTCCCGATTCGCTGGAAGCTTATTTTCAAGAGGCGGGTCGTGCAGGGAGAGATGGCAACCGTGCATACGCTGTTTTGCTCTACAATGGCGGCGATGAGCGAAAATTGGACAAGCGAATAGTGGACAACTTCCCGGAAAAGGAGTATATCAAGAATGTCTATCAGAGTCTGGCTTTCTACTACGAGATAGGCATCCACAGTGGCAAAGGCCACACATTCACCTTTGATATCGGCAAATTTTGCTCTATATACAAGTACTTTCCCGTGCCTGTCAATTCGGCCTTACATCTGTTGGCACGTGCAGGTTATCTCGTTTATGAAACCGATCCCGATTCCAGCGCACGTCTTATGTTCCTCATTGGGCGCAATGAGCTGTACAAATTGGAACATCTCACTCCTTATGAAGAGAAACTCCTAACTGCCCTTTTGCGCAACTACGGCGGATTGTTCACTGACTATGTTTACATTGATGAAGGCCTTTTGGCCCAGCAAACCGAACTGACGAGAGAGCAAGTGTATCTGCTGTTGCGTGGAATGACGCAGCGACGTATCGTTCATTTCATTCCACAACGCAAGATGCCGTTCATCACTTACACCCGCAACCGCGAGGAAATTGACAGGCTTATCATTCCTGCTGAGGTGTACGAGCGCAGGAAAGAAGAATACACCAAGCGCGTGCGGTCGGTCATCAACTATGCCAAGAATGATGAAGTGTGTAGAAGTAAGCAGCTTTTACGCTATTTCGGAGAGAACGATGTGCAGGACTGTATGCGCTGTGACGTGTGTCTGGAACATTATACAGACCAGACTTCGGAAGAAAAAATAAAGCCCGCCCAAGACCAAATCAAGCATTTTTTGAACGACGGGGAGAAGCATCACCTGACGGAACTCCATCGACTATCCATTGCAAGACGCCAATTAGACGAAGCGTTGGAAATGCTCATCGCCGAAGAAGAGGTAACAATTGAGGGGAGTTACATCTTCTTACATCCCTGAAAAAGCCTCACCTAAATCTGTAATAAACAAGAATCTACCCTTATCAAAAAGCCACATTAGATTTTCAATAAATCATGAAAATCAGATAATATATAGGTGGGAAGCGTTTCATCATATTGCTTATCCGTCCATCCTTCACCCTTCAACCAAGCTGTTTGGCAACCTATTGTAGAGGCGGGTTCTATGTCTTTGTAGAAACTGTCACCAACAGCAAGAACGTTAGCGGCTGGCATTTGCAAAACATCCAATGCCATTTTGAACAGTCGGGCATCCGGTTTTCGGATGTTAACCACAGCTGATTCAATGACATCTTCAAACAAATCTTCAAGCTCAAACTCCTTCAACACCTGCTCCATGTTACCATAAAAGTTGGTAACCATCACAAGCGGATATTGTTGGTGTAGCTTCTCAAGAATTATTCTGTTGCGATAAATGATGGTTGAGACATACTCATACGCACGATTTGTCAGTTGCTCGTGCATCCGTTTCAGTTCTTTTTCATCCGCATCCCAGGCACCAAGAATGCACAACTGTTCCAACTCGAGCCGCAACTTGACATCTATCGTCTTCTTGAGAGAATAATCTGCCCGAATCAACGGATTCTTCTCAAGCGTTCGTTCACCATAAACATAAGCCTCACGAAAAGCATCTTCCGTCACAGGCATCCCCTCTTGTTGGTAAGAATGCCACAACATCTTGCCCCAATGTTGGCCGTTTGTATCGATGGTTCCACCAAAATCAAGAATCAATCCCTTGATGTCAGATGTATTTTTTGCCGTATTCATCACCATATTTATATTTGTTTTGCCCGTTTTTCAAGGTCGCTCAAAAGCAGTTTACACAAGGTTTCATGTCGATTGTGCATGTAAATATAAAGCGCATGGAGAACCACTATCTCGAAGACAAAGTACACCCAAGGACAGTTGAGCAGGCAAGTAACGTACAAACAGATAGCGCGTGTGTTGAACGTCAGAATGTTGGCATAGGGCATGAGCGGTCGGCTTCCTGCCACGAATCGTTGCTTCACATCCTCTTGTGGATGTCCAAGATAGGTTTGAAAGAATCGCTGAAACGCGGGTGTGCGCCGTTCTTGTCCTCGACAATAGCTGGCATAGTTGACGTAAAACAGTTTTTTCAGCCATTCATTCTTTGCCAACGATTTATAAATGTCGTATTGCTGCTTCGAATGATCCAACTCACTCCCCTCTTTTCCCTTCAAAAAATAAAGATGAATCTGCCGATAATAATCGCCCAAAGAGCTTTGCTGTGAATGACACAAGATACCTGCAACTGCCGCCAAAGCCCAATTTCCCATGCCCCAGTAGATATCGGTGAACGGCATTGGCTGATGCTGCAAGCGCATGGCAATGGCTACATAGATACCTAAAAACCACAACTGACTGGCGAAACCATCAAGCATGCGCCCGATGAATGTATGCTGGTGAGTGAGACGAGCCAACTGACCATCTGTGCTATCGCAAAGATTGGCCATGATAAGCAGCATCACACCACACAGATTGTGACACAGGTCAGTAAAATAAAAGCAATAAGCTGCTCCTGCTCCAAGAAAGATAGAAAGGATGGTAACAGCGTTGGGATGCACACCAAGTCGTTTCCACATCAAGGCAAAAACCAAACCCACAGGTCGTGTGAAGTGAACATCAAGCCACTCTTCCGTATCCTTCGACTTCATGGAAGCCTTCAAAAGTTCTTGAAACCTACTCATACTTCCTTTAAAAGTTGTGCAATGGCTCGAGCTGCTTCCTCCCTACAAGGAGAGAAACTGGGCCAGTCGTTAAAATCAATGATGCTGAAATGACCATCTTCGCTCACGATACAATCACCGCCAAAGACATCAATGCCAATGATATCAGCCAATCTACAGGCATGGCGGTGCAGCTCTTTCGCATCAAAATCGTACCCTTGTTCTGAGGCATGTAGCCGATACCATCTGAAGAAGTCACGGCCTACGCAGTAGAATTTTACCAAGTCGCCTTCAACATTCGCACTCTTCACACAAGTTAGAATACCGCGTTTTTCCCATTCATCCTTCCGCTTTCTCAACTCATCCTCGTCTTGACAAAACACCACGTCGCTATCCCTTTGTGCCAAGGCGTCACCCCGTTTGAGCCAATAGCCATGCTCGCCTTTCTCTGGAGGCATGGGAATATGGTGCGTTCGCATCAACTTCACGATATTCTTTCGCTCACATGCTTCCACTGCCTTGGGGGTATTCATCACCAAAGCACCCGCTGCGGCTCGTTTACACAAGAACTGTAACGTTGCTGGCAGGCGTCCCATCGACAAATAAACATCGGCCTTGTGCTCGTCTGTGAGTAGAGCTTCGTCAATCATAGGAATGTCACCGCCCAAACACTGGATGACAGAAGCGAGTATCTCGCGGTCCTTTTGTTCTGCGTCCAGCGAATATCTCACGTCACGGCGGATAGCAATTATTTTATTTTTCATATCGTTGGATGAAGGCACTGCGGGCCTTCAATGATTCTGTTTTAATGAGTTTGGCTTAACTTCGACGCTGAATTTCGTAGGAACTCCTCTGCCTTTGCGATGTCCGTGGCATGATCGATGTCCATCACCCGCCCCATGTCATAGGCCATAACCTTCAATTGTTCGGCAATCAATGCTCGTTGAAAGTTGCGCATGCGATGCTCGCCACGTTCAATACAGTGCGCCAAGGTGTCCAACACACGAGGGTGCAGACCGTATATACCACCAGAGATGAAGGTGCGATGACTAGGGGTTTGATCATGAAAGCCCAAAACATTGAACGTAGCGTCAGTTTCCACATAGAGCGGTTTCTCATCATCCACATACCGAGTCACCCCCATCAACGCATCAACACCATGGTTGACAGCCTGGTTAAAAGTACGAATGTAATCGGAGAAGGCTTGTTCCAAGAAAACCGTGTCTACCGTTGTAAGACAGAAAGGTGAATCCTTGAGCCATGTGCTCATGGCATACAGACTGTGCATTGAGCTGGGCGTACGCTTCATCAGTAGGCGTAACGGAACTCGAACGCCCTGCAAACCGTCTTCCTTGAGGTCGCACAAATGAGCATAAACATTGGGCATGGCTTCGTTGCAGATCACGATGATTTCGTCCGCTTCATGCTCCATGAAGATTCGTATCAATCGGTCAATCAACGATTCACCATGCACTTTTACAAGCGGTTTGGGGACATCAATCCCCTCTTTGCTCAAACGTGAACCCTCACCCGCTGCGATGACAGCATATTTCATTCGTATCTGTTTTATCCATTTGTCGACAAAGGCCGGTAAATATCTTGCCGCACATTGGCGCAATGACCCCTTAAAAGCCTTAATAGATACAAAGATAAAACATATTTTTGAAATAAGGAAGTGGCGTTTCAAATATTCCTTTCATTGTCGTGAAGCCGCAATGCATTCGACAGCAACAGCCTCACAACACCAAAAAGATTGACATCACCTCAAGACGCTCGCTTTTCTTCTAAGGCTAACGATGGGAAAGAATCTGCAAATCGTCTGTGTTGATAGAGCCTGTTCCCCTCAACTTGTGTCTGAAATGCCTAACCGTTCCCGACAGTTCGATGTCGCCAACCCCTTCGAGTTCACATTGCGCCCAGTCACATTTTGCCAGATGAGCCTTGACATCTCCTACTCCTTTGAGTTTAAACGAGGCTTTAGACGCAATCACTTGCTCGAGTTCGATATCGCCGGCCCCTTTCATTTCCACATTCACCTCATCGCATATCAGGTCCTTTATCTCAACATCACCGGCCCCTTCCAATCGAATTGTCAAGGTATCTGTATCCAGATGTCGATCGATATTGAAATCACCAGCGCCTCGCATCAACACCGAAATAAGGTCAGGGGAAGTGAGATAGATATCCACGTCATCGCAGGAACGGAGGTTTTTCCAGCCATTATTTCGTGTATGTTGGATGGTTAATTCCGTTCCGTCACTAATGGTCTTGATGTGCTTAATCACATTTTCAGGCCCTACAATCTTGACACTCACAGAATCAGCTTGTACAAAATGCACTTCACAAGCCGTTTGTAAGTTGATGCGTTTAAACGGTTGCACCTTCACGTTTTTTGTTATTTTCTTTCCACCATCCTTCTTTTTAACGATGTTCACGCACGATGCGAGTGTCACTACGCAGACTACAGCACATGCCAACCAAAGTATTTTCTTCATACCATTTACTATTTAGAGAATTACACGGCCTCTCTACAGAGGTCATTTACTAAGTGTTTATAGGACGATGGCACAGTCGTAAAAGTTGCATCGGGCAAAACATTTATCCGTCATCAACTGCATTTATCTGGTCATGTCATATCCTTTTCATCGAAAAAGTTCATCATGACCATGCACGATGAACTCTTTTCCTACGGTTTTCTTAATCAACCGTTATCTCGTCTACGAACAAGAAGGCGGGCTGTCCATAACCATAATGCCATTGGGGCATACTGTGTTCGGACAACACCTTGATGCGTAGATATCGTGCTTTTACATTTTCAAGCGTTATCTTCTGCGTGTTTACACTGGGTGGCACAACGTGCGGAAGCGATTGTTTAGTATCCGCAAACACCTCCTTGAAATGCTCTCCATCGTCAGACACCAATAAGGAAACGCCTCGGTCGGGGAATATCCAGTTGGATTGTTCGGTGAGTGTTCGTACCGATACACTCTTAATGGGCATCCTGCGTTGCAGATCGATGATGATGTCCATATCGTTTCCCACGAATCCTACCCAACGTCCAGAGTGAAACGAAGTGTTACCCAGCAAACCGTTCGCCAGTTCTTGCGGACTATTTCCTTGATAAGCATGGTTGGGTGGCGTGCAAAAACGAATGGGTTTCATCATGGCTTTATGAACAATGATTTGCTCCTTGGTCACATCACTGTGCAGACTATCGCTATAAGCTATGGCTTTAATGGTAGCGGATCGCTTGAGACAAAACGGCTTTTTGTACGGTTTGCTTTGCTCATTTGGCTCACTTCCATCGGTGGTATAATAGATTTTCGCCTTCCCTGGTGCACTGAGAACCACCTCCATGGCTTGCCCTTTGGGCGATGGTGTCAGCACCGTGTTCACCGTGAAATAATGTTCAGCATATCGATAGTCGCAAGTTGTGTAGAGTTGCAGCATGTGAGGCAACCGCTTTAAGAAGCTGCCATAATCCTTCTCCTGCTCGCTCGACCACTGCACCTCGCACGATGCTGCCAACCGTGGCAACATCATATATTCTATGTGTGATAGCGTTTTTATCTGTTCGGTCCACAGATTGGCTTGCACGCCAATGACATGTTTTGCCTGCTCTGGCGTCAGCGACGTGGGAACAGGCTGAAAAGCATACACCTTCTCAATGGGCAGATAGGCATTGAAAGCCACAGGCTCGTTGGCTCTGTCTTCGGTTTGGTAATAATCGAAATACATGTTCGATGTGGGACACATAATGGCATCGTGTCCCAAGCGGGCAGCCTGTTCAGCTCCTTGAATGCCTCGCCACGACAACACCGTTGCGTTAGGTGCCACACCACCTTCCAAAATCTCGTCCCAGCCACACACTTTTCGCCCATGCTGGGTGATAAAATTCGCCATTTCGGTCATAAAGTAGCTTTGCAAACGCTGCTCTTTGGTATGGTGTGCATCGGTAACAAGTCCCAAACTTTGAATCTTCGCCTGACATTTGGCACAGTTTTGCCACGACTTCTTTGGACACTCGTCGCCTCCAATGTTGATATACGGACCAGGAAAGAGCTGCATCACCTCAGCAATCACGTCTTTGGCAAACTGCAAAGTGCTGTCGTTGCCGGCGCAAAGCACCTCCTCTGCAATGCCCCACTCTGTGCGTACGCTGTACGGACCGCCCGTACATCCTAACTTAGGGTAAGCCGACAAGGCCGCCACCATGTGTCCCGGCATATCTATCTCGGGTACAATGTTGATGTGACGCTCGGCAGCATACTGCACTATCTCCTTGATTTGTTGCTGCGTATAATAACCTCCATGGGGTTTGCCATCCTTCTTGTCTGTGTGTCCGATGGCCGTTTCGGGTCGGAATGCTGCTTTCTGGGTCAGCAACGGATATTTTTTTATCTCGATACGCCAACCCTGATCATCGGTCAAATGCCAATGAAAGTTATTGATGTTGTGCAAAGCAAGCATGTCGATAAAGGTCTTGACGGCATCTACCCCAAAGAAATGGCGCGCCACATCGAGCATGGCACCCCGATAAGCATATTGCGGATAATCTATTATCTCGCCTGCTGGAAACACAATCCCTGACGAATAAGGCAGCAAATCCTTCTGTTCTGTTGCTGAACAGCACTTCTTGCTTTTTCCCTCCTCTTTCTCACATCTTCCCTTATCCATATTACACTTCAAGGGAATTGCCTTTCTCAAGGTCTGAATGCCATAAAAAGTGCCAGCAGCAGACGCTCCCTGAATGGTTATTTTTTGTGCGGAAACACGCATACTGTACGCCTCCTTGTTGGGATGTGACAATCCCGTACACAACTCGATGTTGTGTGCATCGGCGGCACTGGTTGCCACTTTGAGTTGCAAGCCCGTGAGTTCAAAAATGTAAGATGCCAGCAATTGGGCATCTTTCTTCAGCACACTGTCACGTGCTGGGTACACAATTCGGGTTTGAGGGGTCAGCACAAAGCCCTTACTCTTCACCATGTTGATTTGTCGTGGCAAAGGAATCACACTGTAATTTGCCATGTTTGGCGCACATTGTGCATACCCCATGGCTGCAAGCAACCACAAGCATACGCTCGTCAAGATTGTTTTCTTCATATCGAAAGATTGTTCAAGTTTACTTTACTGCAAAGATAGTGCAAGCCGAAGACAAAGAAAGTTTACTTTCTTTGTTGAGGCGAAGCCAATCTTCTACAAAGATAGCCAAAATAATTGACCGATGGGTCGTCCATGCTAACTTTTACAGCCTTCATGCATGAAGACGCAAAAGCTGCGAACTGAAAAATGCCACCCCGATGTGTTACAACCGAGGTGGCATGTCGCGTCTATGAAGCTCACAGACTATAGTGTATACGATGCAGCGTTCAGCTTACTGCATCACGTTATGATGGTCAAAAACAATGGCACCTGGACCAACGCCGGTGGGTAATGTTTTGAGCAACACACCCGACTCATCATAGATATTCACATAGCCCGGTGTGCTATAATCAGCAAAGCCTGTGTCTGGACTCTTCTTGTAAGACGTAATGTACACATAACCCGAAACGGGATCAACCGCTATTGCAGCCGGACAGTCTACCCCTTCTTTGATAAACGTACTGGTCTTTCCCGTATGCATGTCGTACACCTGGTACGTAACAGGTGTAGCCGGTTTGGTGTACGGAGCATTGATGGTGTATATGCGGTGTGGCTTACCACTCACGCTCATGACGGCCATCATGGTGGCATCGGCAACCTTTTTAGCCTTTCCATACATGAACCGAATGACGCCGGCACCTTGCTGATTGCCTGTCTCGTCATACTTACCGAAGTCAAGAACAAACAAGCCTTTGGAAACAGCCTTGATGCCCGAGGGGTTGACAACCAGCGGATCGTTGATGGATGCCACGGTGCCGTTGGTCAGATTGATTTCAGATAAGTTGCCTTTTCCTCTTCCCCAGTCAGAATTAGCCACATACAACGTATTACCACGCACGGTGATTCCTTCGGGATAAGACCCTACCTGGTATTTCTTTTTCAAGTCCAATGATACGGTATCGATGGCTGCCACATAGCCGCCAAACGTGGTTACGTACACACATCCATCGGCACTTGCCAAATGGCGGGGGTAATATCCTTCCTTACTACCCAGCAGGTCGGTAATCTTGACTTGCTTCACCGACTTCATGGTGTTCTTGTCTACTACTTCTACCGTGCCTTCTGCAGATACCGCAATGTACATGCGGCTGCCATAAATAATGGCATCATTGGGCGTCATGCCCAGCTTTCGGCCGTTGGCAAGCTCAAAGAAGTTTTGGGTTGCGTTCCAGTTCTTGGTGGAAATGCCCGTGATGCAGCCGGAAATCTTGGCATACTCGTTACCTTGATTAATGACATAAATGCCTGTGGTTTTCATCTTCATGGGAGTAGAACCAGGCGTTACATCCTCTTCATCCTCACTACATGACGTGAACATGGCCATGCCCATCAACAACACGGCAAAACTTAATAAATACTTTTTCATCTTCATTGTTTTTTTAAAATTGATAATTCATTGTTATTTGATATTGGATGCCGGGCATCGGATAGCCGGCCACAATCTCGTATTGTCGGTTAAAAATATTCTTGACATCAGCCCTTACAGCCAAAGAATGGCGCCACACCTTGAACGTTCGGGCAGCCATGACGCCCCATTCCATGTAGCCTCCAATCTTGCTCTGGTCATGGTGTTCGTTGTTGCTCCAGTTACTGCTCACGCCCGAGGCATGCACGGTAAGGTTAACCCAAGGATTCTCATAGGCCAACGACATACTGCCAGAGTGCAGGGGCATATAGGCTATTTGGTTGTTATAGTAAGGAGACGTTTTCAGTGTTCGGTTGGCTGCACGCTGAAAGCCATAATTGCCCGTGTACCGCAACACATGTTGCGGCACCAACTGACAAGCCGCACGAAGCATGGCATCCAGCCCAAGGATGCGCACCTTACCTACATTGATATTGCTCCACACAAACATATTGTACGGCACAGCCACGATCTTGTCTTTCACATGGTTGAGATAACCGTCGAGTGAGGCCTCTATCCGCCAAGGCGACTGGTCATGCAGGAAGGTGAGTCCAATATTCAACTGATCGGTCAACTCGGGTTTCAAATCCTTACTGCCATAATGGTAGAAGTAGTTTTCATTGAACGTCGGAACCCTGAAGATGTTTTTATACGAGGCGCGCAGATACATGGCTGGCTGGTGGAGCAACTGATACGACAGAGAAACAGAGGGTGACAAGCGGCGCATGTCATCGGATCCGTCACCTTTGCGGGCCCCATTGAAGTAAAGCGAGCCCAACAAGCGGGCCAACACCTTGAAACGCTGTTGACGATAAGTGGCCGACAGCGTTTGCAACAGTGCCTGGCGATAGGGTTTCACATCATACAATCGAGAGCTGTTGAGGTTGTTGAAGATGTAATCAACAGAATAATCGAAAGCCCATTGGCGGCTCGGAGCATACAAGACACATGCCGAGGTATAGGCCTCGCGCTGCCAGTAATGCCCATCAACCACGCCATCCGGATAGTTGCCATTGCGATAGTTTGACGATGACCAATTGAACTTTCCCAACCACTTGAACGACCACTTGGGAAGGCTGGTGACCACATACTGCGCCTGCGCAAAGAAGTTTTGCGTGTGCAACGTCTCATCACTCTCGTTGGTATAATACCTCACTATGCCGGGCAACTGCTGGCGGTTGTCGTAATAATACACCTTCGCCTTCAACTCATGATGGGATACCGGAAGCCACGACGCATTCAGCTCAGCATGACCAGTATTCATCCTACTGTTGGTGCGACGCTCACGAGTTACAACTGAAACGTTACGCAAGGTGAACGGATAGTCGTTCTCCGCATACACATACTCACCCAGGACCGAGAGTGCCATGCGGGAAGACAGTTTCTGCTCGTACCGAACAAACGGACCCACATAGCCAAACGAGCCGACACGCAACTGTGACGTGACGTGCGGCGCAGCATCGTCAAATAGCATGGAGCGTGTTTCCAGCAACAACAATGAGGGTACGCTGGCATTGCGCGCAGGAATGAAAAGCTGGTCGTTATCTCCTACCAGCAACGACAGGCTGCCCAGATTATCCAACGAATAGTGTGAGAGGTCTATCTCGCCATTCTGACTATTGTTCAATAAGATGCCATCGTAGCTCACCCCCGTGTGCTGTGTGCCGAAACCACGCACCGACACCGTCTTCATGCCACCCGCTCCACCGTAATCGCGCAAGGTAATCCCCGGTAAACGGTGCAAGGCATCCGCCATCGTGGATACCCCCATGCGCTGCAAATCGTTGTGACCGAGCGTATGAAGCGGAGTAGTACTCTGCAGGGAGCGATGGCTGCGCAGGCGGGATACAACAACGGTATCCAACACATGAACCTGGTCACGAATCGAATCGTTCTGCGAAAAACCAGACAGGACACACACGCACAACACGAATGTGATGACACACCTTGGCATGAAACAGTTTTACAATTAAATCTCATCTATTCGTCTTCCTCGAGTCCGAATAGGAACATGTTGCAACGGCAGGTCTTCTGACTTGCAACCCATCATGCAAACGCCTTCCCGAAAAATTGTCAGTGGCTTTGTGTTCGCATGCGCTGAAGGTTGCTCACAGCAGCGGGACTGTTCAGGACTTTCACCTGATTCCCTTTTTCATTCTATCCGTATAGAACCAATTGCAAATGCAAAGATACTAAATTCTGTCAGATTAAGACACGGAAAACATCAAAATAACAGAACATCCCCATCAATGTTCTGAACGAAAGCCCATGAGGGCCAAAACCAATAGCATAGAGATTGGGGTGCAAAGTCAATGGGTTTAGTGGCCAATGTCAATGGGTTTGGACACCAAACTCATTGAGTTTGTCTTTTCCTAAAATCGCTTGACAGTTTTTAGTTGTTTATTCTATATTTCTTGTCAATATTTTTTTTATTGTACTATTTAACTTGCCAATCTCCATTTTCGAGGCTTATAAGCACATCCTTTGGCTGAGAAAAG
>JAQYPT010000062.1 GCA_028726625.1 Prevotellaceae bacterium | reverse complement strand
CTTATCAGGTGGTTATGGCGGCAGGGTTCCACCTCTTCCCATTCCGAACAGAGAAGTTAAGCCTGCTTGCGCCGATGGTACTGCAATGCAATGCGGGAGAGTAGGTAGCCGCCTTTTTTTTAAATAGAAGCCTTCAGGACTTAAAAGCCCTGGAGGCTTTTTTCTTTGATATTAGGCCAATAGGGCCAATAAGGCTTATTGGGCTTATTGGGCTAATTAGCCTAATGATACCATACAATATTTACTAGGTTCATCCGTTGTAACACTATGCAATGGACAGACCGCATCAGACAGGTAAAGCTTATCCTCGTTGTGGCCGCTATACTTATAGCGGTGGTGTCGCTCGTGGTTTCTCATTACCTCATCAGGGACCTCGAGAACGAAGAACGCAACAAGATGGAAGTATGGGCCGAAGCTATGCGCACACTCAACCAGGCGGATGAGAACACAGATCTGAACCTGGTGTTGAAGGTGATCAACGAGAACCATACCATTCCGGTCATCGTCATGGACCCAACAGGTGATGTGCAGACCTATCGCAACATTAGCCTTGACAAGCGATCGGGTGCGGACAGCACGGCTTACCTCAAGACCTTGGGCAATCGTCAAAAAGCGGCCAACCACTTTATTCGAATTTCTTTGAACGACCGTGTGAAAGACGATTACATTGACGTTTGCTACGATGATTCACTGATGCTCAAGCGATTGGCGTCTTATCCTTACGTGCAGTTGGGTGTGGTGCTCATCTTCGCCGTGGTGGTGATTTTTGCGTTGCTCACCTCCAAACGAGCCGAGCAAAACAAGGTTTGGGTGGGACTGTCTAAAGAAACCGCTCACCAGTTGGGCACCCCCATCTCCAGCCTGATGGCTTGGACGGAAATTTTGAAGGAGAATTATCCTGATGATGCACTGATTCCCGAAATGGAACAGGACGTGAAGCGGCTGCAATTAATTGCCGACAGGTTCTCAAAAATCGGTTCGATGCCCGAATTGGAGCCGTACAGCTTGCGTGAGGTGATGCGCCATGTGATATCTTACATGAGCCGCCGCACATCGCAGGGCATCCAAATCGTAACCCAGTTGCCCGAAAACGCAGACGAACTGATGGTGCGGATGAATCCCGCACTCTTTGAGTGGGTTATCGAGAATTTGTGTAAAAATGCTGTGGATGCCATGGGGGGAGAGCACGGACGAATCACCATCCGTGTGCAAGACGCCGTTGGGAAGGTCGTTGTAGAGGTGTCTGATACAGGGAAAGGCATCAGGAAAAAAGATATTAGAAATATTTTTCGTCCCGGCTTTACCACCAAGAAACGTGGTTGGGGGCTGGGACTTTCGCTGGCCAAACGCATCATAGAAGAGTACCATCGGGGTAAAATATGGGTCAGCAACTCCGAAGTGAACAAGGGGACAACTTTCAGGATTGAGCTGAAGAAATGATTTTTTTATGTGTAACTTGTCCACATGTCGGAAAATATTTGTAACTTTGCACTCCAAAGTATAATTATGCGTGATTTAGAGCCGTTTAAGATTGACTTGAAAGCTTTGACCGAGCAGGTTGCGACCTATGAATTCGAGCTTGACGATGCGTATTTTGAAGCCATCGAGGCTCCCGACATCCAAAAAGGCAATCTTTCTGTCGCACTGTCCATACGCAGGATGGCCGGCAGTTTTGAGCTCACTTTCCATATCCAGGGGTTCGTCATCGTGACCTGTGACTTGTGTCTTGATGAAATGCAACAACCCATCGATACGGAAAATAAGCTCATGGCGAAATTTGGCGAAGAATACTCAGACGATGATGACCTAATCGTAGTGCCTGAGCGCGAAGGCGTGCTCGACATCTCGTGGTTCATCTATGAATTTATAGACCTCAGCGTCCCCATCAAGCATGTGCATGCACCTGGAAAATGCAATCCTGCGATGATGAAAAAGCTGCAAGAGCTTTCGGCTACCCGAAGTAGTTTGGAGGACGGTGAAGAGCCTGTGAATCCGCGCTGGGCTGGATTAGAAAAATTAAAAACAATAATTAAAGATTAAAAGAAAATGGCACATCCTAAAAGAAGACAGTCGAAGACTCGTACACTGAAAAGAAGAACCCATGATAAGGCTGTAGCTCCTACATTGGCAGTTTGCCCTAACTGTGGCGCATACTATGTTTACCACACCGTTTGTCCTACTTGTGGATATTACAGAGGTAAAGTTGCGATTGAAAAGGAAGTAGCTGAATAATGGGAAAAATCAACGCGATTATTACCGGCATTGGGGGATACGTTCCTGACTATGTCCTCGACAATGAGGAACTCTCACGAATGGTTGACACCAGCGACGAATGGATTACTACTCGTGTTGGTATCAAAGAACGCCGCATCCTGAAGGAAGAAGGCCTCGGAACCAGTTACTTGGGGCGTAAGGCCGCCAAGCAGTTGATTCAGAAAACCGGGGTAGATCCCGACACCATCGGCGCACTCATCGTTGCAACCACAACGCCCGACTACAAATTCCCTTCCACGGCATCTATCGTGTTGGGTAAGCTGGGACTGAAAAACGCTTTCGCTTTCGATTTTGAAGCAGCCTGTTGCGGGTTCATGTATGCACTGAGCACGGCATGTAGCATCGTGGAGAGCGGGCGTTGTAAGAAGGTGATAGTTATCGGAGCGGACAAGATGTCATCGATCGTTGATTATCAGGACCGACAGACTTGCGTTCTCTTCGGAGATGGTGCAGGTGCCGTTTTGGTGGAAGCATCCGAGGATGGAGAGCTGGGCATGCAGGACATGTTCTTCCGCACCGATGGTAAAGGACTTCCGTTCTTGCACATGAAGGCCGGTGGCAGCGTTTGTCCTGCCTCACACTTCACGGTTGACCATCATCTGCACTACCTCTATCAAGAGGGACGGTCGGTGTTTCGCTATGCGGTGACTGACATGAGTAACGACGTGTTGGAGATCATGAAGCGTAATGACCTTTCGGCAGGTGATGTGGATTGGGTGGTACCTCACGAGGCCAACTTGCGCATCATTGAGGCCGTGGCCAAACGCGCTGAGCTCCCGATGGACAAGGTGGCCATCAACATTCAGCACTATGGCAATACCAGTGCCGCAACCATTCCGTTGGCTCTTTGGGACTATGAAAGCAAATTGAAGAAGGGTGACAATGTCATCTTCACCGCTTTCGGAGCCGGATTCGTACACGGAGCTTCATTCTTCAAGTGGGCTTACGATGGCGCTGACGCCGTGACGAGGTAATAAAGAATTGTAAAATTCCAGAATAAGAAAGCGCATCCTTTCCACGTAAAGAATGCGCTTTTTTCTTCTCAAACAAGTAGCAGCTTATGCACAAGGCAGGTTTTGTAAACATTGTGGGCAACCCAAACGTGGGCAAGTCGACGCTGATGAATCAGTTGGTGGGCGAGCGCATCTCCATTGCGACGTTCAAGGCCCAGACCACCCGGCATCGCATCATGGGAATCGTGAATACCGACGACATGCAGATTGTGTTCTCAGACACCCCAGGCGTGTTGAAACCCAATTACAAGATGCAGGAGTACATGCTGGCTTTCTCTGAATCGGCCCTGGCCGACGCTGACATCCTGTTGTATGTAACTGATGTGGTGGAAGACCCGGAGAAGAATGCCGACTTTCTTGAGAAGGTGAGGACGATGACCATTCCGGTCATCTTGGTCATCAACAAGATTGATGCGAGCAACCAAAAGACCGTTGGCCAGCTGGTGGAGAAGTGGCATGCGCTGCTGCCCAATGCCGAGATTCTGCCCATCTCGGCAGCCAATAAGTTTGGCGTGGACATGCTGCTCAAACGCATTCAGGAACTTTTGCCCGACAGTCCTCCTTATTTCGACAAGGACCAACTGACGGATAAGCCCGCCAAATTCTTTGTCAGTGAGATCATCCGCGAGAAGATTTTGCTGTATTACGACAAGGAGATACCTTATTCGGTGGAGGTGAGGGTAGAGCAATTCAAGGAGTCGGCCAAGCAAATTCACATCAACGCGGTGATTTATGTGGAGCGCGAATCGCAGAAAGGCATCATCATCGGGCATCAGGGCGTGGCACTGAAGAAGGTTAGCACCGAGGCGCGCAAGACCCTGGAGAAGTTTTTTGACAAGAAGGTGTACCTCGAAACCTTTGTCAAGGTGGATAAAGACTGGCGCAGCTCGCAGAAAGAACTCAGTAGTTTCGGGTATAATCCGGAGTGAGGGAGGAGGAAGCCTCCCCCAGCCCCTCCGAAGGAGGGGAGCATGCTATCGAAGTGAAAGGCTGGATGGGGGTGGTTTGATAGAAGTATGGATAAAAAGGCTCTTTCCTTCAAGGGAAATGTTGTTGAAACAGAAGAACATGATTGTTTTTGACAGCAAACGAACTTTTTTATATGAAGGAGCTGTGATGAATAAGAACGAATAAGTATATCTAAAAAGGTTGGGGGAGGCTTTTTTTTCAATATGGCAAAATTAGTAGCAATCGTTGGACGTCCCAATGTAGGTAAGTCCACATTATTTAACCGTTTAACACAGTCGCGCAAGGCGATTGTAAGTGATACTGCCGGCACCACCCGCGACCGCCAGTATGGAAAATGTAGTTGGAACGGACGTGAGTTCTCCGTGGTGGATACCGGAGGATGGGTGGTCAACTCGGATGATGTCTTTGAAGACGCCATCCGCAGGCAGGTTATCGTGGCTACCGAAGAGGCCGACTTGGTGCTCTTCATGGTGGATGTGAAAAACGGATTGACCGACTGGGATGCCGATGTGGCGCAGATTTTACGTCGAACCCAGTTGCCCGTCATTCTGGTGGGCAACAAGGTAGACAACAGTGCCGAGTATTATACGGCGGCCGAGTTTTATCGGTTGGGCCTGGGCGAGCCACAGTGCATCAGTGCTGCCACAGGTGGCGGTACGGGTGATTTGCTGGATTTGGTGTTGGAAAAGCTGCCGGCGGATGACAAGGAAGTGCTGGAAGAAGACATTCCCCGTTTTGCCGTCGTGGGCCGACCCAATGCTGGCAAGAGCAGTCTCATCAACGCCTTCATCGGAGAGGATCGTCACATCGTGACAGAAATAGCCGGCACCACGCGTGACAGCATCTACACGCGGTTTGACAAGTTTGGATTTGATTTCTACCTGGTCGATACAGCTGGCATCCGTAGAAAGAATAAAGTTTCAGAAGATCTTGAGTTTTATTCGGTGATGCGCAGCATCCGCAGCATTGAGAACAGTGATGTGTGCATCCTCATGATTGATGCTACACGAGGCATCGAGTCGCAGGACATGAACATCTTCCAACTCATTCAGAAGAACCATAAGTCGTTGGTAGTGGTGGTTAACAAATGGGACTTGGTGGAGGATAAAGATCACAAGGTCATCAAGACCTTCGAGAACGCCATCCGTGAGCGCATGGCCCCCTTCGCAGACTTCCCCATCATCTTCGCTTCTGCCCTCACCAAGCAGCGCATCTTCAAGGTGCTGGAAACGGCTAAGCAGGTGTACCTCAACCGTAAGTTGCGCATTGGAACCTCCAAGCTCAACGAGGTGATGCTTCCCATCATCGAGGAAACGCCGCCGCCATCCATCAAGGGAAAGTACATCAAGATAAAATATTGCACGCAGTTGCCCAACACGCAGATTCCTTCGTTTGTGTTTTATGCCAATCTGCCCCAGTATGTCAAGGAGAACTATCGTCGGTTCCTGGAAAACAAGATACGCGAGAACTGGACGTTGACGGGCTGTCCCATCCATGTGTTCATTCGACAGAAGTGATTTTGGTCGGGAGATATTGGGAGTAAATAAGGAGTTAACTGGAGTTAATGGACAAATGTTTTTTAGTGGGAGTAATTGGGAGTAAATAAGGAGTTAGCGGGAGTTAATGGACTAATGTCTGCTAACTCCCCCATAACTCCAGTTACCTCCTGTTAACTCCCTGTTAAAAATACAATATCTCAATATTTAGGTAGAAATAGAAGAATAGATGAAGAAAGTAAAAACCTGCTCCTTCTATGGGTGTCAGAAAATAATCGTCCTATGTGTACAGGTGATGATCTTGTTAGGAACCTCAGCGGCCTTTGCGCAGCATAAGGCTATAGTGAAGAAAGTTTTTAAGGTACCTCAACGAATGTGTGTGTTAGAACCTGTTATTTCAGATGCACGCATAGAAAAGATGAAGAAAGAGGCAAGCAATGAAGATGATTTTTATGTTGCGGCCGATGACGTGAACTATTATCTTTACCAGGCAGGGGAATTTATGAAAAGACACAGACAAAAAGCCATTCTCGTACCAGCCACCTATACTGACATCCTGTTTCCCAAAGGTGAGATAATCCAAGCTGATACGATAGCGTTTGGTAGCATGATTCTTTATAAGCCGGGCAAGAAACCTCAAGTGTGCAGTTCTGTGGATTTCGCTGAAGCATATAAATCATACTTCGCCCCAGTTAGGGGGAGACGGTGTAGATAAACTTTTCGACGCTTCTTTTACTGACATCTTTGGACCTTTTCTGTGCTTTCAAATAATTTTAGTACTTTTGTGGTATCAAAAGAACAGAGAACGAAACCCAATGATGATGCGTAAACTACTCTACATAGTCTTACTCATGGCTGTCGCTGCCTGCACTTCCAAAGGCATAGACCAAGGCGAGGTGGCGGCACGCGCAGCCAAGCAATATTACGACTACTTGCTTCAAGGCAATATTGCCTCGTTCGTGGACGGACACTACCGTCCCGACAGCATTCCTGACACTTATCGCGAACAACTCATCACGAATACCAAGATGTATGTGAACCAGCAGAACGAAGAGCATCGTGGTCTCAAGGACATTCGTATCGTAGATACCAAGACCGACATGCAGAAACATGCTGCCAACGTGTTTTTGGTGCTTAGCTTCGGTGACAGCACGAGTGAAGAAATTGTGGTTCCGATGGTGGAAAGCGATGGCGTGTGGTATCTTAGATAATCCATTATTCATATTTTAAGGGAACAGGAGTTAGCGAGAGTAGATGGGAGTAAGCAGGTGATGGTCTTTTTGATTCATCATTTATTACATTTTCACACTATTTTTACCATTCTTATTGTTCTAAGTGATTCTTCCTAAAAGGGATGAAACGTTTCGTTTTGTTCTGAACATAGCAGCAAGCCAAGGCTTGCTTTTTTTATTTCAACCTATAGTTTCTTACTCCATCGTGAGAAAACACACAAAAAGCTCAACATTTTTTCTGGTTATGACACAATATGGCAAAACGCCCCTATAATTTTGCGCTTAGTAAATCATAAATCCCGTGCAAAATTAAATAATTTGGTAAATCAATATGGTGCGACATTGTATAAACAGATACTTCCCAAGGAGGAATGTGGTGATTGATACAAATGATGTGGTTAAAAGATAGAATATAAAAAATGAGAGGAATCCAATTTTTTCTTGCAAACGTTTTGCAAATCTATAAAAATATTTTATATCTTTGCTATCAGTATGTGAGCAACATAAAAATGTGCGCACGCAATGACAATTCTGTTCAAGGAGTAGAATCTGGTAAATTCAAACTTGAAATTATGAATACGAAGAGTCAGAGCGAGTTCACTGCCAGCATAGGCATGGATTCCTCTTTCGTGTTTTACTTAATTTCGGGTTTACCAGAGCCTTACTCTTAGTAGAATGTGATACCGAGGCGTTCATGCCTTTCTTTTTAGGTGTGCGCCATGAAGATACAACTAAGTGTATTAACCAATAAAAACCTAAAAATATGGCATTATTCAGAATTACCGTAACACGCCGTAAGAATACCGCAGGTATGCTTATCGAGCCAGGAATGAGCGTACAAATCGCTTCGTTTGTTAACAATCCTGTAACAAACATCCAAGAGTGCAAAAAAGTGAACCAACTCTTCATCAACAACTTTGGTGTAGACTTAGATAAAATGGGCGCACTAAACTGCTCATGCTTGAGGGTGGAGAAGATATGGTAAGAAATTGAACCAATAATAAATAAGACGCGGGAAAATAAAAGTCATATTTTCCAAGAAAAACGATTTTTCTCTACAACTTGGCTACAAATATGACAAATAGCGAATCGAAAAACTAAAGAAGCGCTTTCCTGTGTAGCATAAAAGACTGTCAAATTTCTATGAATAGAATCCAGAATATTGATGCGACGCTACTGTTTGTGATACCAACTTTGCTGTTTGTATTTTGTGTATCATCATGTGATGATACTCAATTGGCAAAAGACATCTGTGGGGCATGGGAAGGAAACTTCTCAATGAGCTACTCTGACCAGAGTAAAGACAACCACACCGAATCGCTTATTTTCGAGAAAAAAGGTGACAAGGACGGTGGTACGTTTATAGAGCGCCAGCACATCGTTTCTAAAAACAATGAATTGGATTATGCTACATGCGACTATGTTCTTGATACGGAGATCTCGGGAACATGGGAAATAATATTTGGTGACATTGAAATGAAATATAATGTAAGCTCTTTATCGGTTGAGATAGAACCTCGTTCGCTCTTGATTCACCGAAAAACTTTTGATGATGCATTCGACAATATAGTCAATGATGCTTTCAGGATAAGTGATGAGTATCAACTGATAAAAGATGCCATTCAGAAAGATAGGTACTCGGAATTATTCAAAAGTTATCAATATGATGGAGAAGGTATTGTTTTTTCCAATGTAAAAATACAAGGCTCTAAAATGACCTTTGAGGATGATGAGAGAACTTGGACTTACCATAGAAAATAAATAAAAATAAAAAAAATGGAAAAAGAAAATCAATTTGTAAACGAGGATTCCAACACAGCTGGTGTATCCTCTGAGAAGAGTGGTAACCTTGTCAATTGTCCCAACTGTGGACAGCTTATCCAGCCACTTGCAAAAAAATGCAAGTATTGCGGTAAGTGGATTGATGAGGAGTTTCATCAGTATTACACTGACAAATTAAATTTGATTGCCCAAAAAAATATTGATGATGGTATGGATGTGTGTTTCATACCCAACGAATTGTCTCTTTTTGAGAAATTCTTAGTCGTATATTGGGCTGTATCTAAAAGTTGGAGGCTGGAGTCGTTTAAATATTCTAAGGGTATACTTACTGTAGAGCTTGCCAATTCCGACTCTATATCAGGTCCCTTGAAGGCGATGGACGTTAGATGGGGAGAAGACAATCGAGGCAAGCAGTACACAATAACCTACAAAGATCAGAAACTACATTTTACGTCTATGGCATTCGCTTTGGAAGAAGAGGAATGGCAACAAATCGATGATATCATGATGAAAGCAGGCTATGTGGAAAAATCTAAAATCCAGAAAGCTGCCGAGATAATGAATTTTGTGAAGAAAATATTTGGACAAGGAGATTAATGAAAACTGAGAAAATATGCCCACAATGTGGGGAAACAATTGATATAGAAGCAACTAAATGTGAGTATTGTGGAAAAACAGTAAACCAAGACGCTATGAAAAAAACAGTTTGTCCCATTTGTGCCGAACCAATTGAGGAAGGCACTTCAACATGCCCTCATTGCAATGAGCGGGCAGATTTTGAGAAAGTAGCATTAGAAAATGAGAGTGTAACACCTGAAACAGAAGGAATATCTGAGGAAGAATACACCGAAAAGAAACGAAAGTCGCGCTTGATGACAGCTCTTGTTATCCTTGCGTTTGTCGTATTTGGTTTTTTCTTGTTGGTTCTGAAGTATGGCGGAAATGAGGAAGCAACAGACAGCATTGAAAATGTTGGATCGGAAAGTCCATATGGCATAGCTGATGATGATAATATGCATGAAGGTATCGATATGCCCGAGGATGCAGTAGAATATCCTGACATCCCTTTGAGTTGCGCTGGTACTATTGGTGAACAGTCATGTACGATATCCATGCAGTTTGAGCAATCGGACGACCCCACAACTGAAATCTTTGATGTCATTGGCAAATTGAATTTTTCAGATGGCTCAGCTGACAATGTAATGGCACTTTCTGGAAGATTCCATTGTGACGGCAATAAGCTAATTATGTCTATGTACGATTCTCAAGGTAACGACATAGGTGTATTTGACCTCTCCCTCCTTGAAAGTGGCAACAATTATCAAGGAACCTTTATTACGAGTGAAGGACAACAATTCAATGTAGAATTAGAGTCTAAAGAATAGGATACAACTATTTGTGTTGGGTGATGCAGGAGGATTATGCTAACATTATTTAGCGGGGACAATAGTTTTATTTATACTTTTGTTCTGTCGTTCTCAGATTTTGCAGAATGGTTTTTCTTTCGCAAAAATAAGTGTATGATTTCTTTGTGATGCGAAAAAATAATGTTTATTTTTTTTATCAAGACATTATAAAAATAAAGGGAAAAGTAACAATGGTAAGTAATCTTTCTAAAAAAACAATAGATGATGAACTGAATTCTTGTCTGAATGACATGAAGGCAGTAGATCAAGTGTTGGATGAGCATCTAACTCTTCTTGCGGAAAATGTAGATCAAGGTTTTTTGCAGTTGAAAGAATTAGGAACACAAATTAGTATTGCTGCAAATCAAATAGCCAAAATGGGACATCCAAAATTTGGATCGGTAGTTGCCATTTCTGGTGTCGCTTTAACAAGTGCTTTAGGTGCGTACAATGAGGTTAAGGCAGCTTATGAACATAATAAAGAGTTGGATAGACTTCTTACTCAGAAAGTGAAAATTGCAAAAGAAAAAAAAGCTGGCATAGAGTTGATTCGTGAAACAGCTTTGCGTCCGTATCATCGTTTACAAAAATTGCTTGTTAATGAGTTTGAACATAAATATAATGAGCAAGATTTGCTTGATAATCCAGAGAATACAGAAATTATAGTAGGTGAAATAGCTCGTGTTTGCGAGCTTTACAAAACATCTCGATATAGCCTTACAATGGTTGATTATCTTATTGCAGAATACAGTGCATGGCTGAATTTTCAGCAAAAGTCCGACTTGCCTCGTCCCATCATGGCTCATGTAAATAATGAACTATATGCTGATCTTTTTGAACTTAATAATCAAAAACGGTATAATTTGTATACCACAATCACAAGAATTGAAGCAAATGGAGAAATTTCTGGTGCGGAGTTGTTATTCTTAGCAGATCCTTCTATCACATCATGTTATTTGTTTCCTTTTGTTGAAAATAGTGAAGTTATTAGTGATTTAGATTTTCAACCTAATGGCATAGCAGAAGTTTTACTCTGTGAGAACACCGCTTATATTAATTATAAAGAGCGTTTGTCAAAAGCTAATGAGTTGAAAAATGGTACTAAAATAATGGTTGCTTTTATTTTAGTTCTAAGTATTGTTTTTGATTATTTCTGCTTTGGCTGGATAAGTTCTTGGTGGACATTCTTTAGGTGGCTAACATACATATTGGTTGTTGGTGTTGAACTAGCAATTCTTTGTATGGTGGGAACTTCTTATGATAAGGAAGATCAAAAGAAAAATTGCGAAGAAGCAGCTTGCGAGCAACTTGATTTAATGGGGTATGTAGAAGTACATGAACCTGATCTTGAAAAAAAGAATTTGCTTACAGCAGGAGTTGATGGGATATTAAAAAATATATTTGGATAATTTAATTTTTACGACTATGTTCAATTGGCTTAAGAAAAAAGAGAAAGAGTCTTATGAAGACTATGAAGAAGTTTTCTCTGAAAAAGAGTGTCCTGAAGAAGAATATTCTGACGAGTTAAGCTCTACAGATATTGTATATGTGGATGCTGACAACATTGAATTCGATCCAGACAACTTTGGCGAAAGGACACTCATGGTGGTCGATAACTCGTTAAAGGTTCTCAATAGTGTATCTTCGTCTGTAAAAGAATGTGTAGTGGCTTCAAAAATGGTTGAGGCAGAAATTGCGAGAATGAACAGTGACCTTGATAAATTTATCATACAAAGCGATAACTCACTCACTAAATTTAAGGGAGCATTGCCTATATTGGATCGTCAATTAAACAAAGTGTCTGACAGGATAGACAAAATTACAGACCAAATGCTTGGCAACAGTATGGATCCTACTTCTGCGCAGAGCATACAAAAACACCAAATGATGATGGATATGCTCACAAAAGCAAGCGACAGTTTTAATGATTTGTTGGCAAAACTGATTAATTTATAATGTATATTATCGTTCAATAAAAAATAAGCATAATTATGAGAAAGAGCATGCCCTTAAGCTTAGAACTGCAACAGGATATTTCTCATCAAACAGGGTGGAGTGATAACATAATCAGCCATATTCGTTCTATGGAGGAGGCTGCCATTTATATGAAAGCAGGACTGGTGGAACGGAATATTGGTGGACGGGTGGCTCTTATACGAGAGGACATTAACTGGAGCGACTACAGCATTAGGCGTAACACATGGTTGAAAGAATATTTGGCAGACTGGGATAAATGGGCTGAATATAACAATGCCGACTTGATAGGAGAGGGGTTCCCTCCTCGTGATGCCAATGGTGACCCGTATGCGTTGCACCATATCGGTCAGGAGCAAGACTCGCCTTTTGCTGAGCTCACATGGAATGAGCACATGGGCGATGGGAATAACCCCATATTGCATACGTCTCGTGAATCTAAAATTTATAGAGACCAATTCGATAAAGAGAAATCCCTTTATTGGCAGGCACGCTTCAAGGGCTTTACTCAAGACGAACTCAATAATATCTATCAGAAATAACGCAAAGCGACGACCATTGCATCAGTTCGATAGTAATGCTCTGCAGTGGTTTCTTTGTAATCTTTCACACATACATGGATGGACGACTGCGTGCTTATTTATGGCTGATAGACATACTGCGCCAAAAGCGAATGACGTTAGCGGATATTAAGCAAAGGTGGTCTGCATCTTCATACAATGTAGATCATGGTGAGTTGACTGACCGCACGTTTCATCGTTATAGAGAGAATATTGCTACAGAGTTGGGAGTGTATATCGAGTGTAACAAGAAAGCAGGGAATGTGTACTATATCAAGGAGTCGATTTACGATAACGCACATGTTGTGGACTGGCTGCTGAGTACGTTTCGCATTTCGGAAATGGCACAAAGAGTGAGGCAGCATGATAAGATTATGTTGGAAAATCCTCCGCAAGATACGTTATACATGAACCAACTCTTAGACTGTATTGATGAAAATAGATATGTAAGGGTGTCGTACAAAAATGCTTACGGCGTTAAGAGTACATTTATCTTGGCTCCTCTCTTTGTTCGACTTTTCAGGCAGCGGTGGTACCTTATCGGACGTGATAAAAAGAATGGGGATGTCAGAATCTTGGCGGTCAATCGTTTGTTGGAGTTTGAAAAGTTGGATGTGAAGGTGCGTAAAGAGAAGCCTCTGACACCCGATGAATTCTTTGCCGACTGTTTCGGCATCATGAAAGATTCTCGTAAAAAGGCAGAGCATATTCGCTTACGAGCATTTTGGCCACAATATGTCTTTTTGGAAGAAACGCCCTTGCATCATTCTCAGCGCATGGTAAAAGATTCGGGCGATGGCGAATATAGAGAATACGAGTTGTATGTTCAACCAACTTTCGATTTTAAGCAAGAATTACTGAAGAATAGCAGGGCTCTGATTGTTTTAGAACCTCAATCTCTGAAAAACGAGATGATTGCCATCCTGAAAGATATGTTGAAAGGATATGAAACGGGCGAGGATTATAGCGGTGAGGGGAAAGGATATGATGCGGATGAGTAAGAAAACTATCTCACCCCTTGCCTCTCTGTGAAACGGAGAGGGGCAGTTGGCTCGTCGTGATAAACAAGTCAATCTTCTTTTCCTTTGAGAAAGGGAATCCCTGCTTATTCCTCTCTTGCCCTTCGTTCTTCGTCAATAAGCTGGAAGTCTTTTTTGCGGAGGATGAAGTTGCTTCCTAAGTATTTTTCTCGTACAATTTTATTGTCGGCCAGTTCTTCCGGTGTGCCGTGGAACAGGATTTTTCCCTCGAACAGCAGATAGGCGCGGTCGGTGATGGTCAGCGTTTCTTGTACGTTGTGGTCGGTAATGAGGATGCCGATATTGCGGTATTTCAGTCGCCATACAATGTGTTGGATGTCCTCCACGGCGATGGGGTCGACGCCGGCAAACGGCTCGTCGAGCATGATGAACTTCGGGTCGATGGCCAGGCAGCGGGCAATCTCCGTGCGTCGGCGCTCACCTCCCGACAGTTGGTCACCCTTGTTCTTGCGCACTTTGTTCAATCTGAACTCGTTAATTAGGCTCTCCAACTTGTCTAACTGCTCCTGTCGGGACAGCTTGGTCATCTCCAGAACCGACAGAATATTGTCCTCCACGCTCATCTTCCTGAACACGCTGGCCTCCTGCGGCAGGTATCCAATGCCGGCTTGTGCGCGCTTGTAAACGGGATATTCGGTAATCTCCTCCTCGTTGAGGTACACATGTCCCTCATTGGGAATCACCAAGCCCGTCGTCATGTAGAACGAGGTGGTCTTGCCCGCCCCGTTGGGTCCCAGCAAACCTACAATCTCTCCTTGGCGCACATCGTAGCTCACCTTGTTGGCAACCGTACGTTTGCCATATCGTTTTACCAGTCCTTCGGTACGCAGCACCAAGCTTTCGCTTTCTTGTTGTGGCACTTCCGTTTCTATTTGTTCATTCATGAATGCCGTATCTTGATTTTTACTCACTTTGTTAAGGCGTAGCCTATCTTTTGCAAAGATAGAAAAATTTATCAGAATAGAAAGAGAGTGCGCATTGGTTTGTTGCTTGTTTTTGAAAAAGAACCAGCATACAGCAAGGGGTATTCGCTGTCTGTCAGACCAGTGAATACCCCTTGTAGGTTATGATGTCAAGCGTAAGGCTTAGAAGTTGGCAGCCCCTTGCTTGTCCCACCAAACGCGAGTTCCGCCAATGTCACCTTTGAATTTCGAGCTTGAATTCTCTTTGTTGAGTAATTCGATGCCCTTTTGCAGTTCGGCATTGTTGGTGTTGATTTCTACATTGTTGTAAATCAAACGTCTGATTTGTTCGTCAGTATCAATTGTTCCGTCGCTACTGTTGACGCGGTTCGGGAAGAGTTTTGGATAGCCAGTGCGGCGATAGTCAGCCCATGCCTCTGTTGACAAAGGGAAGTTGGCAATCCATTTTTGGATGATAATACGCTGCAGCTTCTCCTCCTTGCTGGCATTGGCATCCCATTTTACAGACACGTCATTCATCGCCTTGATGTTGTTCTTGCTGTCTGCTGGGTCTACATAGTCGAGCTGTTTGGAGGTTCCGTTGATGTATTTGTTGATTTCTTCTTCAGAAATGCTTTCGATGTTCGCATACGCCTTTTTGTATTTCTGCTCGTTCTGGATAGAAACCCGGATACCTTCTTCATAAAGTTGTTGAGCGTCAGCACCCATAGCCCATCCTCTCAGAGCACCTTCGGCTCTCAAGAAGTAGGCTTCCGCCACCTTCATGACGGGTAGCGGTGTGGCGTACGAACAAACAGCCTGCGAGTAATTGGTCCATGCGTTTGGCTTGTTGGGCAAGCTACAGCCTCCGCGAATGCCGAGATATTGTGTGCCTTTTGCCACAACTGTCGCATCCTTAACCTTCACGTCATCTTTGTTCTTGGTTATATACAGGCCGATACGCGGGTCTTTGAAACCATCCATGATGGTGGTGAGGTTTGCGTTGATACCGCAGTCGCCCCATTCGAACATGCGTGTGAGCTCGTTTGAGATGCCGTGGTCGATGAGGATGTCACGGTCGGTACAGGTCAAGACACCTTCCCTTACGGCTTCTTCAGCTTTCTGCTTGGCTAGCGTTGGGTTGGCTTTGACGATTCTCATGGCATAACGCAACTTAAACTGGTTGGCCACTTTAATCCACAAAGCCTTGTCGCCGTTGCACCAGTAGTCGAACCCTTGCATTTGCTCGGGAGTGGATTTCCCGTTCTTAAAGCCGGCGATGGCCTCGTCAAGTAGCTTGAATATCTCGTTGTAGATTTCTTCCTGAGAATCGTATGCGTAGGTAACGCCGTTGCTTTCAATCACCGACTTGTAGGCGATTGGTCCGTAGGCGTCTGTAGCACATGCAGTGGCGTAGGCCTGAACAACGCGCATCACAGCCGCGAAGTCTGTGACACCCTTCTCGTCACAAGCCTTGATGAGGCGGCTCGTATTGTTGAAGATGTGGAGGTAGTAGTTCTCGTACATGCCACCGCAGAACCCGCGGTTCAGTTTGTAGTCTACGTTTCCGTTGCCACCAAAGTTGTGTGGTGTCATAAAATAGCCGCCGAAGAGGTCAATGCTCAAGTTGGTCCAAAACTGGAACATGTTCTGATGAGGCGCATAGACATAGGTCATCGGTTCGATGAACTGAGCCGCAAAAGGCATGTTGTCTGGATTCACTTCGTACTGATTGGTATTCAGGGTTCCGAAGTTGTCCGTACAACCGCTTAACATGCTGCTTCCTGAAAGGAGCAATGCTGCGGCTGATGCTGTGGTGAATATATTAGATAATTTCATATCGTCGAAATGTTTTAGAAGTTAAGTTTGAGATTCAATCCAATACTGCGAGACGATGGTAGTGCGAACATGTCTACTCCTTGCCATCCGTTTCCTGTACCCAGAGATACATCAGGATCCATAGGGGCATCTTTGTAGAAGAAGAACAGATTGCGTCCAATGAGCGATGCGGTCAGGTTCTTCCCATACCCTAATAGGTTGCGGAAGGTATAGCCCAGTGACATCTCGCGCATGCGAACGTTTGTAGCATCGTACAAATAGAGTTCGTTGGCGTATGAGGAGTTGAAGTTGGTAGCACCCGTCTTACGATAGAACTTTTGTGCGTCGAAAGGTACGCCGTCTACCACCACTTTTCCTGCATCGCGTGCTGCTCCAGAGCGTTCTGATACACCCCATCCGTCCAAGGTAGCCTCGGTCATGGAGAGAACCTTTCCGCCAAATTTGCCATCGATGAGGAATGAGAATGTGAAGTCTTTGTAGTTGAAGGTGTTCGACCATCCCATGGTTGTTCTGGGCGTCATGTCTCCAACATACTTCATGTCGTTGATGCCGTCTCCGCCAAGTACAGGTTCGCCGTTTTCGTTGATGACGGGCTTGCCACTGTCATCGCGTTTGAGCTGACGCACATAGAGGTCGCCATAGTGTCCGTCTTTCTTGAGAACAACCTTGGCACCGCCGTAGTCAGCTAATGTTAAGTCGTTCAAGCCGTCAACCAGCTCAATGATTTTGTTGGCATTGTATGCATAATTCAGGCGTGTAATCCAGCTGAAGTCCTGGTTGAAGTCCTGACGCCAGGTAAGGCTTACCTCAACACCTTGGTTTTGTACGTTACCTGCATTCACGTAACGATTGCGCAGACCAGTTTCGTACGGAGCCTCTACTGCGAAGAATTGGTTCTTGGTGTTGGTCTTGTAATAAGTCAGGTTGGTTTCTAATCTGTTTTCAAAGAAGAAGCCTTCGATACCTAATTCTAAAGAATGGGTCTGCTCTGGTTTCAACGTTCTGAAAGGAGCTTTCTCAGGTGGTGTCAGTGCGCCACCGTCTTTAAGTGTGTATCTAAGGTTACTCATGAACACTGGAACGTCGTTACCTACAACAGAGTAAGATGCACGCAGTTTCAGCATGTCGACGTTCTTGCCAAAGTCGATGAACTTATCGAGCAGAATGCTGGTTCCTACGGATGGGTAGAAGAATGACATGCTCTCTGTGAATGCCAACGCGGACGACCAGTCGTTACGAGCGGTGACGTCAATGAAGAGGCCGTCTTTGTAGCCAAATTGAGCTGTTCCGAACACAGAGTTCAATCGCTTGTCCTTGCGCCCGAGCGTGGTGGTCATGCGGTAATAGTTAGCCGGCGAGAAGATGTTAGGATAGTAAGCATTTCCTGATGGCTTACCGTCTGTTACCTTATATACAGAGTCACCCCATCCTATGAGATCTGTGCTGTTGCCCTTTGTCTTTGTGAAGCTGGTACCGGCCGTAACGTTCAGGGAATAGATGTCATTCCAGGAGTGATTGTAAGAGGCCAGCAAGTCACCATAAAGTTGCTCGCTGAACACCTGTGTGTCTTTCATCGTTCCCAGGAGACAGCGTCCACCGGTACTGGATGCGTGTTCGTTGTAAGTCCACCTTTCGTCACCACGCTCATAGCGCAGTCTTCCTGTTAACGACAGACCTTCCATGATGTCGTATCTCACCGATCCACCGAAATCAAATCTGTTGCGGTTGGTGATGGGTACTTGTCTGTTCAACATCCAATAAGGGTTAGAAAACTGTTCCTGCTTGGTGTTTACCCAGTTTTGGATGTTAGTGTTCAATCCTGCGTCATATACTTCATAGTTGTTCTTGTAGTCGTTCCAGTTTTCGCCTCTTGGGAAGAGATATGCGCCCGTCAATGGGTTGTGCAGGAATCCAGATGCCGGCTGATTCTTCACCCTTTGGTTGTTGTAGCCCGCACTTACATCCACATGCACCTGCTTCAAGACGTTGAAGCCAACCTTTGCCAACATGTTATGGCTGTTGTAGGTGTTGTTGGGTACGATTCCGTTGGAATGGACATTGGCATACGAGAAATAAGAAGAGATGTTCTCGGTGCCGCCAGCAATGGAGATAGAATTGTTGGTGGTGAATCCAGTCCTGTAGAAATCCTTGGCATAGTTGTCGGCTTTGCCGCTGAGCTTTTCACCCCAGCTGAATGTGCCAGAGTCGCTTACACCATAGTTCGATTGGAATTTAGGGAGCGAAATCGGTGTTTCAGCGGTTGTGTTGCTGGACACGTTGATGGAAACCTTTCCAGCCTGTGCCGACTTTGTGGTGATCATGATGGCACCGTTGGCAGCCACTGCACCATAAAGTGCTGCTGCAGAGGCACCTTTCAGCAGGGTGATTTGCGCAATGTCATCGGGGTTGATCTGTGAAAGAGCATCGCCACCATCACGTTGACCGCCATAGTTGCCGCTGATTTGCGCGTCGGAGATGTTCATCATCAAAGGCACACCGTCTACTACGACCAGTGGCTGGTTGCTTCCGCTGATAGACTTGCTGCCTCTGAACTGAATTTTGGAAGCACCGCCGGCACCGGTTGAGTTAGGTGTGATGCTTAAGCCTGCGCTCTTGCCTTGCAGCGAGTTAATCATGTTGATGTTCTTGATTTCGTTGACATCTTTCCCTCCAACCGTTTGAGCAGAGTATGCCAATGATTTTGCTTCACGCTTGATACCCAATGCTGTCACCACCACCTCGTTCAGCAATTCAGAATCATCGTGCAATACAATACTTAAGGCCGTGCCGTTCCAGGTAGCTTCGACGGTTTTGAAGCCGATGAAAGATACCTGGATAATCTCTCCCGCTTTTACGTTTGGCAGAGAGAAATTACCATCTATATCGGTTGTTGTTCCTCGTTGTGTATTTTTAACAATAACCGAAGCACCCGTAATAGGCTCACCTTGCGAGTCTTTTACCGAACCTTTGCATTCATTGGACTGTTGAGTAGTCGTCCGTGTAATGCTTGCATGGTTTGCGAACGTCAAGGCTGGCATGGTTGCAGACAGCACCATGGCAAACGCTACGCTCACAAATCTTTCTTGTTTGTTCATAGTGATTTTTTTTAGTTTATAAACTCATTAATTCTAATTGCGTCAAGTTGATAAATCGATTTCTTGACCTTATTGTAACCTTTATGTAACAACTCTCAAAGGTAGAATAATTTTCTGCAATATTCAACATTTTGTTAATAAACAGCTTTACTCTTAACAACAATTAACGAATTACTATGGATGATAAGTGAATGTAGGTGAATAAAAGTATCGTTTTGACTTTTTTGCAGCGATAGCTATAAGCACGAATCATGGGAGGTATTAATGGCTGTTTGATACAAAAACAAAACGATTTATGGGTGATTGTAGATGAATTTAATTACTTTTGCAAAAGGTATCCAAACTTGTATCAAGAATGATTATAAAGCTGTTGATAACATATCTGACCACCTTTGGTGAGTACTTGATTCTGATGGGGCGCACGTTCAGTCGCCCTGAGCGCATGCGTATGTTTTTCAAACGTTATGTCAAAGAAATGTGTCAGTTGGGTGTCGATTCGATACCCCTCGTCTTGTTGATTTCGTTTTTCATCGGTGCTGTCATCTGTATCCAGATGAAAGTCAACGTACAGAGTCCGTGGATGCCTCGGTGGACTACGGGTTATGTTACCCGTGAAATCTTTTTGTTGGAGTTTGCCAGCGCGTTCATGTGTTTGATTCTGGCCGGAAAGGTGGGGTCTAACATTGCTTCTGAATTGGGTACCATGCGGGCGACCCAGCAGATTGATGCCCTCGACATCATGGGTGTGAATCCGGCCAGCTACCTCATCCTCCCCAAGATTGCCGGATTGATTACCATCATGCCCTTCTTGGTAATCTTCAGCTCGGTTGCCGGTATCATTGGCGCTTACGGTACGGCGTACAGTGGCGTGCTCTCGCCAGACGACTTGACGGCAGGTTTTCAATATTCGTTCAACGTATGGTTTGTGTGGATGAGTATCATCAAGAGCATCGTCTTCGCGTTCATCATCGCCAGCGTCTCTTCTTTCTATGGTTACTCGGTGCGGGGTGGCTCGGTTGAGGTGGGCGAGGCTTCCACGAACGCCGTGGTGAGCAGTTCGGTGTTGGTGTTGTTTGCTGACGTGTTTCTCACTCCGTTGCTGAGTTGAGCATTTCAAAGTTTCTGAGTTGTTGAGTTTATGATAGAGGTAAAAAACTTAAATAAATCGTTTGGCGAGAAACAAGTATTGCGCGACATCAACGTCCGATTCGAGGATGGAAAAACCAATCTGATTATCGGACAGAGTGGTTCGGGCAAAACGGTCTTGGTGAAGAGCATCGTTGGTTTGCTCGTGCCCGACAGCGGACAGGTGCTTTATGACGGGCGTGACTTTGTGGCGATGAGAAAGCGAGAACAGGTGATGATGCGACGAGAGATGGGGATGGTGTTTCAAAATTCCGCCCTGTTCGACTCGATGTCGGTACTCGAGAATGTGATGTTTCCATTGGATATGTTTTCAACGAAGAATTATCGAGAACGTGTGAAGCGTGCCCAAGAGTGTTTAGAGCGTGTCAACCTTTTGGAGGCACAAGACAAGGCGCCAGGCGAGTTGTCGGGCGGCATGCAGAAGCGTGTGGCTATCGCGCGCGCCATCGTGCTGACCCCCAAATATCTCTTCTGTGACGAACCCAACTCGGGCCTTGACCCAAAGACCTCATTGGTCATAGACGGGTTGCTGTCGGGCATTACCAAAGAGTTTGGCATGACCACTATCATCAACACCCACGACATGAACTCGGTGATGGAGATTGGTGAGCATATCACTTTTATCTATCAAGGCCGCGTGGAGTGGGTAGGAAACAAGGATAATGTGGTGAATTCGGACAACAAGAAGCTGAATGGCCTGGTCTTCGCCTCCGATTTGTTCAAAAAGATGAAGCGAGCCGAAAACGAATAAGGATAAACGGCATATCCCTTTACAGCCCTACGTTCTCAGTCAAATAAAATGTGATGAAATAAGGTGTTTACACAACATAAAGCCTCTCACCTTTTTTTTGTCATCAGACCAATGGTGAGAGGCTTAGAAGCTCTTTTGATACAGTATTATAAGTCAATTACTTGACAACAACTTTTCGTGTTGTACCATCAGCATATTTTATAATATTGATACCTTTTTGCGGTGCATGGATTTGCTGACCATTCAAATTATAGCGAGCTACTTCTTTTTTAGTAGTTTCTGCAGGAATCGATTGGTCGATGCCAGCAAGGATAGAGCCGACCAGTGAAATCACAATACGCTCGTTTTTGTCTCCTGTTCCAGATTCTACCGTATTAGCAGGCAAGACGACGAAGTAATTTTTATTTCCATCAAAATTATAAGATGTAGTAAATCCGTCGAAATCGGCGGCCCACACGGTGATAGTTTTCTTGTCTTGGCTCAGTATAACCTTCCAACAGTCATCAGGTGTGAAAACGTTACGATACAAAAGTCCTTTCTCTCTTAGCGTCACATCTGGTTTCCCATTGATAACCCTGACGGGTTCTGCAAATGTATATGTAAAGGATAAAGGTTCATTCCCTTTGACGGTTGATTTGTCCTTTGGACTTGTAGACACAAGCTTCAGTATGCCATTCTCTTGCTCCACGATATTCAAGTCTGTGTAGTCTCCCGTAGCTTTATAAATTTCAGCAGTACCTTTGGGAACTAACAATTTGGGAGAATCTGCTATACCAAAAAAAGGACTGTCAACAAACTCGTAGTAAGATACCAATGCTGGCGGTGTTGAACCTAAACAGATAATCTCAGATAGTTTCTTGCTTCTTGAAAACACATGATTGTCAATTGTGGTTACAGATGAAGGGATAGTGACAGAGGTAAGTTCGCTACATGCTGCAAAACAACCATCTACGAGATACAACAAGTTCTCAGGAAGCACTACCTTCATTAATTTTGTGTCAGCAAAGGCCTGCTCTCCAATAAAAGTAAGACTCTTAGGAAATTGAATATCGGAAATATTTGTGGTTTCAAACGCATAACCGTCAATGGCCAAAAGACCTTCCGGTAGTGTCACTTTTTCCAAGTCAGATCCCCAGCAAGCGCCTCCCCAGATGCCAATACAATTTTTATGAACGTTTAACTCCTTCTTTCCTCTCATCGGAATGGCGTATAATAATGTATTCTTCATGTTGTAAAGAACGCCATCCACCACATGGAACAGCTTGTTGCCAGGATCTACGGTGATACTATTTACATTGGTCATGGCAATAAATGAGGAACCCAGCTTTTCGAGATTCTTAGGAACGTTAAAAGTCGTCATTGACTGACATTTGAGGAATGCTTCATCTCCAATAGAGCTTAAGGTGTTAGGCAAGACTACATTTGCAAGTGCGGTGCATCCATTCAAAGCACCAGGTCCAATGCTTACCAGCCCTTCGGGGAAAGATACAGATGGCAGTTTGGCGCAATTACAAAAAGATGTTTTTCCAATTGTCTTCAGGCTTTTAGGAAATGTTACAGAAACCAACGCATCGTTTCTGTAAAATGCAGCGTAAGCATCCAACATTAGCCGCTTTTGTGTGGCTTTCTTGCTTTACTACCTTTGCCCGAAAAACTTATGTTTGTACTCAACGAAACAAATGTTTTTCGGGTTTGTTGCACTCCCGTGGACATGCGTCAGGGTATTCTTCGC
>JAQYPT010000061.1 GCA_028726625.1 Prevotellaceae bacterium | reverse complement strand
TTCGGTATGCGCACACCGTCAACGGTCGTTCCGTTCTTGCTGTGGTCGAAGATATAGAACTTTCCGTCGCGTCCCTGTTTCACTGTGGCGTGATAGCGGCTTACCGTGGCTCCCGTCACCTGTATGTCGTTGTTGAAATGGCTTCCGATGCCGTAGATGCCCTTGTATGCCGAGTTGTCCTCAGGCATCGGCACCTGGTTCCACTGCAGGTCCACGTTGCCGAACGTTATCTTGTCGCCACGTGTCACCTTTGCCGGTGTGCCCGGCTTTATCTGCTGTCCCATCACGAAGGTGCCGTTGTGGCTGCCTCTGTCTTCTATCATCATGTCACCGCTGTCGAGCAGTGTCAGTTCAGCGTGTACCGAGCTTACCATCGGGCTCTGTATGACGATATCACAACTTGCGTCGCGTCCTATTTTCAATATTCTCATAGTGTAGCGTTCTTTTTATTGATTATATAATAATATGTATACTATTGACAGTTGCCTGGCATCAGATTCTCAGTCCGGCAGACTTCTTGTCGTTGTCTTCATTCGGAGTGTCGTTCTTTTTCTGCTGCTTGTCCTTCTTTGCGGCGTCGGCAGCCTTTGAGTCGTTTTTCTTCTGCTGCTTGTCGTCTTTTGCCTGTTGCTTGTTGTCTTTCTTTGTCTGTTTCTTGTCAGCCTTCTGCTCGTCCTTCTTGTTGTCGTCCTTGCTTTCGGCTTTCTCTTCCTTCTGCTTGTCCTCGTCTTTCTGGGTCTTCGTGGTGTCAGCCACGGCAGCCGGTTTCTCCTGCGTTCCGGCAGAGCTGCCGCCTCCCATTGCCGCCTTGATGCCGAATCCGGCTATGGCAATGACTGCAAGCGCCACTACTGCTATGATGGCATACTTTATTGCCTCGCCGCTCTTTGGCACGCGGTTCCAGTCGAGGCGTGCCACGTGGGCGAACGATACGCTGTCTTTGCGTGTTACCGGCACCGGCACATTGGGCGCTATCCTGATGCCGTTGACATAGGTGCCGTTATGGCTCTGGTCAACAATCGTCATCTTTCCCATCGACGTGACGTTGAGGATGGCGTGTCGGCGGCTTATGACATCGGTGCTGTCGTTGATAACGATGTCGCATCCTGTCTCTCTTCCAATAGAATATACTTTCATAGTCAGAATTATTTGTTTTTAGTTATTTTCTTGATGGAGTCGGTGAGGGTAGCCACTGCGGCCTGGCTTTTCTTCACGGAGTCTTTGTATAATGCAATGCTGTCGGCGGTTGCCTTGGTTGCCGCATTGGCGGTGCGATATTGCATCACGTTTGTCATGATGCTTGCCGCGAGTCCCACGAGCATTACGGCGATGATTATTCTTGCTGCTTTGGTCATCTTTGGAGTTAGTTTAGAGTACTTTCTTGTTTCTACGAGGGCAAGCGTAAGATTGTCGTGTCCGCCTCCGGCGTTGTGTCCCAGATTGTCCACGTGGGTGGCGATGTCGTCGGTCACGGTGGCGAGGCTTACGCTTCTTTTCGATACCAGCTTCAACAGTTCCTTCTCAGGCATCGTGCCGTGTATGCCGTCGGAGCAGAGCATGAAGCGGTCGCCCTTCTCATACGCCACCTCGGCAATTTCAACATCCACCGTTTCGGCGGCGCCGAGAGCCCTCGTTATGATGTTAGACTGTGCAGAGAGGCGTGCCTGCTCCTCTGTTATCACTTTCTGCTTCACCATCTCGAACACCATGGAGTGGTCGAATGTGCGGAACACCTTCCTTCCTCTCCTCAGCTGGTATATGCGGCTGTCGCCCACATGAGCCACGATTGCCGACTGCTTGCCGATTAGGAGCACCGTCGCCGTGGAGCCCATTCCCTTGAGTTGTGGCGTCTGCTTGCCGGCCTCAATGATGGCGTCGTTGGCTCTTCTCACGGCATCGGCAACCACTGTCTTCGGGTCGTCTTTCTCCGAGGCATCCGTTATGGAGTCTACGATTTCCTTCACGGCAATCGTGGATGCAGTCTTTCCGCCCGGTCCGCCTCCCATGCCGTCGCAAACGGTGACGAGGTATCCCAGCCTCGTGTCGTTCCATCCGAACGAGTCCTGGTTTTCGCGTCTTCCTCCGATGCGGCTTTCAGCAAATGCGATGACGTCGGCAGAGCTGTCTGAATATATCTTCTGCAGATCCATTATTGTTGATTTATGATGAACGGTAAAACGATGACCATTGCCATAGCGCAGATGGCGAGGAAGACCATTATCGCGGCAAGAGCCTTGTTCCGCTTTGCCCATTCCATTGTCTTCTCCATCGTTGTAGGCTGGTAGGTGAGAGCCATCGTTATTGCTTGCTTGAATTCTTTCACTGTCTGGAACCTCTTCATCTGGTCCTTCTCTGTTGCTTTCCATATCACCCGCATGAGCTGCGGCGGTATCTTGTCGCTGGGCGGCAGCTTCTCGGATATCTGTGCCGCAAGCGTCTCCGTGTCGTTTCCCTTGTCCATGGGGTTGCTGCCGGTTATCAGCTCGTATAGCGTGATGCCCAGCTCATAGATGTCGCTGCGGCCGTTTATGCTCTCGGCACCCGAACTCTCGTCCCTCTTTATCTGTTCGGGCGATGAATATTGCGGTGTGCCGATAAATCCGTATTGCGAGAACTTGTTGCCGCCATTCACCCTTGATATTCCCAGGTCCATGAGACGCACGTTGTTGCCGTTTTCCACCATGATGTTCGACGGCTTTATGTCGCGGTGTACCACTCCCTTCTGGTGTATGTATGCCAGGGCGTCCATCACCGGCATTATCAGCCGGCAGATTTTCTCGGCGCGGTTGTGAGTGTTGGGGAATGCCGCTACATATTTGTCAGCGTCGTCTCCCTGCACATATTTGCTTATAATCCAGATGGGTCCGCGGTCGGGGGCATATTCGCAGTATCCGAGCATCTCCACGAGGTTAGGGTGTCTGAAGGCGAGTGAAGCCTCCTGACGTGCCCTTTGCCTTATCATGGGGTTGTTGGCGAAATAGTCTTTCACTCTCTTTATCGCCACCTTCACTCCGTCGTCGCATCTGAAGCCAAGATACACGTCGCCCATAGCGCCGCTGCCCAATGGCATCTCTGCCGGGTTATAGCAGTACCACACCCCTTCGGCAAAGAGGTATATGTATGCACCACGTTTTAATACGGTCTTCTTAGGTTGCATCACATGGAGATTGTTCCGCCGTGGTTAGGATCGATAGATCCGTCCATTCCTACAGTGCCGTTTGTAGGTTTGTATCCGCTGTTGCCGTATGGGTCGTAGGCTTCGGTGCGTGTCTGTCCGTTGCGGAATGGCGGCACGTCACCGAATTCGTCGCTGTCCTCCTCCGTTGCCACGGCGATGAAGTTAGGGTTCACTCTCAGGTTTGCCTTCTCTGCATCGATGAGGATGAGCAGCAGTTCGTAGTTGTTGCCTATTGTTATGATGTCGCCGTTGTGGCAGGCTTCAGCGTCGAATCCGAGCTGTGTTCCGTTGAGTCTTGTTCCGTTGGTGGATTCCGGGTCTTTGATAGAAGCTATCACGCCTTTGCCCTCCTGCTGTCTCACCACGATTACGGCATGGTTGCCCGACACGGTGCCTTCGGCGAGCTGTATGTCGCAGTCTGCGCTTTGTCCGATAGTGTTGCGGCCAATCTGCAAAGGCCAGAACTCTCCTGCAGCTGTTCTGGAAACAGAGTACAGGAATCCTACAACCGGTTTTCCTGGCTGTATGGTGCGCTGTCTTTGTTGTGGCTGTTCTCCGGCGTTGTTGTCTGGCTGCCGTGTTTCGTTGCCCATCATTCCCGGCACCACGGTGCCTTTTGCTGCCTGGCGTCCGCTTCTGGAATAGAAGCTGTTGCCGAGTCCGCTGTTCATGTTGTTTCCACCCTGTCCGTTGTCTGGTTCGAGACCTTGGATTACTGTTCTGTTCTGAGACATAAGCTATTTGTTTTAAATGAACTCTCGTTAGATTAATTTTTCTGTGCAGTACAACTGTCTTGCACATTTCTTTTTCACATCTACAAATGTACGAAAATTAACAATACAAAAAAAATGGTAAATGTTCCGTTTGTGTGTATTTTGGATTGAACGTGTCGTATCTTGGATTATTCGTACTTAAAAAGTTCGGTAATCTGCATCAGATTTATTTTTATTGCTCTCCGGAAAACCTATTGCAGGGCTACATAAGGGCAGACATTTTTATGGTTGGTATTTGTTTTCCAAACAGGCTGGTCGGATCCTTGACAAGGATAGCAAAAACTTCAAGAAATGGGAACGCTGCTTGCCCCGGTTGTGAACGCTGCTTACCCAAGTGGGGCATGCTGCTTGCCCCGGTTGGGCATAATCAGAGCCAAAAACGTACCCACAATGTTTCATGGAATGAACGTTAGTAAAGGAGATGCAAAAAGCACCATAAGAGCAGACTCCTTTTGGTTGTAGTCATGGCTGTATTTATAAAAAACGAAAGAAGCCTCCCGTCTGCGATGAGACGGAAGGCTTCCTGTTAATTTATGATTTTCAGACGAGCAGATTACTGCTCTGTGATCTGAACTGTTGCACGACGGTTGAATGAGATTGGTGAGAGTGTTTCTACACCACCGTGAGCCTGAGTTGAGATGTTGTCAGCAGGTACACCCATCTTGATAAGCTCGCCCTTAACGATTTCAGCACGCTTAACAGAGAGCTTCTGGTTGATCTGAGGAGTACCTGTTGCGCTGTCGGCGAAACCTGTAACCATGATCTTAGAGTTGTTAGTCTTGGCGTACTTAGCAAGAGCCTCAACGTTGACGAGGTCCTTAGGATTGGCAACGTCTGTCTTGCCGATGTTGAAGAATACAGATACCGGAGTAGTGATGAACTGCTTGATAGACTCAGGCATTGCAACCTCCTTTGGTTTCTCGTTCAGCATAGCCTTCAGACGTTCGTTCTCTGACTTAGAGTCAGCGAGCTGAGCGTTGAGAGCGTCGATCTGTGACTGAGAGAGAGCCTTGATAGCGTCAACATCTGGCACCTTAGCCCAACCGGTCTTGCCGATGTTGAGAGTGAGACCGAGCTCAGCATAGAGGTAGTTGTCGTGAGAATCCCATCCGCGAGGACCGTTGTTTGCGTGTCCCTCTGAGTAGAAGTCGTTCTCCAGACGGTTCCAACCCAACTCGAGGTTGATGGCAACGCGCTTGTTGATGTTGAACTCGTTGAGCAAACCGATGCTCATACCCATTGCATACATGTCAGAGCTCATGTTGCGTGCAAAGCCTGCACCAGCGAATGGAATACAGTTGTAGACACGCTTAGGGTTGTAGCCGCAGAACATGTTGCTCAGGTTGAAGAGCACCTGCTCCTGTGCGTTCCAGTATTTGAAGCTGTCGCCATTTGCCTTACCCCAGATACCAGACACCTTTGTGCGGAGTCCGAGACCAGGAGTGAACCACTTACCGATAGCTACAGAAGCCTGTGGGTTAGAGCGGAAACTCTTGAGAGGGTTGTTTGATGTGTCGAAACCATGCTCGAGTGAAGAATAGAACGCAGTCCACTGCACTCCCCCCTGTACGAACCAATTACTCCAGAAAGAGTTAGTTGCTACGCTATACTTTTCTGTTGTAGTTTCTGTTTCCTGTGCCATTGAGGTCAGGGAAACGCCGGCTATAGCCAGCATAATTAAGAACTTTTTCATAACCGTATTAATAAATCTAATTCGTTATTTCTATATTTTTGTGAATAAAACTGCCGTTTCCTCCTTTAAATATTGTGATATATGGTGCAAAGTTAATCTTTTTTTTCTAATTACATAACTTTTAGTATGAAAAATGCTATATAAATGTATATTTTTGTGTTTTCTGTTCATCATAAAGCGCTATGGCGACGACAGCAAACGTTATGTAGTGGCAACAAAAAATCCCGACAGGCATGTTGCCGATCGGGATTAGTCCTTTTTTGTGCATTCAGCAGCGCGATGATTATCGACGCAGACCGAGAGCCTTGATTATAGTACGATAGCGCTCAATGTCGCGGTCGTAGAGATAATCGAGCAATGCACGACGCTTACCTACCAATTTGGTCAGAGACCTTGCGGTAGTATGATCTTTACGGTTTTTCTTCAGGTGCTCCGTCAAGTGGGAAATACGGTATGAGAACAATGCTATCTGGCTCTCAGCTGAACCAGTATCAGAGTTAGACTTTCCGTACTGTCCAAAGATCTCTTCTTTTTTTGCTTTGTCTAAATACATAGAACTTTGTTGTTAAAAAATAAAAATGTTGTGCAATAATGCGGTTGCAAAGGTAATGCTTTTAATGTACATTTCATCATCGCTCTTTCATATTTTGTCAGCTTTGAGTCGTTTTTTAACATTTAATAAGTTCTTTTTTCTCGTTTTCTGTCCATGGATGTCTATTAAGGTAGAAAAAATATAGTTGATAGTTTATAATTACGAATAGTGCATTGCAAATTATAAATTAAAAGCATTACCTTTGCAGTCGTAAAAGTTTAAGGTAACAGAAAATGCAAGACATTAGAAATATTGCCATCATTGCACACGTAGACCACGGAAAAACCACGTTGGTAGACAAGATGATGTTGGCAGGAAAATTGTTCCGTGACGGACAGGATAACAGTGGACAGGTATTGGATGCTAATGATTTGGAGCGCGAACGTGGCATCACCATTCTTTCTAAAAACGTTTCTATCAATTGGAAAGGTACTAAAATCAACATTATAGACACTCCCGGTCACTCCGATTTTGGTGGTGAGGTAGAGCGCGTGCTCAATATGGCGGATGGTTGTATCTTGCTCGTTGACGCTTTTGAAGGCCCCATGCCGCAAACACGTTTCGTGTTGCAAAAAGCTTTGGAGATAGGCTTAAAACCCATCGTTGTGGTGAACAAGGTGGACAAACCCAACTGTAGGCCCGAGGAAGTGTACGAAATGGTGTTCGATTTGATGTTCTCATTGAACGCCACCGAAGACCAGTTGGACTTCCCTGTCGTATATGGTTCGGCCAAAAACGGATGGATGTCAGAAGATTGGAAGAAACCAACGGACAATATAGAGTATTTGCTTGACAAGATTGTAGAGGTGATACCGGCGCCCAAGCAGCTGGAGGGTACCCCGCAAATGCTGATTACCAGTCTCGACTACTCCAACTACACTGGACGTATTGCCGTAGGAAGGGTACATCGAGGTGTTCTTGCCAGTGGCATGAATGTAACCATTAGCCATCGCGACGGCAGTCAGGAAAAGACCAAGATTAAAGAGCTTCATACCTTTGAAGGCATGGGGCACGCCAAAACCGACCAGGTGGGTAGTGGTGATATCTGTGCTGTCATTGGGCTGGATCGCTTCGAAATAGGCGACACTATTTGTGACTTTGAGAATCCAGAGCCATTACCTCCCATCGCCATTGATGAGCCTACGATGAGCATGCTGTTCACCATTAATGATTCACCTTTATTTGGTAAGGAGGGAAAGTATGTTACTTCGCGCCACATCAACGACCGTTTGGAAAAAGAGTTGGAGAAAAATCTGGCTCTCCGTGTGCGTCCTTTCGAGGATGCAACCGATAAATGGATTGTCAGTGGACGTGGCGTTCTCCACCTCAGCGTGTTGGTTGAAACCATGCGCCGCGAGGGATATGAGTTGCAAGTGGGGCAGCCGCAGGTGATATTCAAAGAAATCAACGGCGAAAAATATGAGCCTATCGAGGAACTCACCATCAATGTTCCCGAAGAATTCTCCAGCAAAATGATAGACATGGTAACTCGTCGAAAGGGCGAAATGACCTCCATGGAGAGCCAAGGCGACCGTACAAACATCGAGTTCGACATTCCTTCGCGTGGTATCATGGGACTCCGCACCAATGTGCTGACAGCCTCTCAGGGTGAAGCCATCATGGCGCATCGTTTCAAAGAGTATCAACCTTTCAAGGGAGAAATCACAAGACGAGTGAACGGCAGCATGATTGCCATGGAGACGGGTACGGCATATGCTTATTCCATTGATAAACTTCAAGACCGTGGTAAGTTCTTCATCGATCCAGGAGAGGAAGTTTATGCTGGTGAAGTGGTAGGCGAACATGTTCACGACAACGACTTGGTAATCAATGTAACCAAGGCCAAGCAGCTTACTAACGTGCGTGCCAGCGGTTCGGATGATAAGGCACGAGTGATTCCCAAGGTGGTGATGAGCTTGGAAGAGTGTTTGGAGTATATCAAAGCCGACGAACTGTTGGAAGTTACTCCCAAGAGCATGCGCATGCGAAAGATAACGCTCGACCATACCGAACGCAAGCGCTTGAACAAAGATTGATTGTTCATGTAGCCTTATAAACAAAAAAATCCTTGTCCCATGTGGCAAGGATTTTTTGTTCACACTCGACAGTCCAATCCGTTGTCAGGCTGCGGTGTCTTGTCTCTGAATCGATAGTTTTTCACCAACTTCCATTCGTATGTCATCCAGCCTATTTGAGGAAGCTTTTCAAAGTCATTGCTTTTGGGTGTCAAACTCAATCACTTTGGATGGCAAACTCAATGCTTTTGGATGCTAAACTCATTGCTTTTGCCATCACATCTTCATGCTTATTGAAAAGAATGTCGCATTATCGCTGTCCGATCCAATAAGAGGAGGTAAATAAAAATCTACCTCCCCCTCAGTTTTAACGTGGGTTCTATAAATATTTTTTCAACACTTTCATCCATTCTTCATATCCCTTCTCTGTTAGATGTAGGCCATCGTAGGTCAGTTCTTGGCGCATGATATGTGTGCCTGGCTCAGTAAATAGGGGGAAGAGATTGATGTAAGTAACGTGATTTTGCTTTGCCCATGCCTGCAACCTCGCGTTGATTTCGGGTATCTGTTCGGTCTTACCCACCAGTCGTTTCCATCTGCCTGTTGATTCGCGGATAGGAAGCATGCTCTGTAGATAGAGCTTGGTTTGTGGTGATTTGCGTCGGATGCGTTCCGTCAGTCGTATAATCATGTTGGCAATGCTGTCGGTGCTGAGGTCGTGGCTCACGTCGTTTACCCCAACCATCAAGAATATCTTGGCAGGATGTGCGGGCAAGATGGTGTGCAGTCGGTCGTAAATGCCTGTGGCCACATCGCCGCTGATGCCGCGGTTGATGACGTTTTTGTTACCCAACTTGGCAGCCCAATCTTTGCCACCCTCCGTAATGCTGTTGCCCAACATCACGATGTTGTTTTTCTGTATGGCAGGTTCGTTTTCAAATTGCAGCATGCGTTGGTAGTAATGCTCGTGGTACAAAGGTTCTTCATTGGTGATGCTTGCTGCAACGGCGTTAGCCACCAAGGCCCGCAAGCGCACGGTGTTGCCCTTGTCATGCGGATGTACGCAGTTGGTAAGCAGGATGATGGAAAGGTCGTTCACCGGGTCTATCACGATAGAAGTACCCGTATATCCCGTATGCCCGTAGGTCTCGTTGCTCAACAGATCGCCTTTATTCGAGGCGTATGGCGACGATACGTCCCATCCTAAGCTGCGTCCAAAGTTTTTCAGGCTTGATGGAATGGTGCGCATGGCATGGATGGTGTTGGGTGACAGAATGCGTTTTCCGTTCCACGAACCTCCGTTTTGCAGCATGGCACAAAGCACCGCCAGGTCGGAAGCTGTAGAAAACAAGCCGGCATTGCCCGATATTCCCGCGTTCATGACGCGTGCCAAGGGGTCGTGAACCTGTCCCTTGAGCACTTGTCCGTTGGCTTGTTGCTCGGTAGGAGCGAGGGGATAAGCGGCAGAGTCGTTTATTTTGCCCCATCGTGGCTGATCGGTGTTCGTCCAATTTCCCTTCTTGTCTTGTGCGCAGGGTATGAAGTCGGTGTGGCTCATACCTAAAGGAATGAAGATGTTTTCGGCACAAAAGGTTCTTAACGATTGATGGGTAATGTGTTCTATGATGCGTTGCAAGGTGATAAAGTTAAGACAACTATACCGCATGTCCGTTCCCGGTTTGTATTGTCGCTGGCATTGGTCGATGTAACGTGCCAACACTTGTCGCTTGTCAGCGCCGCTCTCGCTGCTCAATTGTTTGACGGGAGCGTAGGCAGGCAGGCCTGATGTATGCGTTAGCAGGTTGCTGATGCGTATGGTCGTGGTGTCATTTTGTTGGCTGTTCCAACTTTGAAAGTGGGGCAGATACATCTTGACGGCATCCGCAGTGCGCAGCAATCCCCGCTCAATGAGGAGCATGGTAGCCATCGTTGTAGCCACTGGTTTGGTACACGACGCCAGGTCAAAAACCGTGTTTGTGGTCATGGGCTCCACCGTCGGAATGAGCTGGCGGTTGCCGTAGGCTTTGAGATAGGCCATTTTGCCATGTCTAACCACCGCTAACACAGCTCCGGGAATTTGCTTCTCACGGATGGCTTGGTTGATAACGCGGTCAGCATTTTGCAGTCGCAGCCTGTTCATGCCTACTTGTTCGGGGTAGACTACTGGGATATCGTTGGCCCTTATGGAGGAAAGCATCCCCACCATCAAGAGCAACAGAAAGCTCATTCGTTTCATCGTTGATATGTTTTTAAGTTAAGGGTGGTCATCATTCGTCCTTCGTGGGTAGTTTTGTTTCTTGCAACACCTTTTCTACCGAGCCGTGAAGCAGCAGCAGACTTTTGGCTTTGCCGTAGTCTAACCCTAATATGTCGACCAGCATGCGCGTGCCACGGTCTACGAGTTTTTGGTTGGTCAGCTGCATGTTAACCATCTTGTTGCCCTTCACCCGTCCTAATTGTATCATGACAGCGGTGCTAATCATGTTGAGAATCATCTTTTGTCCCGTACCCGATTTCATGCGTGAGCTACCGGTGACATACTCCGGTCCTACAATCATTTCGATGGCTATATCCGATTCGGCTGCCATTGGCGAATCAGGATTGCTGGTGATGCAGGCTGTCAGAATGCCATGTTCGCGTGCGTCGCGCAATGCTCCCACAACGTATGGTGTCGTACCCGATGCGGCAATACCAATCACGGTATCATTGCTGTTGATGTTGTGCTCTACCAGTTCGTTCCAACCATGTTCCTCATCGTCTTCTGCCGCTTCAACCGCATTGCGCAAAGCCGTGTCGCCACCAGCAATCAGTCCGATGACTAATGTTTTTGAAACGCCGAATGTAGGGGGCAGTTCAGAAGCATCCAACACGCCTAAACGGCCACTGGTTCCGGCTCCCATGTAGAAAATTCGACCGCCTCGTTTCATCCTTGGTACAATCAGCTTGACCAATTTGGCTATTTGTGGAATGGTTTTTTGTACGGCCAACGCCACCTTTTGATCTTCGGTGTTGATGTCTTGTAAAAGTTCTTCTACCGACTTATGTTCCAAGTCGTTGTACAACGAAGCTTCTTCGGTTATCTTCTTAAAGCTCATAATGTATCCTCCTGTATTTATAATGTGTGGTATTTGAGCAGTCCCTCCATGGGGGCTTTGCTGATGGTTCCTATCTTCACACCCAATGCCTGTGCGGCTTCGGTTAGTTCCGATTGATAGACAAGTGCGATGGTACCAATACAATTCATGGGATACTCATGGTAATCGTATTGCATGACGTTGCGGCGGATAAAATTAGAGAAAGCGTTTACCAGCAGTGCGTGCACGGCTTTGTGTGTTTTATGCTGCTCCAAGAAGACGTTAAGACTGGCCAAATAACGACTTGGAAATGGTTTGCGGTAAACATTTTCAATAATGTCGGCCATGTTGGTGTTGAACTGTGCGAAAAATTCTGCTTTGAGTTGATCATCCAACTGGTTTTTTAAGAGGTCGCTCACCAACCGCTTACCTAAGTTGGCACCACTCCCTTCGTCGCCAAGGATAAAGCCCAGTGCAGGCACTTGCCACGCTATTTGCGTGCCGTCGTAAAAACATGAGTTCGACCCTGTGCCTAAGATGCAGGCAATGCCGGGCTCTTTTCCACACAAAGCGCGTGCCGCAGCTAAGAGGTCTGAGTTTACTTCAACCTTATCGTCTACCGTGAGCACCTGTCGCAGGGCATTTTCAACCACCGAAACCTTTTCGGGTATGCAGCCAGCTCCATAGAAGAAGATGTTGGAAAAATGTTTAGTGGGCAGGTGGGGCAGAAGGTTTTCTGTGATTTCAGCTACCATTTCGTCGGTCGATTGAAAGACAGGATTCATCCCTTTTGTGGTGATGACCTTTCTCAATTGATTGTTTTCAATAACCGCCCAATCTGTTTTTGTCGAGCCACTGTCGGCTATCAAATATATGTTTTGTTTCATGTCGTGCGGTAATTTTATAATTTAATGAATATACGTTTCTTGTAGAGAATGTAGCCAAGACTCCAAAGTATCGTGATGATGAGTAGGGCATGGGCCAGCGATCCAAAGGTTTGTCCTAACAACGGTGAAAAAACATCACGATAAAGAAAACCTGTGATTGAGGTTGGCTCATCGCCAAATGGGAATTGGAACGAACCAAACAAGATGGCAATGACACCACTCATGACATATAAGAAAAGTGGATTCATGCCAAATACTTCAAAAAAGCGGCACCAACGCTTATATCCTTTCACGTCGATGAGCCATATTAACAAGGCTAAAAGCGTTGAGGCCAATCCACAACTTGTCAGTACAAGGGTGGGCGACCATATCTTTTTGTTGAGCGGACAACCATAGGCAAGCAACAAACCACTGAAGGTGAGGATGGTTCCTGCAATGAACAGCGGAACGATGTTGTGTAAAATAAGACTTGTCTTGGGGTCGCCCGAGATGGTGGCAGTTGTGTTTTTTTGTTTACTAAAAGCCAGTTTTCCAATTAAAAAGCCAATGAGGGTGTGGGCAATGGCTGGAAATGTACTTAACAATCCTTCGGGATCGATGCCATTGTCGTGGTACATGTGCGCATCGGTAAGAACGGCTCGGTCGACGATGGACAGGATATTTGTTTCATCATACGCAAAACCATTGCCGCAAAACAATAAGATGGTATAGCCTATCAACAAGGTGATGACGATGCTGAGCAAGTAACGATGACGCACGGTGATGGCCAACAGGGCGGTGATGCCGTAACAGATGGCTAACCGTGCCAACACGCCCGACAACCGAATGGTGTCGAACGACCATACTGTATGCCATATTTGCTGGCCTAAAGTGGCGTCTTCTAATGGGAAAGCCCAGCGATGGCAGAATCTTGAAAACCAACCAACGAATATGCCTACGAGGTAGAGTAGCAGCGTGCGGCGTATAATTTTGTAAACCGTTTGGCGGTTGCACGCAAACTGATACTTCTGCATGGAAATGAAAATACACATTCCCATGACAAACATGAAGAAAGGAAACACCAAGTCAGTGGGTGTCATTCCGTTCCATTCAGCGTGCTCGAGGGGGGCGAAGATGTGTGCCCAGCTGCCTGGATTGTTCACGAGTATCATGCCAGCGATAGTGATGCCTCGTAAGATATCGATGGCTAAGATGCGTTTACTCTGTGGTTTTTGTGTAACATTCATAGCGCAATATAATTTTAACGATATAGATAATATTTCTTTGACAGTTGCTTAAAAGTCTTTACGTCCTTGTTCCAATAAGGTGCAATATCCTCCCAGCGGTTGCGTTTCATGAAGCGTTCGCGTATTTGTTTAGAGCCACAAACTTTATCGAACATGGAGAAACGGGTCTGATTGGCATGCTCCATCACCGAATGTTCGGGATACAAACGAGCTATTTCTTGCATCAGCACAAACTGGATAGGAGTGAGTTGAACTGTCTTATAGTTCGTGATATGAATCTGTATGCCTTGTAATTGTTCGCCTTTTCCTGTGCTGTAAAAGGGTCGTAAGTGAATGGGACGGAACGTTACGCCAGGCATTTGCTGCGCGTTCATGGCGTTTGCTAACTCTTCGGCATCAATCCAAGAAGCAGCAAACAATTGGAAGGGAAGGGTGTAACCAACGCCAATAGACAGATACCCCAACTCTCCAACAATGCCAGTAGTAGGATAATACCAGGCTGTGAGGGCTTGTGGAATGTGTGGAGACGATGCTATCCACGGCAACTTTGTGTCTTCGTACGTCATTTTTCGTTTCCAACGTTTCATCTTAATGACCGTTAGTTTGCATTGAACGCCATGCTTCAACATACGCTCGCCATTGAGCATCTGCGCCAATTCGCCACAAGTAAGTCCGTAGATATAGGGAATGCGGAACTGACTGACAAACGACATGCAATCATCTTCCACCACATTGCCTTCGACGTGCAGACCGCCAAGTGGGTTGGGGCGATCCAGAACGATGAATTCGATGCCATTCTCGGCAGCCGCTTCCATGGCCAACCCCATGGTACTGATAAAGGTAAACGAGCGTGCCCCAATGTCTTGAATGTCGTACACCAACGCGTCGATGCCACGAAGCATCTCTTTGGTGGGCTTTCGTGTCTTGCCATAGAGGGAGAAGATGGGCAAACCTGTTTTCTCATCTTTTTGGTCTTGAACCTTGGCACCAGCATGGATGTCGCCTCGCACACCATGTTCAGGTCCATAGAGCGCTACCAGTTTGACGCCAGGAGCATCGTGCAAGATGTCGATGGTCGACTTCAAATAGCGGTTAACACCCGTAGGATTGGTGATAAGACCAATGCGCTTGCCTTGCAACTGTTTGAAATTTTGACGTTCTAACACATCAATACCAGTTAATACTTGTTTGTTTCTTGCCGGTAAAACGGTGACAATGAAACAAAGCATGAAGGCAAGTAAAAATAGTTTTTTAAAAGAATTATTTAACATTTTCAGCATCTTTACGTCCATAATGAGGGTCAACTTTGATAATTAATGTAACCATGACGGTTGCCAAGCAGCAGGCAATGACCAACCAGAAGAAGTGTTCGTAACCCAACCACTCTTGCAGATAACCGGCAAACATGCCTGGAATCATCATGCTCAGTGCCATGAATGCCGTGCAAATGGCATAGTGGGCGGTCTTAAATTCGCCTTCAGAGAAATACATCATGTACAACATGTAGGCAGTGAAACCAAATCCATAGCCAAACTGTTCGACGGCCACGCAAGCACTGATGATAATGATGTTGTGAGGAAGGAACATACTAAGGTACACAAAGGTAAAGCAGGGAAGCGTCATGCAGGCAGCCATTGGCCACAATGACTTCTTGAGTCCCCAGTTGGAAGCCGCAATACCACCGATGATGCCACCAATGGTCAGTGCAATAACACCAATGGTTCCATAAACCAACCCTACTTCTTGTGTAGGCATGGACAAGCCTCCGTCAGCCCCAGAGTCAACAAGAAACGGCACTGCCATCTTGAGTAAGAATGCTTCGGGCAAACGATACAGCAACATGAAAGCAATGGCAATCCACAGTCCGGGCTTCTTAAAATAGGTTGAGAAGGTACGTCCAAACTCTGAAACGATGTCTTTAGCATGCACACCTGTAGTACCTACTTTTCCTTTGTCCTGTTGAGGATAAGGAATAAAGAAGGTGTGATAAATGGTAATGGTGGTGAACAAAACGCTTGTAATGCCCAAGGTAATCATCCACGACAACGGAATGTTGCCCGTGTGCAGCTCTAAATATCCAGCCACGAACACCAAAACGCCCTGTCCGAAGATAGAGGCAAAGCGATAAAATGTGCTCCTGATGCCCACGAAGAACGATTGCTGTGAATGATTGAGAGCCAACATATAGAATCCATCAGCAGCGATGTCGTGGGTAGCAGATGCAAAGGCGGTGATGATAAACAGCACCAACGTAAGCGTAAACATACTCACGGGTGTATTGCCCGAAGCGATGATGTCGGGTGAAGGATGTGGAAGGGTAAACGTCAGCAAAATGAAAGCCAAGCTCATGAGGGCTTGCATGATCACAATCCACCAACGTTTGGTGCGCAGGATATCGACAAACGGACTCCACAGGGGCTTGATGACCCACGGCAGATACAACAAACTGGTAAACATGGCCATGTCACCATTGGGCACACCCATCTTGGTGAACATGATGACCGATATGTTGTTAACGATAAAATAGGGGATGCCTTCGGCAAAATAGAGCGTGGGTATCCAGGCCCAAGGACTGATGTTTTTGGTTAATGGTTTCATGCTGGTTTATTTTTTGTGAAGGTTGATGCGAGCTTGCAACTCCCATGTGCGGATTCGGTCTTTATAGATATTGTTGGCGTTTACTTGCTCTATGTTCAATGCCGCATCCGAATTGCCACCCCAACGGCGACAAAGATACAGCACATCGTAGATACGTCCTATCTGATAATGGCGCGAAATGTTCAGTCCCATGGCGTAGTCTTCACCATAACTTGTGTTGGGGAATCCAATTTCTCGTGCAATAGGGGTGTAGAAGGCACGAGGAGCACCGAGCCCATTGATACGCAATGCGTTGTTTCTTCCATTCTCTGGCGTCCATTCACGGTGGCCAATCACGCCTGGAGGAAGCGTGTTGAGGTCGAAATCGGTCATGCGATAAGTGCCAATCACCATGGCACATTGTTGCTGGTAAAAGGCGTCTACGATGGTTTGTAGGGTGTGTTCGTCTGAATACAGATCATCGCTATCCAACTGAACGGCGAACTTTCCGCAGTTGGCATGATGCAAACCATAGTTCCAGCAGCCGCCAATACCGAGGTCGGTACGTTGGGGAACGAGGTGAATGACACGCTCATCACCCTTGTGTTGGTCGATGATTTCGGAAGTGCCATCATCCGAATGATTGTCAATCACGATGAGATTAAACTTGAAGTTGGTTTGTTGGCGCAAGACAGACTGTATGGCAGCCTCGATGGTGCCAACCCTATTCTTGACCGGAATGATGACCGATGCCTCATATTCGAATGGGGTAAGGTTGAAATCTACCTCTTTGAACACAGGCTCGAGATAGCCTCCAACAGCTTTCAGATGCTCGGTACACGCCCTTTCCATTTCTTTTTGACGTTCTTGGTTGCGTGGATCAACATAGTCGAACTGCTTTTCGCCACTCTTTCGGTTGTCCTCTTCAATCTCTGTATACAGGTATTCGTTGACGTGTACCAACTGGTGGTTCCTACTCAGACAAAGGCGTAGGGCATAGAGTGCGGCGTGTTGGTAAGGTTCTTTGAGGTTGAGAACCCCAGTTTTGAATGCAGCGGTATTGAAAAACAACAGCGAACCAAAGTTAAAGTCATCGCGTAAAGACCCCAATTGATAATCAATAACAGGCGAATTGATACGCTTTTGAGCCCTAATCTGATAGTGATCGGCATACAAGAGCGCAGCCTGGGTATCTTCGGCCAGTTGTATCAATCGTTGTAAAGCTCTGTAATGCAAGCTCAAAGGTGTGTCCTTGGTAAGCAAAAGAATATATGGGGCGGTAGCCTCTTTGGCTATTTGCTGCAAGGTATTGGATTGGTACAAGCTCTCTTTGAGCGCATGAATACTGATAAGAGATGTAAAATCTTCAAACGCAGCACACAGTTGCTGGTATTGCTCCTCGTTGATGAAAGGTAAAAAACAATCTATCTTCTTCATTATTTCATTTTATTAGATGTGATGAGTATTATCGATATTGTAGTAAGCATAGCTCTCCACTGGCAGCTGTCACCAACAGTTGTCGGCGTCCTACAGGTACTACGGTGTTGATGAGTGAGTTGCCTATTTTGTGTTTCCATCTGATTTCACCAGTTTTCGCCTGTAAAGCGAATATCAAACCATCTTTGGTGCTACCTAAAACCACATCGCCTTGTTCGACCATCATGGAGGTAGCGTGTTCGTAACCAAACTGTAAATTGGCTCTCCATAGTTGTTTGGGTTGTTCAGAGGTGGCGCTGTAGCACACCACACTGTCTTGCATTGTCTTGGCATAGATGCGCGTTTGGTCTGCTGATAGGCCAATCGTTTCTCGTACTTTCGACTGATACGTGCGCCAAATGGTTGCACCCGTTGTTAAATCGATGGCCGTGAGGGCTCGTTCGGGATCTACAATAAAGACGCGATTCTGCGTGGCAACAGGCCAAACGGCTGCTGGTGAAAAGTGCATTCGAGTGAGATTGCCCGTCCAACGCCAGTTCTCATGACCGTTCTTTTGATTCAGCGAGTAAAGTGTGTTGTCCCATGCACCGAAGATAACTTGATTGTTTGTAACCAAAGGCTTTGTTTCTACATATCCTTTTACGTTGTTATAGGTCCACACTACTTTTCCGTTTTGAATGTCAATGGCACGGAAAATGTGGTCACTGCTGCCTATATATGCGATGCCTTGCTGTATGGTAACGGCTCCCAACACAGGCGCTTCGGCCTGAACGCGCCATTTTAAACTTCCGTTTTTGGCATCAATGCCGTAGATGTATTGGTCAGCTGAGCCAAAAACAACAATCCCATTTTCAACCGCAGGCGTTCCCACAATACGATTTCCCGACTGGTATGCCCACAGTTTTTTACCCGTTTTCAAGTTGTATGCCGTTAGTATGCCAGCATCATCGCCCACAAAAACCCTGTTTCCCTCAACGACAGGCGAACTATAGATGGCCGTACCCGTCTGTACGTACCATTTCCTTTTAACGTTTGGGTAGGTCTTGTTGACTGAGAAATTAGGATACTTGTCGGCTTTCTTGTCGTGGTTGAACAGCTGATTGGTTAAAGAGTAGGCGCATATTAGCTGTTTCTTTTCTCCAATTCGTTGCTGGTAAACGATGATAGAGTCTGGAGAAACTTCATAAATGCCATATCCTGGCAGTGCGTCTTTATCGCGAAGATTGGATCGGATGAGTACGCCAGGAATTCCATCGTATGTGGACTGTTTGTTTCTGTGATAATGGCCACCAACGAAAAGACGTATGTTATAAGGCTTTATAGCATCGGTCAGCTCATACCAGTTGTCTACATCGCCTTCTAAAATAGGGTAGTGGGTGACCAATATCACCGGTTGTTTCTTGTCCTTGATGGTCGATTGAATCCACGATATATCTTGCGGTTTCACATGACCGAATGCCATGCGCATGAAAGGACCTGTATTGAAACCTATGAACTGAATGCCTTTATGGAAAAATGAGAAGCGTTCGCCACCGAATATCTTGGCAAACATGGTACATCCTGATTCGCTCCACTTGGTTTCATGATTGCCCATCACGGTATAATAAGGATAGCGTAAAAGGTCTAAACACTGCTTTACTTTGTGCAGCGTTGCATTGTCGCCCTCCTCGGTGATGTCGCCCGTAACGAGAACAAAGTCAAGACTGTCCGTCGCATTAATCTGAGCAATGGATCGAAGCAAGTCTTCGGTTGGGTTGGGATTGTTTTGATTGAGGTGTATATCTGTCAGTTGGGCAAAGCGGAAAGTGCCTATTTGCGCTTGTACCTGTACACAGAAGGCAAGTGCTAATAGACTGTATATAAAGGTCTGTATTCTCTTCATAATCATAGGTATAATTTGTAATGGGATTTATTGTTTAAAGAACTGTATGACTTCAGCCATCATCTTCTCTCTGTTGGCAGCATCTAATATCGACTCAAATGGCACGCCCATGACCCATGTCTTGTAGTCACCGCGGTATGCCACTGCCGCACTAAAGTTGTTTTCGGGATAACGCATCACCGTATAGGCGTTGTCGCAAGCAGGTTCAATAGCGTCTGGCGATTCTACAATATAGGTCTTAGGTCCCAACGTATGCGCATAGTTGTAGGCAGCTGGTGCGAGATTGAATGGCGATTTTACGGTCGACAACCGTCCTGTGACGGCCGCTCTACTGTTGCGCCACTTGTACTTTAGTACGTTTGTCGCAAAGAGAATGTCTTCTTTTTGTGGCTTTGCCAATTTGTTATTCCATAGATCGCTGCCTACGTAAGCCCCCGATACGAATATGGATGTGCCTTGTTGGGTGTAAGCGGTGAGTATTTGTTGCATTTCGGGCGTGAAGATCTTGTAGCGCAAAGGATATATTTTGCCGTTGCCTAGCTTTGTCTGTCGCTGTTTTCCTAAGATGATGTCAATCCATTGGATGTCTTTCTCAACACGGTTGAAGCGCTCGCGGCTACACGATTCGAACGAACATCCAGCCTTTAAGATAGCATCGCCGTGCAGGGCGATATAATCGAATGTGTTGCCCGCAATGACTGTTGTCTCTTCATTTCCGTGACTGTCGCCAAAGCCACCCGAATCATCATCGAGCCATGGGAGCGACCTGTTGAACTCTTTTTGGCTGCCCACATAACTGATGTCTACCATATATGGCACCCCATGGTCTTCATTATCCAAGAATCCAGCATATAAAGTATCCAACGGAGCGGGTGCAACAAAATCGGCTGGAGCTGAAATTCGGTTGAATCCGTTTACCACTAATGCCTTTTTAGTGTCTGCTTTACTGCTGCGTCCTACGGCCACAATCTCGGATGGGAAGCTCACGCCGCCCTCGTTCATCGCCACAACTTTGTAGCTGCACACCATGTCTTTGGGTACGTCTGCCACATATTTACATTGTTTTACCACTTTTCCATGGTCAAATTCACCATTTCCATAGCGCGTATAAACAATGTAGCTATTGGGTTTTGCCGTGGGTTCAAGCGTGTCTTCAACCGCTTGCCAAGTGAGTTCTACCTGCCCCTTATCTGTTAAATGGGCTGCCATGTGACTCACGGGGAGAGGTGTCACCACATATTTTTGTTGATGTTGTTTGCACGAAAAGCGCAGCATGGCTTTGTAGATAGCACGACTTACCGCAAATCGGAATCGAGGGTCGAGACCATAACGCATGTCTGCGAAGTTCTGATGCGACAGCAATTCCAACAACATAGCTGGCACTCGTGGCGTGCGGGCCTCAAAGTAAGAAGCGTCTTTGTTACCTCTGCTGTGCCATGCGGGTTCAAATTGTACCCGTATGTCTCGTAAAATGCTGTTATGAATGGTTTCAGCATACTCCTTACAAAGCTGTCGCGAGGCCCCATTGGCAAACACACTGTCATACGATTGCGTGAAGTAAATGCCCAACGTGCCAATGGTACTGTCGTTCTTGGTGACACCCGCATCGGAGTGAAAGGCCAAAGACATCTCTATGGGGATGTTCAAACCCTTGCCTTCGGGATAGCTTTCAGACCCTCCTGCCAGCCAGTTCACCCATTCGCCACGTGCTTGATAATCGTCTTTGTAATCATCTTTTCCAGCCGTAGGACTATAAATACTGTCAGGAACGCCCGCCCATTGCATCCAGTAGCGTGCTGCTTCGGTGAAACGAGGGTAGGTACTTATTTCTGGTCTGCCGATATTGCCCATTCCTCCACCTATTTTAATCGCATCGGCTGTCACTACTTCGCCTGCTTTTCCTGTCTTGTTACTGAGGACGATGCGCTGACTCTTGCCTAAATTCTTGTCAAAAGCGAATTTTCCAAGATATATCCAAGTACCTCCACCCATTTGTTGATTGACCTTAAACTCACTGATTCCTCCCCGATGATATACGGTATAACGGGCTGAATTGGTACTCCCAGGCACGGTATGGTAGGCTACATAAACGGCGTATTCGCCTGTTTCGTCAATCTGTGGAATCCATTCGGCCGTGCTTTCTGCTCCTTTTTTAATCGAAGTCACCATGCGATAACTGCCCTCGGTAAATGGATTTTGGAAGTCGGTGTAGATCTTTCGGAGGTAGGCGAAGCCCTTTCCTGTGCCGTTTTTCCAACTTTCTTTTCCGTTGTATTCGCTATATTTAGCCTTTGGTTGAAAGCTGTTGCCGTCATTGTCCACGATAGCTTCAAAGCTGTTCCAATCCCTTTCGCGCGGAATCAGCACGTTAGCTCCCGCTTGTTCGAGCATGGGAACTAAGAAAGGTAGTACATAACTTTGCGTATATAGGTCTTCAACGGTTTGTAAGAGGCGGCATCTCTGCCACTCCCAGCGATCTAATTTGGCTTCGTAATATCGTCCATGACTTTGCCACATGACAATATGACGGTTTGACAGACCGTTTTTTGGGCGGTTATGAGTAGTGAGCTCTTGCACCAAAGGAGTGTCGCAAGTAGGTGCAAAGACCGCAGGTCTATTTTGAGCATGTATGCCAATGGTAAACAGCATACAACATACATGAGTAGTAAGTATCGCAATTGCTTTCATATAGATGTACCAATGTTTGGGTTTGTTTTATCGTTATTTTCGTCGAATCAACAGGCAAAGTCCTAAGAAGGTAAACAATGCGTTGAAGATAAGTATCTCGTAGCTAAACTGATAGCCATTGAACCATTGCATGGAGTGCTTGTCTAATATCAAACACAGCACAGGCGCAGCGATAGCCACCCATGGCACATAGCGGTCGTGTACTTGTTGTTTCATAATGATGCCAAAGGTGAACATGCCTAAGAGGGGGCCGTAGGTGTAGCTGGCAAGGGTGTAGACGGCATCTACCACACTGGTGCTGTTCAAGATGTTGATGGCGATGATGACCACACCCATCAGGATGGCCATTCCAAGGTGTACACGCTGCCGCAGGCTTTTCACACGGTTCTCGCTCAGTGAGTGCCCACCTAAGATGTCGATTGTGAACGAGGTGGTAAGTGCTGTCAAGGCTGCTCCGGCAGCATTGTAGGCCGATGATGCCAGACCAACGATAAATAAGATGCCGACAATCATGGGGAGATAAGGCCCTGTGGCGATGGCTGGGAACAGTTTGTCGCCAGTTTCTGATATCCCGTGCTGTGCTGCAAAGAGGTACAGCAGCACACCAAGCATTAAGAAAGCAGAAACCACGACAAACTGGAGAATGATGCTGAAAATCATGTTCTTTTGTGATTCCTTGCTGTTGCGGCAACTCAAGTTGCGTTGCATCATGTCTTGGTCAAGTCCGTTGGTGGCAATCATCGTGAAGATGCCCGCTAAGAATTGTTTGAAGAAAAACTGCTTATCGTTGGGATCATCAAAAAACAACATCTTGTTCATGCTGCTTTGTCCAATCGCTTGGAACGTTCCGGTAAGCGAAAGCCCCATGTCTCGTGCGATGAAGTAAATACAGAGCGCCACCGAAATGATTAAACAACAGGTTTTGATGACATCTGCCCAAATCACCGATTTTACCCCTCCGCGATGTGTGTACAGCCATACGAAGCCCACAGAGATGAAAACATTGACAATGAACGGAATGCCCAGGGGATCGAAAGCCAGCATCTGTAAGATAAAACATACCAGGAACAGGCGCACCGCAGCTCCCAACATCTTACTGATGAAGAAGAACCAGGCTCCCGTATGATAAGCCTTCAAGCCGAATCGGTTGCTCAGATATTCGTACACCGAGGTGAGCTTCATGCGATAAAACAGTGGGGTGAGCACAAAGGCGATGATGAGTTGGCCGACGATAAACCCCATGACTAACTGCAAATAGCCAAACCCACTCTTGTTCACCATGCCTGGAACCGACACGTAGGTCACACCCGAAATGCTGGAACCAATCATGGCAAAGGCAACAACATACCATTTAGATTGTCGACTGCCCGAAAAGAAATCGGAGTTGGCTGTCGTTGATTTTCTAAACGACACGGCGAGTTGTAGGATGAAATAGATGCCTACGGTGATGAGAATGATGATGGCGTTCATGTGGAAAGGATGGTTTTAGTTCATTCGCTTATTCTTGGTAAAGTAGATAGGGCCGCCGTTGTTGCTTGAATTGTTCAACGTCTTTCTGCCACTTAGCTTTGATTGTATCAGCGTCACAGCCACTCATGATCATCTCTCTGATGTAGCCTACGCCTGTTAGCTTTTCAAAGAAGGGCGTGAAGAACTTGCTGCCTATATTTAGGTTGCGATATGCGTTGATAATATACGACAGGTCTATTCCTCTTCGCTGTATGAGTGCGGTGTCTGCGTTGCTCAAGTCAACGCCATGGCACGTCTTCCCTAATTGCGACGGATTCTTGGCACCAGCCACGCTTTGCGGCGTGAAACTGTAGCCGTACCCTATCATGTCTGGATGCCCGTATTGCTGAAAAGGCTTTGATGTGCCTCGCCCCAGACTCACATTCGTTCCCTCGAAGAAACATGTACTTGGGTAGAGATACACCGACTGCATGTTGGGAAGGTTGGGCGAAGGTGGGATGGGTAGCTCATATCGTGTCTGGTGCGTGTAGTTCTTGCAAGGGATGACAGTGAGCTTGCATTGGCGGTGATTGCTCAGCCACCCTTCTCCGTTGATCATTCGCGCCAATTCGCCCAAGGTCATTCCGTGAACGATAGGGATGGGTAGGGCACCCACGCCCGATTTGTACTTCATGTCCAGGATGGGGCCGTCTACATAAAAGCCATTCGGATTGGGGCGGTCTAACACCAGTACCGGTGTCTTTACTTCCGCACAAGCGTCCATCAGTTTGAGCATGGATATATAATAGGTGTAGAACCGCAGTCCAACGTCTTGTATGTCTACCACTAAAACGTCAGCATTTTTGAGAACTTGCAGGCTCGTTTTACCCTTCTTTCCGTTGTACAACGAGTAGATTGGCACGCCAGTTTGCGCGTCCACAGAGTTGGTGACATGCTCACCGGCATCGGCTGTTCCCCTGAATCCGTGCTCGGGCGATATCACGCCAATGACCTTCATTCGGTAGTTGACCATGATATCCAACAAGTGCTGATTGCCCACCATGCCGGTGTGGTTAGAGAACAAAACGATTTTCTTACCCTTTAGTAGCGGAAAGTAAAGATGTGTTTGCTCGGCTCCGGAAACGACGTGTGATGTTGAACACCAGCAGGTGGTGCTGAAAGTGCCTAAAAGCAGCAGTAGGGCAATCAGTTTTTTCATGTACTATGTTGATTTTTAGTTATGAGCAAAGATAGGTTATTTTTTTAGAATTAGAAATATAAAATCAGGAATATTCACTATAATTTGTATGATTTAACGCTTGATATTGTTTGGGAATCGTCCCGAAACGGTTTGAGTGATTTTTCTAACAACAAATGGAAAGATTGAAAAACTCATGAAGTGAACATTTCACAGCATTACTCTTACTCCCTGGTAGTCTTTTATTTGTGACTGAATAACTGCATCACAATGGGTGTTGTCCAGCGAAGAACGAAAAGTCTTGGCATCGTTTTCTTGAAGGAGAGCGATGGTGAAGGCAAATTGAAAAAATCTTTGTAACTTTGTGGCTTCATGTAGCAAAACTAAGTAAAAGCACGATGAATTTGATAGCAGTGAGCGGTTCTGATCAAACAGAATGGGCTTTTGTTGAGCAAGACGAGTTGGTTGACTTGCAAAAAACCGAAGGCCTGAATCCGTATTTTCAAACTCGCAGAGAGATGAGCAGGAGCATTCGGTTGGGTTTGGGCGAAGCCTACTTCAAGCGAAAGCTGGGACACGTCTATTTTTATGGGGCCGGCTGTAATGGCGAGGATCGAAAGAGAATGGTGGGTCAGTCTTTGGTTGCACAATTCAAAACGCCGGTCACGGTAGAGAGCGACTTGCTGGGTGCCACCCGTTCCATGTGCATTGATTCGGCGGGCATTGTGTGTATTCTGGGTACAGGTTCCAACTCGTGTTTCTATGATGGTGCTCACATCGTTAAAAATGTGCGTGCCGGTGGTTATATCTTGGGAGATGAAGGCAGCGCATCGTCTATTGGACGCGCTTTCCTGTCGGATGTACTGAAAGAGTTGGCACCTTCTGAACTGATCTCATCTTTTTATTTTCAGCATCAAACGACAGCCCATGAAGTGATGCGCACTGTTTATGATAAGCCGCTTCCACATTATTATTTATCCTCGATAGCAACTTTTTTGACTGATTATCAGCACACGGAATATGTGCGGGGGTTGGTGACTGATAATTTTAAACTTTTCTTAACGCGCAATTTGTTCCAGTATGCGTACCATCAATATCCCGTGTTTTTTACGGGAAAAACAGCCGTGACCTTTGCGCCCTTGTTGCGAGCAGTTTGTCGTGAGGCAGGTTTTGAGCCTGAAATGATTAACGATCATGTGGTTGAGGGACTAATGAAATATCACGCCACGCATCTGTTGTCTGAATAGGGAACTTGATGCATCCTGTTGATTGGACTATCTATTTGGTTGCAAAGAAAAGTCACACCTAACGTTCTCGTGTTGATATTTTTCTTGACAAACACCTCTTTATATTTCGCATATTTGTCAGCAACGCTCCGTATCTTTCAAATAATGAAAATATAGAGCAAAAACGTTCTTTTCTGATAGACAGGCGGTTACGGGATTTGTGCGTTTCTTCTGCACCTCATGTTCGTTTGATTTCACGATTAAAGTATGCTTTTAGCCGCCTTACCATCATGCTATAAGGCTCTTAACCCATGTGCTTTGCCTGGCAAAAGCATGTTGATAACCACCTTTACTCTATGCTATTGCTCAAATAGACCTTTTATATTGCATTCGTAGGGAATGATTGTCGCATGTTTGCCTATTGTTTTTTTCTATTTCATCAATTTGTAAGTAGCTTTTTTTTGTCATTTATATTGACAAGTAAACACCTGTTCATGAAGAATTAGGTGTATTATCTTGCCCTTTTAGTGCAATATTAAACATTATTTACGAGTTAGAAACATAAATTAATCTAAATAAAGTTTGTATTTTAATGATATATCACTATATTTGTCCCGCAGAAGTAATTACTATGATTAGGTGAGCCAGATTAACCTCTTTACCACTTCTAAGCTAGAACCTTTTTTGTGAACAATATTCAAGTAGAAATATATTATTAACTTAAATTTCGGGTCTATGAAAACAAAAAATTATCTATGTGCGATACTTACGGTCGCAGGTAGTGCTTTTGCGTCCCAACCGATGTTGGCATCAGCAAGTGATTTGAACTTGCCTGGTGTGATGATGCAACAGCAAGCCGTTCGTGGTGTTGTAACCGATGCCCATGGTGAGCCGATTGTAGGTGCCACGATTGTTGTGGTTGGTAAAACCACAGGTGCCATTACGGACACAAACGGTCGTTTTACACTTTC
>JAQYPT010000060.1 GCA_028726625.1 Prevotellaceae bacterium | reverse complement strand
GAACGTTATACAGACAAGAGAATTATGTCGATACAAAAGAAATTGAACGAAAGACCGAGAGAAAAATTAAACTTTTCTACACCAAAACGAGAGTTCTTCAAACACGTTTTGTAATTTTGCACTTGCTGGTTGACTCTAAGGGTTGAACGTTTATTGCTATCGGTGTTTTTATTTATTTCTTTCATTTGTGAGTGTGTTCTATTTGTGCTAACTTTGCACTTAATATAATAATGTGTTTCACGATTATTCAATTTAAATAGGTGTCTATAATAAAGCTGAGCTTAATCTTCATCCACGCAAACAAGGTTTATATGTAACTAAATCTATTACGCTTGCTGCTGTTAAAGATTTGCCAATAGCTTCCTATTTCAATACTATTATAACGAAATTGTTCAATGAGAAAGATTTGTGAAGATTTCCTTGTACAAGCCACAGAGCAATTAAGTGATCGTCATTGGCTCATGCGATTGCGTTCATCATCGGCATTGCCTGAGATGCATCCAGGCCAATTCGTACAGGTTCATATTGACGATTCGCCTACAACCTACCTGCGACGGCCCATTTCTGTTAACATGGTGGATTACGAACGCAATGAGATTTTATTACTTGTGGCCGCGATAGGTGAAGGAACCCGTCATCTGGTGCGAAAGAAACACGGTGACAAGGTCAATTGTTTGTTACCTCTCGGAAATAGTTTTACCATGCCACGCTCTACTGATGAACGTTTTTTGCTCATCGGAGGCGGTGTTGGAATCGCTCCAATGCTTTTCTTAGGTAAGCGATTGGTGGAGATGGGAGTGCGCCCTTCGTTTTTGTTAGGTGCGCGAACAGCTGATGAATTGCTTGAAAAGGACATGTTTAATGAACTTGGTGACCTATATCTCACCACGGAAGATGGTTCAGAAGGCGAGAAAGGTTATGTAACCAATCATTCCATTCTCAAGGAAAAACGATTCGACCGAATTGCCACCTGTGGGCCCAAACCCATGATGATGTCCGTGGCACGCTATGCCAAACAGAACGATATAGAATGCGAAGTTTCGTTAGAGAATGATATGGCGTGCGGCTTGGGAGCCTGTCTTTGTTGCGTGGAAGATACTACTGACGGTAATATCTGCGTCTGTACAGAAGGTCCAGTGTTAAATATTAAGAAGTTATTATGGCAGCTCTAAATGTAAAAATAAATGACATTGAGTTTAAGAATCCAATCTTAACAGCTTCGGGTACTTTCGGATATGGACTCGAATTTGCCGACTTAGTACCATTGGATCAGCTCGGTGGCGTCATTGTCAAGGGTACAACGCTCCATCCTCGTCAAGGAAACAAGTATCCACGAATGGCCGAAACGCCGCATGGCATGCTCAACTGTGTGGGATTACAGAATAAAGGTGTTGACTATTTCTGCTCAGAAATCTATCCAAAGGTTAAGGATATCGACACCCACATGATTGTCAATGTCAGCGGAAACACGCCCGATGATTATGCCGAGTGTGCCGCCCGTATCGATGCTCTGGACAAGATTCCGGCCATCGAACTTAATATTTCCTGTCCTAATGTCAAGGAGGGCGGCATGGCTTTTGGCGTATCTTGTGCAGGAGCCGCAGCGGTTGTCAAGGCTGTTCGGCGGGCTTATCACAAGACACTCATCGTCAAGTTGTCGCCCAATGTCACCGATGTGGCTGAAATAGCACGAGCTTGTGAGACTGAAGGAGCTGACAGCGTTTCGCTTATCAACACGCTCATGGGCATGGCCATTGACATAGAGCGTCGCAAACCCGTGTTGAGCATTGCCACAGGTGGCCTCAGTGGACCAGCTGTAAAACCCGTAGCGTTGCGCATGGTGTGGCAAGTGGCAAAGGCAGTCAATATTCCTGTTATTGGACTTGGAGGAATTTCTACGGCGAAAGATGCCATCGAATTTTTCATGGCAGGTGCCACGGCCATTCAAATTGGCACGGCCAACTTTGTCGATCCCATGGCTACCATCCACGTTCGTGATGGTGTGAACCGCTGGCTTGATGACCATGGTTGTGCTTCGGTTACTGAAATCATTGGCGCATTGAACGTTTAAGCCGTCTTAAACCTGCGCATCCCATTCATCTGCTGAATCCGCATAGACCCTAAAAAACATTTTCTATGAAAATACAAGATACATTGATTCGCATAGCCTTTGCTGCTGTTTTATGCTCATGCGAGAGTGTACAAAGTTTGGAAGGGCTTGTGGTGGATGTTCATAATGTTCCTTTAGATAGTGTTTTAATTTCAGACGATCTGATGAATTTTCGTATGCGTACAGATTCGTTAGGAAGATTTAGGTATATGATAATGCTACCTACAACAAGCCGAGGTATAGACACAAAATTTAGTTTTTCCAAAAAAGGATTTATAGATCATAGTCAGACAATTAAAGTCTATCGTTCTACGAAAGTTATTGTTGTTATGAATAGAGACACGACTGAATAAGCCAATGGTGCAACAACCCTGTGTTGGCATGATTAAGGACTCCCTATGCCGTTGATAATGTTTAAGCTGACATAAGCCCAAGTGTATCAACTGAGTTCAGTTCAACCTTTCCCTTTCCCGGCATTATCTCAAATTTTAATGAACTATTGTCTACACATATCATTTTTTTTTGTAAGTTTGCAATATAGAAATTTATAAAACCAAGGATATGAATAAAAAAACCAAGGATATGAATAAAGCTAAAATTTTATTGTTGACCTTTGCCACAGCATTGCTCGTAGCATGTGGAACAACGCGCACCGTGCCTATCACGGGCCGCAAACAGAATTTGATGGTCTCGGATGAGCAGGTGCTCAGTTTGAGCAAACAGGAATATGACAAGTACATGGCCACGGCCACCAAGTCGTCCAATGCAGCCAACACGGCCATGGTGAGGCGCGTGGGACAGCGGCTGGCCCGTGCCGTTGAAACCTATTTCAGCAGCCATGGACTAAGTGAAGAGCTGCGACACTACAGCTGGGAGTTTAACCTTGTAGCCGACAAGCAGGCCAACGCATTCTGTATGCCCGGTGGTAAAATCGTGGTGTACGAAGGCCTTCTGCCCTATACACAGGACGAACCGTCCCTGGCAGTGGTTGTAGGTCACGAGATAGCGCATGCCGTTGCCCGTCACAGTGCCGAGCAGATGAGCAAACAAATCAGGGATCATCTGGGCGTGCAGGTGCTTGGCGGCGCCCTCGGGGCACTGGGTGTGGGAAATACCACCACACAGATTGCACAGGTTGTGGCCCAACAAGGATTGCAGTTCCGCAGCCTGAAATACTCACGCGACCATGAGTTGGAAGCCGACAACATGGGACTTATCTTTGCCGCCATGGCCGGTTACGACCCTCGTGTGGCCGTCCCATTCTGGCAGCGCATGGCCAGTGGCAAGGGAAACCAAAGCGACGTGTTCAGCACTCACCCCGCCGATGCCAAGCGCATTGCCGCCTTGCAGCGTCTTATGCCCACAGCTTTACAATATTATAATGGTGGCTCGGGTGCCGCAGCAGCCCCTGCTCCAAGATCGAACAGGAAGCTAACCAACAAGAAACAGTCATCCCGACAAAAGACGGTTTCTGCCTCCGACCTTTACAAAAACGCGCGGAAGTAACCGCACATACCATCTTTCACAGGGCCTGGTAGGATAGTTAGCTCCTACCAGGCCTTGTTCTGTCTGGGCTGATGGGTCATTCGTCCGCCATCGGCTCAACACCTATAGTCTGCCTCTTCTGACACCTTTTTTGCAAATATGTATAACGTTGATTTACAGTAGCTTATATCGTAAGTAGGAAAAGCATTGACTTTGCCCGCCAAAGTCATTGATATTGGGCATCAATGTCATTGACTTTGGAGGACAAAGTCAATGATATTGTCTTTTCCTAAAATCGCTTGACAGTTTTTAGTTGTTTATTCTATATTTCTTGTCAATATTTTTTTTATTGTACTATTTAACTTGCCAATCTCCATTTTCGAGGCTTATAAGCACATCCTTTGGCTGAGAAAAGAAA
>JAQYPT010000059.1 GCA_028726625.1 Prevotellaceae bacterium | reverse complement strand
AACAAATCGCAACAAAATTAAGATATATACAATAAATAATATAGATATGACAAAAGCAGAACTTATTGAAAAGATTTCAGCCAAGACAGGTGTAGGCAAGATAGAGGTCAGCGCCACTGTTGAGGCATTTATGGAAGAGGTAATCAATAGCTTGGCAGTAGAGAAGGAAGATATTTTCCTTCGCGGTTTCGGCAGTTTCATTGTTAAGAGACGAGCAGCCAAGACAGCCCGTAACATCTCGAAGAACACCACGATGATCATCGAGGCACACGACTTTCCTGCTTTCAAACCATCAAAGTCATTTATAGAGAAAATGAAATAATTAACATTAGTAATAATTTTTAAAATTCTTGAACAATGCCAAACGGTAAAAAGAAGAAGGGCCACAAGATGGCCACTCACAAGCGTAAAAAAAGATTAAGAAAGAATAGACATAAGAGCAAATAACATGGCTTGATAGTCTATATAGACAGTGGGGCGCGTCAAAAAGTCCTATGAAGGATATTTGACACGCCCTTTTTTGATGTAACTAAGCAAAGTAAGAAGAGAAATGACCAGCGAAGTTGTTATTGACGTCCAGGAGAAAGACATTGCCACGGCACTGTTAGAGGATAAGCGTCTGGTTGAATACCAGAACGAACCGCGCTCTGCAACTTTCTCTGTTGGAAATGTCTACATTGCAAAAGTTAAAAAACTTATGCCAGGTTTGAATGCCTGTTTTGTGGATGTAGGATATGAAAGAGACGCTTTTCTTCACTATCTTGACTTAGGGAGCCAATTTAATTCGTATGCGAAGTACTTAAAACAAGTACAAAGTGACAGAAAAAAACTTTATCCATTTGCCAAAGCTTCACATCTGCCAGACCTCCAAAAAGACGGTAGCGTTCAGTCAACACTGACCTTAGGGCAAGAAGTATTGGTGCAAATTGTTAAAGAGCCTATTTCAACCAAAGGTCCACGACTAACTGCTGAGTTGTCTTTTGCAGGTCGCTTTTTAGTTTTGATTCCCTTTGGTGACAAAGTTTCCGTTTCTTCAAAAATCAAAAATGGTGAGGAACGCGCCAGGTTGAAACAACTCGTCCGCAGCATTAAACCTAAAAACTGTGGCGTCATCGTACGCACGGTGGCAGAAGGAAAAAGAGTTGCTGAGTTAGATGGCGAAATGAAAGTGTTGACAAAGCGTTGGCAAGATGCTATTGTCAAAGTACAGAAAACCCAAAAACGACCTCAACTAGTATATGAAGAAGCAGTACGAGCAATCGCTTTATTAAGAGATATATTTAACCCAAGCTTCGAGAATATTTATATTAATGATGAAGAAGCATTTAGGCAGGTTAAAGACTATGTCACGTTAATAGCCCCGAGCAAGTCGGGCATTGTGAAGCGGTACACAGGCAAAGTGCCTATCTTTGATAATTTCAACATCACAAAACAAATTAAGTCTAGCTTCGGTAAGACCATCAACTACAAGCATGGTGCCTATCTTATCATTGAGCATACCGAGGCCCTTCATGTCGTGGATGTAAATAGTGGGAACCGAACACGAAAAGAAAATGACCAAGAAGCAAATGCGCTTGAAGTAAACCTTGGGGCAGCAGACGAATTGGCACGGCAGCTCAGGCTGCGTGACATGGGCGGCATTATCGTTGTTGATTTTATCGACATGCATCTTGCTGAAGACCGACAGATGCTCTACGAACGCATGTGTAAGAACATGCAAAGTGATCGTGCACGTCACAACATTCTCCCACTGAGCAAGTTTGGATTGATGCAAATCACTAGACAACGTGTAAGACCTGTGATGGATGTCAATGTTGACGAAACATGCCCCACGTGTAATGGCACAGGTAAAATTAAGTCTAGTATTTTATTTACCGATCAACTTGAAAGAAAAATTGACAAACTAGTCAACAAAATAGGAATTAAACGGTTCACTCTCCATGTTCATCCGTATGTAGCCGCATATATCAATCAAGGAGTGTTCTCCCTGAAACGTAAGTGGCAGATGAAATATGGACTTGGAGTTAACGTCATCCCTTCACAAAAACTAGCGTTTTTGCAATATGAATTCTACAATTCAAAAAAGCAGTTTATTGACATGAAGGAAGAGATAGAAACAAAGTAAACTTTCTGATACAACAGGGATGAGCATGCCACAAGCGTGTCCATCCCTGTTGTTTTTATTATTTACCATATAGCATATTTCACAAAAATACATTGTAGGTCATGAACAAGAAAACCCTACTCACACTCATTTCATGTTGCCTGCTCATGGGCATACATGCGAAAGACATGTCGCAATATGAATGCTTCAGCCTCATGAAGGGAAAGATAAAGCCATCGGTGGCGCCCATGCTCAAGACAACCTGGGGACAGAATGCGCCCTATAATCTACAATGTCCGCTGGCTCCTGGCAAGAACGTACACTGCAAGACGGGCTGCGTGGCTACTGCCATGGCGCAGGTTATGAAATACTACGGTTATCCAGCGCACGGACAAGGCAGTGTGAGCTACGCATACGTGGGCAACGACGGACTGACATACTTCGTTGAGACCGACTTCAGCAAAAGCACCTACGACTGGGAGAAGATGAGAGATGCCTACACTCCCGGTGACAACAGCTCGGACGAGGAGAAACAAGCAGTGGCAAAAATCATGGCCGACTGTGGTGCTGCTGTGAAAATGGAGTACAGGCTACACTACAGTGGCGCATTTGACATGGATGTGGCACAAGCCCTGAAAGACCATTTCGCGTACGACGACGCTGTGACCTACCTGTCAACCTTCTACGAGGATGTAAATGACAGCATATGGTACACAACCCTTTACCAGCAACTATCAAACGGCATGCCGGTCATCTACGGAGGAAGTTCGCCCTATGCGCCACATTGCTTCGTTATCGACGGCTACGACGAAAAGGGCAATTTCCATGTGGTATACGGACTGGGAGGCGGCGACGGATTTGAGGATCTCAAAAAGATACCTTACCAGAATCAGTCAATGACATTCAATATCAAGCCACGGAAGGTGTCCAACGCGGTGGACAAACACCTCTCAGACAGCCGCACGCCTATGGAGAAAGCACGCTACCGACTAGACGGAACCAGGATCAGCAGACCACAGCGGGGCGTCAACATCATCGTGATGGACGATGGAACGGTGTGCAAGGAGATAGTAACAGCGCCTTAACAAGTTTTCCATTGCTGTCTGCAAAAACTTCATTTGAGTATGAAAAAATCAGAAGGGTGCATCTTAATTCGTTTCTATAATGCACCCTCTCCTATTCCTAGTAAATTTCTACTGATACAAAAAATGTTACCTTTGTCGGATCATCGTAATTTTGTAACTTTATTTGCGCGTTGTTGAATTTGAGAATCGAAAGCATGTTTACGGCAACATCTATGACTTCAACACATCTATTATTCGTAAACCTCGTCGATACCAAACTCATCTACGGCCTGATCATCTCTAGCGCACGGATTATAGCCTTCAGGTAGTCCAAAAGAAGCATCTGGTTTATATCCTAACGAAGCATCTTTATACACTCTTTTCATAAAGTTAGCCCATATTGGCAAAGCCATGGTTGCCCCCTGCCCCATCCTCATGGAGTCAAAATGAATGTCGCGGTCTTCACCACCTACCCAACATCCACTCACTAATTGTGGCGTGAAGCCCATGAACCAGGCATCAGAGTTGCGGTTTGTAGTACCCGTTTTCGCTCCTATCTCTCCATCGATGTTGTACTTGAAACGCAATCGACCTGCTGTTCCTCTGTCAACAACTTCTTGCAGAAGAACCAGCATTTTGTTGGCACTCTCTGCACTAATCACTTCGCTCATACGAGGCTGGAAAGTTGCCAGCACATTCCCCTCATTATCTTCTATTTTAGAAACAAACATCGGAGCAGTACGGATTCCGTGGTTGGCAAAGGTGGTATATGCGCTGACCATTTCTCCAACGGAAACCTCGCAAGGTCCCAAACAAAGTGCCATGGACGGATGAATGTCTGGGTTCTGAATGCCAAAGTCGTGGAGCATACTCACAAACAGCTGTGGGTTCAAACGGCTCATTAAGTATGCTGATATCCAGTTGTTCGAGTTTGCCAAGCCCCATTTCAGCGTCACCATCGAGCCATATCGTCTTCTACTGGTGTTTCTTGGCGTCCAAGGCTTGCCCGCCACCATATAGGTTCTCTGCACGTTGGGGGCTTGGTCGCAAGGAGAAAAACCGTTCTCCATGGCCAAGGAATACAGAAAAGGTTTGATGGTCGACCCAACTTGCCGGCGTCCGTTCATCACCATGTCATACATGAAGTGATTGTAGTCAAGTCCACCCACGTATGCCTTTACATGACCCGTCTGTGGATCCATGCTCATGAAGCCTGCCCGCAGGAACGACTTGTAATAACGGATAGAATCCATGGGCGTCATTGTCGTATCCACATCGCCATGATAGGTAAACACCGCCATGTCGACAGGCGTATTGAACGACTTCTTGATTTCTTCGTCAGAGGCTCCCGAGGCTTTCAATACCCTATAGCGCTCACTTCCCATCATAGACCTGTTCAAGATAGATCTAATCTCTTTCGGTGTCAGTGCTTTGGTAAAGGGTGCGTTGGGGCGTTTGGCTTTCTCTTTGTTAAAAGCTGGTTGCAAGAACTTAGCCACATGGTTATAAACAGCCTGTTCAGCATATAGCTGCATACGTGAATCTACGGTGGTAAACACTTTCAAGCCATCCGTGTAGACATTATAAGGCTTTCCATTTCTCTTAAAATTCTTATTGCACCATCCATAGAGGGGATCTGTATCCCATGCGATTGAATCAAAGACAAATTGATTCTGGTTCCAAGAAGGATAATCAGAACGATCTGGACGCGAGGCCATCATATATTGGCGCAGAAATTCTCGGAAGTAGGTAGCTAATCCATTCTTGTGATCTGTACGGTGAAAGTTCAACTTCAGCTTTTCATCTGCGTACTGGTGATATTCTGCTTTCGAAAGATAGCCGGCCTTCTGCATTTGCCCGAGCACGACATTGCGACGCTCGGTACAACGTTCGGGATAGCGAACGGGATTATAGAGAGACGGATTTTTACAAAGACCGATGAGCATGGCCGACTCTGTGACCGTCAAGTCTTTTGGCTCTTTGTTGAAATATGTATTTGCAGCAGTTTTAATTCCTACTGCATTGTGAAGAAAATCAAAATAATTAAGGTATAAAGCGATGATTTCTTCCTTTGTGTAATTACGTTCCAACTTCACCGCGATGACCCATTCAATGGGCTTTTGCAACATTCGTTCCAATGTACTTCGTGCAGTTTCCGAATAAAGCTGTTTAGCCAATTGTTGGGTTATAGTTGAGCCGCCTCCAGCATTCTCTTGTCCTAATATCCCCCGTTTGATGATGGCGCGTCCTAATGCGAAAAAGTCAATTCCTGAATGTTCGTAGAACCGTTCATCCTCTGTTGCAACCAAAGCATGGACCAGATGTGGAGAAATCTTAGAATAAGGTATGACAATGCGGTTTTCCTTGTTAAAGTTCCAGGTGCCCAGTACTTTCCCGTCTGCCGAATAAACCTGGGTTGCAAAACGACTGATAGGGTTCTGAAGGTCTTCTACTTCAGGCATATAGCCTATCCACCCATTCCATATCGCGATAAACGCAATCAGAATGACGCAAAATACTGCGATCAAAGTTTTCCAAAGGAAATGAACAAATGCCTTTCTCATTCTCCGCAATACATATATATATTATTGATGCAAAAATACAACATTTCTTTTAATTATCTCTCGTAAATAAAAATTAATAGCTAACTTAGCCGTCAATTCCAAAACATATCAAGTATACAAAATGGAAAAACGTCATTTTATCACCATTGCCGACCTCGCTAAAGATGAGCTGATGTATCTGTTAGCCATGGCCGAGCAATTTGAAATGCACCCCAATCGCGAACTATTAAGAGGTAAGGTCGTAGCCACACTTTTCTATGAACCATCTACCAGGACCCGCCTTAGCTTTGAAACGGCTGCGAACAGACTGGGAGCACGTGTCATAGGCTTTTCAGACGCAAAGGCTTCCAGTGTATCCAAAGGCGAAACTCTCAAGGACACCATACTCATGGTTTCCAACTATGCCGACCTCATCGTCATGCGCCATTACATCGAAGGTGCTGCTCAATATGCCAGTGAGGTGGCTCCCGTTCCTATCATCAATGCCGGTGACGGCGCTCACATGCACCCTTCACAATGTTTGTTGGATCTCTACTCTATCTACAAGACGCAAGGAACGCTTGAGAATTTAAACATTTACCTAGTGGGTGATCTGAAGTATGGCCGCACGGTGCATTCACTCATTACGGCAATGCGACACTTCAACCCCACTTTTCATTTCATTGCTCCTAACGAACTGGCCATGCCCATGGAATACAAACTCTATTGTCAAGAGCACGGCATCAAGTATCAAGAGCACACCGCCTTTAACAGCAGGGTGCTGGCAGACGCCGACATACTCTATATGACACGTGTACAGAAGGAACGTTTCTCTGACTTGATGGAATACGAACATGTGAAGAACGTTTACATTCTACGCAACGACATGCTCAAAAATGTCAAGGACAACCTCAAGATACTGCATCCACTACCACGTGTCAACGAAATTGCTTACGACGTGGATGACAATCCACATGCCTATTATATTCAACAAGCACAGAACGGACTCTATGCCAGACAAGCCATATTCAGTCATTGTTTAGGCATCACACTTGAAGACATCAAGCAAGATAAAACAATTATCAAATAAGTTGTAATACAACAATAACATTCTGATTATGAACAAGAAAGAGCGTTTAGTTGCAGCAATAGAGAATGGTACCGTTATTGATCATATTCCTGCGGGCAAAACATACCAAGTTGTCAATCTGCTGGAACTCCAATCATTAGACACACCAGTTACCATTGGCAACAATTTTGTCTCCAAAAAGATTGGAAAGAAAGGCATCATCAAGGTCTCCGACAAGTTTTTCTCTGACGAAGAGATCAGCCGACTCTCCGTGGTAGCCCCGAAAATAGTGCTCAACATCATCAAAGATTATGAAGTAGTGGAGAAGAAAACAGTTGAGACACCGAACGAATTGCGTGGCATCGTGAAATGCAACAACCCCATGTGCATCACCAACAACGAACCCATGCAAACCGTATTCCATGTGGTAGACAAGACACATGGCTTACTGAAATGTCACTATTGTGATAAAGAACAAGACATTAATAAAGTAGAACTCTGCTGAATCCTGTCCTGTCAAACTCACTAAAACAATCAATAATAGACCAAAAAAAACAAACAGAATGCTGTGAATCGCAGATTATTCTAAATGAAACATCTTTACTTAAACCAAATTAAAAAATCATGGAAAAAGATCAAGAACTTTTTAATCTCATTGAGCAAGAGCATCAACGCCAACTCAAAGGAATGGAACTCATCGCATCAGAAAACTTTGTCAGCGACGAAGTGATGCAGGCCATGGGATCGTATCTAACAAACAAATACGCCGAAGGTCTTCCCGGAAAGCGTTATTATGGCGGTTGCCAAATTGTAGACCAGGTCGAGAATCTGGCGATAGCACGTGTCAAAAAACTCTTCGGAGCCGAGTTTGCCAACGTACAACCACACTCCGGCGCACAAGCAAACGCCGCCGTCTTGCTGGCTGTATTGAAGCCTGGCGATACATTCATGGGACTTAACCTCGATCATGGCGGCCATTTGTCACACGGAAGCAGCGTCAACACGTCCGGGATTCTCTATCATCCCATTGGCTACAACTTGAATAAAGAAACGGGTCGGATAGACTATGATGAGATGGAACAGCTGGCTCACCAACATCATCCGAAACTGATTATTGGAGGTGGCTCTGCTTACAGTCGTGAGTGGGACTATCAGCGCATGCGCAAGATTGCTGACGAAGTAGGAGCCTTACTCATGGTTGACATGGCCCACCCTGCAGGACTGATTGCTGCTGGATTGCTGAACAATCCTGTCAAATATGCACACATCGTCACCAGCACCACGCACAAAACGCTCCGTGGCCCACGCGGTGGCATCATTTTGATGGGTAAAGACTTTGAAAACCCATGGGGCCTGACCACTAAGAAAGGTGATGTCAAGATGATGTCACAGCTGCTCAACAGCGCTGTATTCCCCGGAACGCAGGGCGGTCCTCTTGAACATGTCATTGCAGCCAAGGCTGTTGGCTTCGGCGAAAACCTGAAACCGTCATGGAAAAAGTATGCACAGCAGGTTAAAAAGAATGCGGCTGTGTTGGCTGACGCACTTACACAACGTGGCTTCAGCATCGTAAGTGGCGGAACAGACAACCACTCGATGTTGGTTGACCTTCGCTCAAAATATCCCGAACTGACGGGTAAAGTGGCCGAAAACGCACTCGTTGCTGCCGATATTACCGTCAACAAGAACATGGTACCTTACGACACACGTTCGGCATTCCAAACCAGTGGCATCCGTCTTGGCACAGCAGCTATGACGACGCGAGGTGCGAAAGAGGACATCATGCTTCTCGTTGCCGGACTCATCGAAGAGGTATTGAACGCACCTGATGATGAGAAGGTCATAGCAAACGTGAGACAGAAAGTCAACGAAACGATGAAGAACTATCCCCTCTTTGCTTATTAAGAGGCGTCAATAGGCTATCAACGACCACCGAATCCTTCCCATGTCCGAAAGAAGAAAGCTTTCAAAGTACGGGAGGGGTTCGGGTTGATTCAATTCCTTGCTGATCTAATCAGCATACACTATTGATAGCTGGTTCATCAATGAAATCATAAAAACTCAATATGACATACGTTGTTCAATACACTATTCTCATTGTCATCCTCATCGCGGCTGTAGCTTATGCAGGACGAAGAATATACCTGACGTGGCGGCACAGCAGCGACAAATGCTACGGATGCAAAGGATGTGCGTTGCATGACCAGATACTGAAAAAACAAGCGTCAGCCCATCGAAAGCCCGCATGTTATGAGAAAAAGTGAGACAAATGTTTGGAAGAACAAATTATTTACCTTATCTTTGCACTCGCAAAAATCAATCAGGGTACCTTGGCCGATCGGTTAGGTAACGGTCTGCAAAACCGTGTAGGGCAGTTCGACTCTGCCAGGTACCTCAAAAATCAACGAATCACGGTCTTTTCACGCTCGAAGAGATTGTGATTTTTTCGTTTATGCCCATACATGCACCCAACTTACAATGTGCACATGGCACATCTCATGGTTTTGGTAGGGACAGGACGATGGTTTTAAACCAGTCTTTCATCACCCCACCCGCTTGGTTCTGTGAGTCAGATACCAAGACCAACACCTGGGAACCGTCTGCCAGTTTAGGACCAAGGCACATACCTTCGAAGTTGGCTATCTCATGACAAAATAGAGAAAGTCGGGTGGTCCATTTCGTCACCAATCGTTTTTTCAAATAAGGCATTGTTTCGTTCAGCGCATCTTCCCCATTGATAGGAACGCCTTTTTGAGGGTGTACTAAAAACAATTTGTTGTTGACAAAAGCACCCAGTTTAGAAGGTGGCGTATAAAATTCGCGCTCCAAAACCAGCACGCTGCCGTCATCGAGTGCCGTTACCTCCGCAACTCCCATGCCATAGAGATAAGCTTTCTTGTTTGCTTCCGGTGCATCCATCAGATAGGCATACTGATGTAAAGGCTGAAAATCAGCACTGAACGATTGCAAGCGCAACCTGTTTCGCACTCCATTTGTCGCTGTGGCCTGTTCGCCATCGCCCAGAAGCGTCCCTTCATTACACGTCCAAAAGGTTTGGGTTCGCTCGTTAAAACTCAAAGATTCCGACCCGTAATTGCCCCTATCCCTTTGGTAAATGGGTGGAACGGATAGCTGTCTAATCGTCAGATGCCCATCCAGCGCATATTCTTTGATGGTGTTGTCGGTCTCACGGGTGATGTACAAAGTTTTAGATGACGGCACATAAGTAATAGCTTCCATATCCCCATTCTTGTCTGTGTCGCCCCTAAAGCCGAGATTTTCCACGTGAAGTACGTCACCAGTGATGGAGTCCAGCGCCATTTTAAAAAGGAAGAAGCCATCCTGTGGCGACTTGTCACTAACCACTGCATACACATTGTCACCGATATAGGTGATGCCACTGTAATTCCCTGCCGGAATTTCCTGTGGGAAATTACGCTGCTCGTTCACTCGCACAACTGTTAGCGAGTCTTGAGCTTTAGCTGAATATACCGTCAACAAGACGGCTGCCATTAAATAAATCTTTCTCATCTTTTACGAATAGGATATAGGCCGAAGCCATGCGAAAACTTGTTTATCTTGGTAAGGCGCAGCCCATCATTTGCAAAGATGGCGCAAACCGAAGCCAGAGAAAAAACTTTTTACTTTGGTGAGGCGCAGCCCATCTTATGCAAAGATGGCGCAAGCTGAAGCCAAAGGAAACTTGTTTATTTTGGTGAGGCGCAGCCCATCTTATGCAAAGGTAATATATTCCCAACAACAAACTACAGCTTTTTTGCGAAGATTCACAAAACTTTTGCATACCTTAGAGTCAACCAGCAAGTGCAAAATTACAAAACGTGTTTGAAGAACTCTCGTTTTGGTGTAGAAAAGTTTAATTTTTCTCTCGGTCTTTCGTTCAATTTCTTTTGTATCGACATAATTCTCTTGTCTGTATAACGTTC
>JAQYPT010000058.1 GCA_028726625.1 Prevotellaceae bacterium | reverse complement strand
CATAAGTAGAATCTATAAGACAGACAGAACAACCAGTATCTATGAGGGCTGGAACACTCCGAGAGTTCCCATTATGTGATACAGTGACATTAGTGTACATCATGTCTTCATTGAAGAGTAATGAATTTTGAGCATATAAATGAAGCGTGAATATCACGAACATGCTGCAAATAAACAGGAAGCGAGATTTCATATCGATAAAATAATTAGATTGATAATAATATAATGATGATGATTTCGAGAATACAAATTTCGATAACAAAGTTAATCATTTATTGACAGGTAACATAGAACAAACAGCAAAATCTGTCAAGCGTTTTTGGGTAAAAACTTCCCCACTCTCCCTCTCCAAACAAACTCATTGCATGAAACCCCTTAAAGCATGCAGATTAGCGTGTAATCTACATGCTTTAAGGGGCTTAACTCTATGCTTTTGTTTCAACATCAGGAATGAGTAGGAGAGTCAAGCGTCACACGTCAGCTTATCCTACTCATTCTCAGATATTTACAACTTTTACATGCGCTCTTTCAACAAGGCAGGGATTTCGCAGGTTTCGCGAGCCACTGGCACGCCTGCGGCTTCAAAAGCGGCTATCTTCTCGGCAGCCGTTCCCGAACCACTGGAGATAATGGCACCCGCATGTCCCATTTGTTTGCCCTTCGGGGCTTCGCGTCCAGAGATGAAAGCCACCACGGGTTTGGTAACATGTTGCTTGATATAGTCGGCTGCACGCTCTTCTGCATCGCCACCAATCTCACCGATAAGGGCGATACTGTCTGTCTCTGGGTCGTTTTGGAACATCTCCAACAAGTCTTGGAAATACAAACCCACGATAGGATCGCCACCTACACCCACTGCGGTAGACTGTCCAAAGCCAGCAGCTGTGAGGTCAGCAACCACCTGATAGGTCAATGTTCCACTACGACTAATCACACCCGTGTGCCCCTTCTTAAAGATATTGGTTGGCATAATGCCCACCATACTTTCTTCAGGAGAAATCAATCCCGGGCAGTTAGGCCCTATCAACTTGGCTCCTTTGTCGGAGATGTAACGATAAGCCGCTACGACATCCAACGTTGGCACGCCCTCTGTAATACAAATAATCAACTGAATGCCGGCATCGGCAGCCTCGAGCATGGCATCTTTGGCAAAAGCTGCTGGCACAAAAATCACCGAAGTGTTGGCACCTGTAGCTTTCACTGCATCTTTTACCGTATTAAAAACAGGAATCCCTGCAACCTCTTGTCCAGCCTTACCAGGCGAAGTTCCACCTACCACATTGGTTCCGTACTCCTTCATTTTCGTGGCATGGAAACTGCCATCGCGTCCCGTAATTCCTTGAACAATTAACTTTGTATCGTGATTAATTAATATACTCATCGCTTTATAGATTTAACATGGTTAGATATCTTATTTGTTCATGCACTGTTGAGCCAGTTCTACGGCTTTTTTACCAGCCTCGCTCATGGTCTTAGCCACATGGAACTTGGTTCCTTTCAACAGTTCGCGACCCTCCGCTTCGTTGGTACCAGTGAGTCGGATGACGATTGGCATATCGGTATCGAGCATCTTAAACGCTTCGATTAATCCCTTGGCTACATCGTCGCAGCGCGTAATACCACCAAAGATGTTAATGAGAACTACCCGTACATGACTGTCACTGAGCAACAGTTTCATCGCCTCGACAATCTTCGTAGGATTAGAACTACCGCCAATATCCAAGAAGTTGGCAGGATTACCGCCATAAAGTTTAATCATATCCATGGTTGCCATTGCCAGTCCGGCACCGTTCACCATGCATCCAATCTCACCACCCAGGTTGACATAACTAAACCCTTTGTCTTTAGCATCCTGCTCCTTGCGCTCTTCTGCCGTAGGCTCAAAGAGTTCGAAAACATCAGGATGACGATACAAGGCATTATTGTCGAAAGTCATCTTGGCATCAATCGCCTTCACCTCTCCACTCTTGGTCACTACCAGCGGATTGATTTCTGCCAACGAAGCACCTTTCTCTTTGAAAAGGCGGTACAGGTTTTGAAAAACTGGAACGGCCTGATTCACTAACGCTTTGTCATCGAAAAGACAAAAAGCAGCTTCTCTTGCCAAGTAATCGGGCATGCCAATGAGCGGGTCAATGGGTATCTTATGGATTTTTTCGGGTGTATTATTAGCAACCGACTCGATGTCCATACCACCCTCACGACTTAACATCAGAATGGCAGACTTTACTTTTCTGTCGATGACAATACTTACATAATACTCTGACGCAATATCAATAGCCTCGCCAACCAAGATACGATCGACGGTAAAGCCTTTGATATCCATACCTAATATTTGAGAAGCATATTCTCTAAGTTGTTCTTCTCCTTTAGCAACTTTCACGCCGCCAGCCTTTCCACGACCACCTGTATGCACTTGGGCCTTTACAACTGCACGCTCTGTTCCTAAGGATTGGTAAGCTGACACGGCCTCATCGACCGTCCGACACAATACACTCTTGTCTACTGGCAAATGGTACTGTGCAAACAAGGCTTTCGCCTGATATTCATGAACCTTCATGGCAAATTAATTAGTTAGTAATTTGATTTGTTTATGTTGCAAATATACTGTTTTTTTTGTGTACGATGACAAAAAAGGACAAAAATCACCACTCGAAATGTTAACGATTTAAAATGACAGGAGCACGAGCTGTTACAAGAACCTAAACGGGGATAATTTTTTCCACCCAAAATTAAACTTTATTGCTTTTTGAACATCACATATAATAAGGTATCTCAGCCCTGGAAACCACAACAAGGCCGATGAGAAAGGTAAAAGAAACTAAACACATGAAGCGAATACTCCTCACGATGCTGGCATTGATGATGATATCAATGGCCGCATGGACACAAGAACGACAGATTACAGGAACACTGGTAGATAAAGAAACCAACGAGCCGATGACGCATGCCACGGTACAGTTGTTGAAAACCGACAGCTCGTTTGTCACCGGAGCCGTATCTGACAAGCATGGTGCCTACACGTTGAAGGCTCCCGCCAACGGCAGGTACCTGCTCAAGCTGTCGAGCATTGGCTACATCACCAGCTTCCAGAACATCCGCATAACAAAAAACGAGTCTGTGAAGGTGGGACAAACGGCCATGCGCCCCGATGCCGTGATGCTGAAGGAGGCGCAGGTTACAGGCCAGGCCATGAAGGTGGTGGTGAAGAAAGATACCTTCATCTACAACGCCTCGGCTTACCGCACGCCGGAAGGGTCGGTGGCCGAAGAACTGGTGAGGCGCATTCCAGGCGCACAAGTGGACGACGATGGGAAGATTACCATCAATGGCAAGGAAGTGAAGAAAATAAAGGTGGACGGCAAAGAGTTCATGGTTGGTGACACCAAGACGGCCATGAAGAACCTGCCCACCAATGCGATAGAAAAGATAAGGGCGTACGATGAGAAGAGCGACCTAACGCGCGTAACGGGCATTGATGATGGCAACGAGGAGACGGTGCTTGACTTTGGTTTGAAACGTGGCATGAACAAAGGGATGATTAGCAACGTCGACCTGGCCGTGGGAACCAAAGACCGATATGCCGAGCGCCTCATGGCGGCTTATTTCAAAGACGGTCTGCGCATCATGGCCTTTGGCAACGCGAACAATACCAACGACATGGGATTTGGGCGAAGAGGTGGCTTTAGAAGAGGAAGAAACGGACTGAACGCCAACAAAATGGTGGGCCTTAACCTGAACTACGAAAAGAAAGACACGCTGAAAATAGACGGAAGCGTGCGCTGGAACCACTCGAACAGTGACATCGGCACGAAGAACTCGTCAGAGAACTTCGTCAGTCGTGTGGGCTCGTTCTCCAACAGCATCAACCAGCAATATGGACGAAACAACAGCTGGAATGCTAACATGCGACTGGAATGGACACCCGACACGCTGACCAACATCATGTTTCGCCCCAGCTTGAGTTATTCGACCAACGACGGACGCAGCTGGAACCAGTCGGCATCGTTTAACGAAGACCCGTTTCTACATGCCAGCGACCCATTGGCAGCCGAAGCGTTGGCCAAGATGGCGGCCGACAGTGTGGTGGTGAACAGGCGCGACTACAACGGCATCAGCTACGGTGAGAACAAGCGCTTCGGCGGAATGTTGCAACTGAACAGACGACTGGGAAACAAAGGTCGTAACGTTACCTTGAGGGCCGACGCCCACTATAACGAGAGCGACAACAACAACCTCACGATGAGCAACGTGCATTTATATAAGGTGAAAGATGCGCTGGGCAACGACTCGACCTACCAAACCAACCGCTACAACCTCACACCGTCTAAGAACTGGAACTACAGCGTGCAGGCTACTTACAGCGAACCGCTGTGGAAGGCCACGTTTTTGCAACTGAGTTACAAGTTCATCTACAGCTACAGCAAGAGCGACCGCTCTACCTACGACTTCAGCAATCTGGGCGAGGACTTCTTCGCCGGTCTCAGTCCTGTGTACCGCAACTGGAACAGTTATCTGAGTAGATTGGAACATCCCTACGAGACGTATCTGGATGAAGACCTGAGTCGTTTTTCGCAATACCAAAATTATACGCACGAGGTGAACCTGGGTTTCCGCATGATTCGTACCAAGTACGACTTCAACGTGGGACTGATGGTACAGCCGCAGAAGTCGAAATTCACCCAGCGCTATCAAGGAGTGGATGCCGACACAACCCGCACCGTGACCAACATGACCCCCACCCTGGACTTTCGTTACCGCTTCTCGGACGTGAGCAACCTGCGCATCAACTACCGAGGCTACACCACGCAACCGGGTATCTCAGAACTGTTGGACATTTATGACGACAGCGACCCACTGAACATCTCCAGGGGAAACCCAGGACTGAAGCCATCGTTCACCAACAGCTTCCGCCTGTTTTACAACAATTACATCAAAAGCCATCAGCAAGGCATCATGGGCTTTCTGCACTATGGCAACACGCGCAACAGCATCAGTCAAAAGGTGACTTACGATGAGAAAACGGGTGGAAGAACAACGCGGCCAGAAAACATCAACGGCAACTGGAATGCCAATGGCGGACTGATGTACAACTGCTCAATTGACACCGCGGGAGTGTGGAACATCAACACGTGGACCTCTCTGGGATACAACAACCGTGTGGGGTACATCAGCCTCAACCGCAACGCCGACTCGCAGAAGAACACCACACGGTCGCTATCGGTTAACGAGCGTCTGGGGATGAGTTTCCGCAACGAATGGCTGGAAGTAGAGCTGAATGGATCGGTGAACTATGACCACACGCGCAACCAACTGCAAAAGCAAAGCAATCTGGACACATGGCGCTTTTCATACGGTATCAACGTGAACCTGACGGCTCCGTGGGGAACCAGTCTGTCGACCGACTTGCACGAGAACAGTCGTCGTGGCTACAACGACCAGGCCATGAACACCAACGAGCTGGTGTGGAACGTGCAGTTGTCGCAGAGTCTGCTGAAACAGCGCAACCTCACACTGTCGTTGCAGTTCTACGACATCCTGAACAATCAGAGCAACTTCAGTAGGTCCATTGATGCCATGCGGCGCAGCGACACCGAATACAACAGCATCAACAGCTATGCCATGCTGCATGTGATTTATCGATTGAACATCTTTGGGGGCCGCCAAGCACGCCAAGGCTTGCGTGAAAGAGGAGGTTCCTTTGGTGGTTGTCAGCGCTACAGCGGCCGGAGCAACCGGGGCGTTCATGGCGGCAGACACTGGTAGAGATTAGTGTTGCCAATCAAGTTAATGGGAGGTAACGGGAGTTAATGGGGAGTAAATAGAAGTTAGCGGGAGTTAACGGACAATAGCGTTGCTAAACAAGTGATTTATTTGCAAAGCTAATGTCCGTTAACTCCCGCTAACTCCAAGTTACTCCTGCTAACTCCCACTATTCCTATTCTCTCCCAAGAATTCCCCAACAACCTGCTCAATCACTTGCGGGAAATGCTTCATCTCCAGTTGGTGCTCTTTCTCCGCAATATCGTCGGCACTATCAGATGGGAAAAGTGAGGTGCGGAACTGAGCGATGATCTCTCCACCATCGCATACCGAACTAACCCAATGAACGGTGAAACCTGTCTCGGTTTCGCCAGCGGCCTTCACCGCTTCGTGCACATGGTGGCCGTACATGCCCTTGCCGCCAAACTTGGGCAGCAAAGCAGGATGCAGGTTAATCATGCGCCGGTGGTAAGTCTGGATGAGATAGTCGGGAATCATCAGCAAGAACCCAGCCAACACGATGAAATCGATGTGATGCTCATCAAGTAGCTTCAACACCTCATCGGCCTTGCCAAACTCGGCCTTGGGTACGACAACGGTAGGAACGTTCAGCCTTTCGGCACGCACCAAGGCGTAGGCATCTGACTTGTTGCTCAACACCAGCGCGACATGCACCAGCGGTGAATCTTGAAAATAGCGAATGATGTTCTCGCAGTTAGTACCGCTGCCGGAAACAAAGATGGCAACGTTACAGGGGCGTGAGGGGGATGTTGTGGTGGTGGTTGATTCTGTCATGCTGTTATCGTTTTTGGCACTTGCGCCTCATTAATCGTCATCATCTTCATCCCATTCATCATCATCCCATCCAAAGAGAGCTGGACGGATGAAGGCATCCATGCTACGACGGTCTTTCTTCGTGGGGCGTCCGGTTCCACGAGCGCGGTCTACAAATCCACTGATTCGACTCATCTCCAACAGTTCGTACTGCTTGGCATCGGTGACATTCTCGTAAATCTGCGGAATGAATTTAGCCCCCACTCGCTGTTCGACGGTCTTGAGCACCTTGAACGAATAGGTGATGGGCGGTTTCTTGACATCAATCGTTTCGCCGGGCTTGATGACATGACTTGGCTTCACGTTCACCCCATTAATGCTCACACGATTGTTCTTGCAAGCATCGGAAGCCAGTGTGCGGGTCTTGAAGATGCGAGCCGCCCAGAGCCACTTGTCAATGCGCGCCGACCCGGTGTCCTTGACACGAAGGTTGGGAGAGGTGGAGGTAGTTTCTGTCATAGTAATTATTGGGTTTATTGGGCTAATTAGGCTTATTGGGCTAATTAGGCTTATTGGCCCTATTGGCCCTATTGGCCCTATTCCCCCCCTTTCTTTTTCCCCTGTTGGTTAAACTGGTTCATGGTGATGTCGATACCAGCCAGGACAAAGCTCTTGATGATTTCCACCGCCGTGTCGATGGCAGGCTGAAGAACCTGCATGTCAGCCTCATCATAGTGACCGAGCACCCAGTCTACCTGTCCGCCACGCGGATACTCGTTGCCAATGCCCATGCGCAGACGGGGATAGTTTTGGCCGATGAGCTGCTGGATATGTCCCAGTCCGTTGTGGCCGCCATTGCTGCCACTACCTTTGAGGCGGAACTCGCCTAGGTGCAAGGCCACATCATCTGAAACCACAAGCAAGCGCCGCTGATCAATGTTTTCCTTGTTGAGCCAATAGCGCACAGCGTTACCGCTGAGGTTCATAAACGTGGTGGGCTTGAGCAAGATGATTTTGCGACCCTTCAGACTGGTTTCGGCCACGAAGCCATAACGCTTATCCTCAAAAACGATATTGGACGCCTTGGCAAAAGCGTCCAATACCATAAATCCAGTGTTGTGGCGGGTTCCCGCGTATTCAGCACCCGGGTTTCCCAGTCCACAAATCAAGTATTTGTCCATTGATTAAACTATCGTGACTATCACGGGCTGATTAAGCCTCTGCTGGTGCAGCTTCGCCTTCACCTTCGCCCTCAGCGGCTGCTTCACCCTCTTCAGCTGTTTCAGTGTCGGTAGACATGGTAGCGGCACGTGTCATCTTGATAGAGCATACCACGACATCCTTCGATGTAGCCATTTCCAGTCCTTCAAAATTCAGCTGACCCACCTTGATGCTCTTGCCGATTTTCAAGTTGGTAACGTCGATGTCCAGATGTTCTGGAATACGCTGGTAAGGAGCGGTAACATTCACCTTGCGGATAGACAGGTTCATGCGTCCACCATCGCGTACACCCTGTGCCAATCCAACCAACTTCACCGGAATACCGATGGTGATAGGCTTCTGGTCGTTCACAGCGCAGAAGTCAACGTGGAGCAGTGCGTCCGTCACAGGATGGAACTGCAGTTCTTTCAAGATGGCGGTATGACTTTCGCCATCAATATTGAGGTTGATTACATAGATATGCGGTGTGTACACCACCTTGCGCAACTCTGACATGGGAGCCGCGAAAGCCAACGCTGCCGGTTTGCCGTCAGCCTGTGCTGCACCGTAAAGGTTACAAGGCACGTAACCCTCTTTTCTCAATTGTTTAGAAGCTTTCTTTCCAAGGTCTTGACGCTTCTTACCTGATACATTAATCTCTTTCATAATGTGTTACTCTAAATTAAGTTGTTGAACATTCATTGCCTTAATTCGCCATCACACAGAGACGCAGGACTCTCCTGCTTGGCCGATGCTGTCAGTAAGAGCGACAGGCGGAGCATGGCTCCTCTCCCCTACTTTTACGACATGCGTCGGCGTCACTGATGCGCTCAAAAAAGCGCTGCAAAGTTACTTGAATTATCTGAGATATGCAAAGTTTCTGTAAAAAATTGCTATTATCCAGAAAGATTGCTTGCATGTCATGTAAAAAAAGGCTACATTTGCATGATAAATATAGAAAGAACACAAGGATGATCAATCGCGAAATAATCAGGACCAAGATAGTCCAGTTAACCTACGCCTACTACCAGAATGGCAATCACAACATGGATAACGCAGAGAAAGAATTGCTTTTCTGCCTCTCCAAAGCATACCATTTGTACATCTATCTGCTCCAACTCATCGTGGCCATCTCGCGTGAAGAGCGACACAGAGTGGAGGTAAATACGCAGAAAGCCGAAAGGGAAGGAACGGAGATGCCTTCACAAAAATTCGCCTTCAACAAGTTTGCCATTCAGCTGGAAGAGAACAAGATGCTCAACGACTTCATCGAAGAACAGAAACTGACCTGGGATGATGACGTTGAGTTCATCCGAAAGATATGCAACCAGATTGAGCAGTCGGAAACCTACCAAGCATACATGGCCGACACGGACGACAGTTATGAGGCCGACCGCGAGGTATGGCGCAAGCTGTACAAACTGCTCATTCAGGATAATCCCGAATTGGATGCCCTGCTCGAGGAGAAGAGCCTCTACTGGAACGATGACAAAGAGGTAGTAGACACCTTCGTGCTGAAAACCATCAGGCGGTTCGACCAGGCCAACAAGGCCAACCAGGAAATCTTGCCCGAATACAAGGACGAGGAAGACCGCAACTTCGCCACCAAACTCTTCCGCGCCACCATCCTCAATGCCGACACCTACCAGCTGTACATGAGCGAGACCAGCCGCAACTGGGACTTCTCACGGTTGGCCTACATGGACGTGGTCATCATGCAGATTGCTATCGCCGAGATGCTCACGTTCCCGAACATCCCCGTCTCGGTGACGATTTACGAATACGTCAACCAGGCCAAGCGTTACAGTACCACAAAGAGCAGCGGATACATCAACGGCATGCTCGACTCCATTGCACGCCACCTTATCTCAACAGGCAAAATGCTCAAACCCATGCCCGAACCCAAGCAGCGCCGATCTGCCAAGAGAGAGAAAACTCCTGATACAGAGCAACCGACCGAAGGACAAGAATAGACAAAATAGAAATACAAATTAATTAATCAATCAAATATGACAACACTACTATTAGCTGCACAAGCAGCAGGCGGCGGAACAGGCATGCTCATCTTCATGGTAGCCATGCTGGCTATCATGTGGCTGTTCATGATTCGTCCACAACAAAAGAAACAAAAGGAGATACGCAACTTCCAAAACGCTTTGCAGGAAGGTTCAAAGGTAATCATCAACGGCGGCATCTACGGCACCGTAAAGCGCATTGACCTCACCACAAACAAGGTGGACGTTGAAATCGCGCGCGGCGTCACCGTACAGGTAGACCGCAACTTTCTTTATGCCGACGCGGCTTCGCAGAACACAACCAACGCCTAACCGCAATCGCACATGCTCAAGCAGCTCAAGCGTATCACCGCACCCATCAGGAATTTCTTGCTCGACTTGGTATCCAAGCGATTCCTGGTGTTTTTGTTTTTCCTATTTCTCAGTGCGGCGTTTTGGCTTTCCATGACGCTCGATGAGATGTACGAAAAAGAGATTCCCGTGCCCATACGCTTGGTCAACGTGCCCAAAAACATCATCATCACCACCAACATGCCCGACACCGTCATCATGACGGTACGCGACAAAGGATTTGCCTTCATGAGCGACTTTACGGGCAGACGGTTACGACCCATCAACCTCAACTTTTCTACCTACGCCAACGAAAGTACAGGTAGAGGAAGTGTACCCCTGGCCGACGTGCAGAACATCTTGTACCAACGACTGGCCACTTCTTCCAGAATCACCGCATTGAAGCCCGACCAACTGAGATTCTTCTTCAATTTCGGACAGTCGAAAACCTTGCCAGTACGCATGAACGGTACCATGACACCTGCCAAGAACTACTACCTGGCGCGCGTGAGCTTCTGGCCTGAAAAGGTAACGGTGTACGCACAGCAAAGCAAGCTTGACAGTCTGACATACATCCTGACCGAGAAACTGAACATCACCAATTTCACGGACACGCTGATTCGAAAGGTCAACTTGCAGAAAATCATTGGCGTAAAGACGGTCCCGGAGCAGGTAAAGATTGGGCTCTTCCCCGACATCCTCACCGAAGAGAGCATCGAGGTGCCCATCAAGGCCATCAACATGCCAAAAGGTAAAACCCTGCGCACCTTCCCAACCAAAGCAAAGGTGCTGTTCAACATCGGTGTTACGGCATTTAGGAAAATCAATGAAAAACAATTCGAGGTGGTGGTCGACTACAACGAGCTGCAGGCAAACCCATCAGACAAATGCGCTTTGCACCTAAAAACCGTCCCTGCTGAGGTACGACAGGCGCGGTTGGAAATGAGCCAGGTGGATTATCTCGTCGAACAACAATAACCACCCATGCAACCAACGGTGCGATGAACAACAGGAAAAGTATTGTCGCCCTCACGGGTGGCATCGGGTCGGGCAAGAGTTTTGTCTGTCAATTGCTCAGGCAGCACGGCATCATCGTCTACGACTGTGATGAAGCGGCCAAACGACTCATGCTAGAAGATGGTCAGCTGCGGCAACAACTCACACGACTGGTGGGACCGGATGTGTACGAGGGAGCGGATCTTCAGAAGTCGGTGCTCGCCCAGTTCCTCTTGGCGTCAGAGGCCAATAAGCAAGCGGTTAACAACATCGTTCACCCCGCTGTGGCTATCAACTTTCTACAATCGCCGTTGCAATGGGTTGAGAGCGCCATCTTGTTTGACGCTCATTTCGACCGCCGCATCAAGCCCGACATGGTGATATGCGTCACGGCACCATTGCAGATTCGCGTGGAACGTATCATGCTTCGTGATGCTATCAGCCGCGAAAAGGCCACGGCGTGGATCAATAGTCAGATGCCACAAGACGAGATGGTCCGACTGAGTGACGTGGAACTCGTCAACGATGGAAAAGCTAATTTATCCCAACAAATAGAGAAAATTTTAGAACTACTGCACCGCAACCACATCCTATAATATAAGGTGTACAGGGTTGCGGGGTGGTACATGTATCATCTATCAAACGAAAATTAACGAATAACAATGGAAACAATTCTTTCAATCGCAGGTAAACCAGGACTTTATAAATTGGTGTCACGCGGAAAAATGAACCTCATTGTCGAATCGCTCGACGAAACACATCGCCGCATGCCGGCCTTCTACACCGACAGGGTCACCAATCTGGGCGACATCGCCATGTACACCGACGCCGACGACGTACCACTGTGGCAGGTATTCAAGGGCGTGGGCGGACAGGAACAGAACAAGTTGGTGTCGTTCAACTATAAGAAAGCCGACAGCAAACAACTGCGCGAATATTTCGCCAAGGTGCTACCGTCATTCGATCAAGACCGCGTGCACGACAGCGACATCAAGAAATTGCTGCAATGGTACGACATTCTTGTGAAGAACGACATGACCGACTTTGAGACCATTTTCTCACCCGAAAAGAAAGAAAACGACGAGGAAACTACCGAATAGAAAACACCAAAGAGAACAAAACGGGGCACCATTTACGTTATTTAACATTTGTTCATGCAATGTTTTACGTTGTTCGTTGTTTATTTTTCAGAAGTAACGCATACTTGTCATAAACACGGTCAAGACATGGGTTGCTTTGCTGACAAACAATGATAATTCTAACAAACAAAAAAAATGAAGAAAATGAAGAAAAATGTAAAGTTGACATGGCTGTTAGCGGCATGTCTTACTCTGGGTGCAACCTCGTTAACCTCTTGTCTTGGTTCCAACGAAGACAACCAAGTGAAGATCACGAAAGAAGAGGTTCAATTGGCTTTTGCGAAGGTGAAGGGTAAGCATACCGGCAAACTGATTTATCCGCAGCGTGAGATAAAGAGTGCCGCTGACCGCACTGACACGCTGGATATCTCGTGGTCGCTGACGACAGACAGCACGATGGTCATTCACAACTTCCCAGCAAAAGCCTTGGCGGAGAACGTGACCAACACCGATTTGCGGAAACTACTGCTCACTGCACCCGACCAAGATTTGAAGTGCAACATCGGGTTTTATAGCGTGTCGCCCGTAGCCTTTGTCATACAGCCCACCCGGTTGACCTACCAGTTGGATGACCATGGGAAGAGCAAGAAGTATGAGGTGGCATTCTATTACAACATCCCCGGTTCGATCGGTGTTTACAATGAGAAGGAGGGACAGGCAAATATGATTATGCAGATTGTGCAGGCTGTCATCCTCGAACAAGGACAGGAGAAGGAAACCTTCCGACAAGGCATTCCTTTGATTTTATCCGAAAAGAAAAAGAAGTAAAATATTCCCTGGGGCCGCAAGGCACCCAGGGAATATTTTTTTGAGGAATAGGCTTTCGCTAGATTTCCTAGAATACCTAGATTTCCTAGATTTTCTAGAATCCCTAGGGGTCCTAGTTTTCCTAGAATACCTAGGGGTCCTAGTTTTCCTAGTACCCCTAGGATTCCTAGGAATTATTTTTTATCCTAGACTTTGCTTGATATCATCCAGCAAATCATCCACATCCTCGATGCCCACAGAGAGGCGGATGAGGGTGGGGTCGATGCCTGAGGCGCGCAACTGCTCGTCACTCAGCTGGCGATGGGTGTGGCTGGCGGGATGCAGCACGCAGGTGCGGCTGTCGGCCACGTGGGTGGCGATGTTGATGAGGCACAGCGAGTCCATGAACTTCACTGCCGTCTCGCGGTCGCCTTTCAGGCCGAAGGCTATCACGCCGCACGACCCGCCCGGCAGATATTTCTGTCCTAATGAATAATGCGCATCGTTCTTCAGTCCGCAGTAGTGAACCCATGCCACGCGCTCATCTGCCTCAAGGAACTCGGCAATGCGCTGAGCGTTCTGACAGTGACGGGCCATGCGCAGGTGCAGCGTCTCCAGACCTAAGTTGAGCAAGAAGGCGTTCTGCGGCGATGGGATGGAGCCAAGGTCGCGCATGAGTTGTGCCACCAACTTGGTGAGGTAGCCCATCTTGCCGAAATTCTTCGCATACGTCAATCCGTGGTACGAGTCATCGGGCATGCACAGTCTGGGGAACTTGTCAGCATGCGCCATCCAATCGAAGTTTCCGCTGTCCACCACCACTCCTCCTACGGTGGCCGCATGTCCGTCCATATACTTGGTGGTAGAGTGGGTCACGATGTCGCATCCCCACTCGAAAGGCCTACAGTTAATGGGTGTGGCGAAGGTGTTATCCACGATGAGCGGCACGCCGTTGCGATGGGCGATGCGCGCAAACTTCTCGATATCCAGCACGCGGCATCCCGGGTTGGAGATGGTTTCGCCAAACATGGCGCGCGTGTTAGGTCTAAAAGCCTTCTGTATTTCCTCTTCCGATGCCTCCTGGTCGATGAAGGTGCAGTCGATGCCCAGTTTCTTCATCGTCACGCCAAAGAGGTTGAACGTGCCGCCATAGATCTCGGTGGAGGCCACGATGTGCGACCCAGCCTCGCAGATGTTGAACACGGCGTAGAAGTTGGCGGCCTGTCCGCTCGAAGTGAGCATGGCGCCCACGCCTCCTTCGAGAGCAGCTATCTTCTGTGCTACAGCATCGTTGGTGGGGTTGGCCAAACGGGTGTAGAAGTAGCCCGATTTCTTCAAATCGAAGAGCTGTGCCATCTCCTCGGTGTTATCGTATTTAAAAGTAGTACTCTGATAAATAGGGGGGTGAACGGGTTCTCCGTTTTGTGGCTTCCATCCTCCGCGGATGCAGAGGGTTGCCGGTTTCAATTTCTTTTCCATAACGTCTCTTTGTTGATTGATTTATCTGTAAAAAATGCCAACCGATTACAAAGTAAGTTTGTTTATTTTGTAGAGGTAGAGCCTATTTTATGCAAAAATAGTGCAAACCGAAGGCAATCAAACTTGTTTGAATTGCTGAGGTGCAGCCTATTTTATGCAAAAGTAATATTTTTTTTACCATTGAGCAAGAACTACCCGACAAAAAAAAGCCGATTACCATACCCTCCCCCACCAGTACTTCCATAGCACTATGAACAAGATAAAAAACGCTTACGAGAAAATTCATGAAATAACAGCCTGTAAAAGAATAAACGAAACAAAAAAATCCTGTTCGCTCATTTTCATAGCCAAGCCTTGGGGTATAAACTAATTATGGTTCATCCGACTTTTCGAGTGATACGACAGTCATGTAGTGCATATAGCCTTAGTTTAAAATATCGTTCATCCCTAAATCCGTATGCATTGCGTTTCATCACTTTTATCTTATTGTTAATACCCTCCACTTTACCTGTTG
>JAQYPT010000057.1 GCA_028726625.1 Prevotellaceae bacterium | reverse complement strand
GTTTTGTTATCTTTTGGCTTCTTTTTGGTTCAAAATGTAAGTTCGTTCAGTCGTGTAGCTCGCTACACTCCTTCACTCTCTTGCATTTTGACCTCAAAAATAAGCTCAAAATCTAACAAAGCTAATTTATAGAACCAGCCTAAAGAGAGTCTGCTGATGTAGTTCGGTTACGTATTGCATGGCAGATTCTCTTTTTCAATTTCATCATTCAATGCCAACAAGAAAAAGAAGAAAGCGAGTCAGAAAGAAACGCACACGATTCTTCGGTAGATGTCCCCGACGGGCCGTTTGGGTTGGGGGCATTATCTTTGCGCTACTCTATATGTGGGCATTCTATGAGTTTTTTGTAAGTCCTACTGGGTTCAGGTGGCGCGCACTTTATGGTGATGCCGACTATCCCGCAGGTTATGAGATACATGGTATCGACATCTCTCACTATCAAGGTGACATCAATTGGCAACTGTTGCGCAATGGGATGATAGGAGGGTGTCCGCTCAGGTTTGTCATGATCAAGGCAACAGAGGGTGCCGACAAACTGGATGACAATTTCAACGACAACTTTTATAATGCACGCGAGCATGGCTTTATCAGGGGGGCATACCACTTTTGGAGCAACCATTCGTCGGCCAGAGATCAGGCATACTATTTCTTAAAGCAGGTACATCTGGAAGATGGTGACCTGCCACCGGTTTTGGATGTTGAACACAAACCTAAGGATCAAAGCGTGGAAGACTTTCAGCGAGATATCCTCACCTGGCTGCACATCGTTGAAGACAAGTACCATGTGAAGCCTATGATTTATACCTATTATAAATTTAAGGACGAATATCTGGGCGCACCCGTCTTTGATGATTATCCCTACTGGATAGCCCATTACTATGTTGAGAAGGTGACTTATAAAGGCAAGTGGAAATTCTGGCAGCATACCGATGCCGGAAAACTGCCTGGTATCAAAGGATTCGTTGACTTGAATGTCTACAACGGCTCATTTTACGATTTGAAGCAGATGACCATTGGCCGCCAAAAGGTAACTTGGTGAACATTGGTGTGTGTCAAATAGCTTGACGCACTCAACGCTCTTTCATGCCCATTGTTCAACGATTTCTCATGCCTTTGAGTCTCAAAAAGGGGATTGATAAGTAAAAAAATATCCTTGAAAAATATGGACAAGTAATTTCGAATAACCAACTAAAAACCGTCCAGCTATTTTAGGAAAAGACAAAGAGCATTGGGTTTGGGTGGCAAGAGCATTGGGTTTGATGGTCAAAGTCAATGCTTTTGGGATTCAAAGTCAATGCTTTGTACTTTCCTAAATTTACTTGATTGTTTTCATGTTGTTTGCCATGGTTTGTCAGTCAATATGTTTCAATTCTTACATCAATTTACATATCAATGCCTTTTTTTTGAAAAAATGAGGAATAACCACACTTTTTCCTCTTGGATTTGTTGCTTGCCATGCTTTTTTTATTTATATTTGCAAGCATAAAGTCACGAGAGAAACTTGTGCACACGTACTGACACCGAAGTTCAAAAAGTAGAATCTGGTAAATTCAACAAAATAACATTGAACGAAGAGCTGTCTGGGCGAGTTCACACCTGCATAGGGTGTGGATTCCTCATTCATGTTTTCTTTGTTATTGGGTTTTACCAGAGCCTTACTTTGAGAAAGTGTGGGTTTGGGTTCACACCTCTCTCGTAAGCCTATATGAGGCAGCTTGCCACTTTTGTATTATATTGATAACTAAAACCGAATTTAAGGCAATGAAAGAACAAAGTTTAAGACGAAGCATTGAGAAGTATTTGTATTCTGGAAAGGAGACCAGTGAAAATGTCTACACCGCTGTCACCATAACGGACGAATTATTCGAAAAACATTGATTATATATGGATACAAATACGAAACGCTGCCCATTTTGTGGGGAAGAAATATTATCGACAGCGAAAAAATGCAAGCATTGCAAGCAATGGATCGTACCCAGACCAGATGCAAGCCAGACGGCATTGGCATCCGACGGCACGTTGAGGCCTAAACCCGTTGCACAGCCCATTGAAACAGAAGACGACGAGTCAAATGGCGTGGGAGAGAATCTGAGAGGAATCACCCAGTTGTCATTCATCATCGCCGTAGCAGGCGCCTTGTTCGGTGCCTTGGCTATATGTCCTGACTTTTCAGGTGAGCCACATAGCGGACTAAAGACAGGTATTGTGATTTATGCGCTTGGCTTTATACAGTCAATAGGCATCACCCCCACGGTTGCTGCCATCATCGAAGCAGTGGGGGCAATAGGCCTTTGGTATGGACTCATGAAACGGTTGGAGGCGACAGGTCGTCCTCAGACTTTTTTTATCATTCTCTCTATCGCACTGTCATTATCAGAAATTGTCAAGGATAATGTTGTGATAGACGTGCTGGTTATTAACCTTTTCACTGCCGAAGTGGTCTTTAGCATAGTTCTTGTCGTCAAGTATACAAATGCCATTAGAAATGCAGGAATAGCCATGTTGGCAGCCGAAGTGGCCGCAATAGCCACATTAGTGATACTCCCCTTTATCGGCGATGATGAAAATAATGTTTTTTATTTCGCGCTGGTTTCTTTCGCTTTCAGCTGGATACAATACAAATTTTTGCGCGACGCCATCATTGAAGAGACTGATTAATTTTTAACCAAAACAATATCATTATGAAAAAACTAAGTATTTTGTCAATCGCAGTCATCGCATTGCTCACAATTGTTTCATGTAATTCCAAGAAGACGAATTCCGCCATACAGCTGTCAGAGATAGCTGGCCTTTATTCCGGCACGGGGGATTATGAAAGTTGGAGCTGTATGTTGGATGAGGATGGTACGGGAATGGAAACGGCAATTTACAGCAATGGGGAAGAAGAGATTTCCGTTCCCTTTAAGTGGGAGGTGTCGGGTGATAAGATAACCTTTACGTTCGACCCCGACAATGCCTCTATCACCAATCAAGATGAGAAGTATGCAGCTATAGTCAATGCTGCCATGCAAGGTTACTCAGAGCCAAGAGAATGTACCCTTACAATCGAAGGACAAAGCGTGACGATTGATGGAGAGGGGCTTTATCCTACCTACAAGCTGAACACGTTGGAAGGCCAGTAACAAGTCTTCATAAACCATGACATGCCCCTCTTGACTTCCTATCTGTTAATAAAAATGCAGGTAGGAAGCAGGAAAGGCTTATACTTAACACATCGGACATGGAAGAAACAAAAATATGCCCATACTGTGGCTCTGAAATCCTGGCAGTGGCTAAGAAATGCAAGCATTGTGGAAACTGGCTTGAGAAGAAGTGCCCTGCCTGCGACGAATGGGTAAACATTGATGCGAAGAAATGCAAGCATTGCGGAACCTGGTTTAGTTATAAAGACAGAAAAGCTTACGACATAAAGACTGGCGCCCTAACTCCTCAGCCTGCTTCTGTTCCAGCAGATGATGACTCTGAAGGCAATGAGACTTTAGAAGAGGTTGTTGAAGGCTACTCTTCCATAACGAGCTGTTTGTTGTCGATAGAATCCTTACTGTTAGGCGGTTTGTTATGGTACGTTTATGATTGGAAATGGTGGCAAGCGCTGATAGCTTACTTTATATTTACGATACTGATGAGTTTCCAGATACTTAGAATAGTTTATTGTCTGGGTGCTATCGTCACCTGGTTTTGTATTGGCTATGCAGCTTATGACATGACAGGTGGACTTGTAGCTGGCGTCGTTGCCTTGTTATTCCATTTCCCGGCATTCCACAGTAAATTTAACGAATGATGAACAGCACAAAAAAATGTCCCTATTGCGGAGAGGAAATTCTTGCGACAGCTAAGAAATGCAGGCATTGTGGAGAATGGCTGGTAAAGGATATTGCCATATCTCAGCCAAACTCTCACACAGAACCAGTTGTGCCTGAGCCTGCATGTGAAGACGGAGATACAGATACTGGCAGTGATGAAATGGACCCTGAAGTGAAAAGAGTAATTATTGATTTCGCTGCTAAAAGCATTTGGATAGTTGTGTTTTTACTTATTGCACATTTTACAATACCTGATGAAGGAAAACTCTATAACGAAGTATTAGACGGAGTTCACGAGGCAGTACAAGACGAGGTTGCCTCCTGGGGCGATTTAATCATTCCAGGGTTAGGAGCATTGGGTGCCATGGCATTAGACTCAGAATCAGTCAATGAAGACATAGATAAAACCTTCGAGCAATATAATACCATAAGCATAGAGAAGCATTGGTTTTGGAATACTATTTCTATAGTAAACAGACAACATCCCGATGGAGTCAACGTTGGTTTTGGCGTATTAGGAATGACTTTCGCAAGTGTAGATTGGGATGACTTTATGCTCACAAAAGATGGTGGAAAGGAGTTCTATGACAAACTATTAAATAATTAACAATTCTAAATCAATACTTTCAAAATGAATGATAAGACTAAGACATGTCCCTATTGTGGTGAAGAAATAAAAGCCGTCGCTAAGAAATGTAGATATTGCGGAGAATGGCTTACGGAGAAAGCGGAAAAGGAAGAACCAGTAAAGATGATACCCTGTCCGGCTTGTTCTGAACTTATTCCGGAGGATACAACGGTTTGTCCATATTGCAACGAACCCTTACAACATGGCATGATTATCCCTCACGAGAGGGAAGAACAGCAAGGGGAACCTTCCCCTGCCACCAAGTCTGACCCACTTGTCATGGACAAACATGAGGATACAGAGCAAAAAGTCACTGCATCCACTTCACAGCAGACACCTGTCACCAGCACCCTTCTTTCACCTGATGATACGAGCAGCACCGACGATGATACACTCCTTCATGATGACATCAAGGACGGATTTTTCTACAACTACTTTGTTAAGCAGTTCATAGGGAAGTATCTTGATTTCAGCTCTACCATAAGTCGTGAGCGTTTCTGGTTAGGGTGCTTATACTACATGCTCGTATTCATAGGGGCTGTTGCAGTAGATATAATCTTAGGTGATTGGTTCTTCATCGTCACAAGTCTGGTTTCATTAGGACTTGCCATCCCGGCAATCGCTTTGCAGGTTCGCAGATTGCACTCTATCAACAAGAGTGGGTGGTGGATCTTGATAAGTGTCATTCCGGTGATTGGAGCGATATGGCTTCTCGTCCTATATTGTAAGAAAGAAGAAATAACGAATGAAGAAGACCGAAATTTCGTGGTACGATCCAATACAGATCTCATTTTTTGGATAGTCATGGCAATATTAATTTTCTTTAGTGCTTTAAGAATAGGAGGTATGTTTAACCGTAACGGAACAACGCCATTTGATAACATGATTACAGACCCAACTAATACAGAAACATCAGATTCACTTACATTAGTAGATTCCGTTGCCGTTTCTGATGACACATATGACTTAGGTGCTTCTGATATGAAAAATGATGTTAAGCAAGTAGTATTGAAAATGTACAAGAGTGCTTTCAATTCTGGTGACCAGTCTATAACTATCAATGCTTATAGTACCGATATTCTGAAGGAATTATGGAACAAAGTAATGGAGTATGATAAGATTTACAATCAAAACGAGATTGGCTTCATCGATTATGATCTTTTCACACAAAGTCAAGATCCTTCCATTGATATACGAGCAGAAGTGGAAGCCGTAGAGCTAAGTCAAGACTCTAATGGCGATAACGTTGCGCAGGTTCGTGTGAGAATTATTGATCCGGCATATAAAAATTCTGATCAAATGGCTCATATCACCATGAGACAGGAAAATTCTAACTGGAAAATGGACGACATCGGAATAGAGGGAATGCCATCGCTTACAGCTAGTTTGCGTCAATATTTAGACGTTCCTTGAAGAATATTTAACTATTTGCCTGTCAATAATATATCAGTAAGTGAAAAGAGGGCAGACTCACGGTTCGCCAAGAGCAAAAAGCACAAACTTTCCACAATTGGCCAGGAATTGAGTCTGTCATAGGGACACTGCAAGGCAGACCATCGGTTAAGGAGGAACTCCTACGGGGGACTCTTCGGAGATTCCTTCAATGTAATGCTTGCAGCTGAGCCGCATTCAACTTCAAAAGAACCATGAGGCTTCTTTTGTACCTTATTGAAAATGTGATAATATGGTGTTGTGTAGAACGGAAATTAAATTTTCACCACCAATTCATCCCGCAGGTTTATATTAAAAATGCGATAGCGTATTTTTGAGGGACGACTAGATAATTACTGTTTGATAAATGTCAAGCAGCACCAGTGGTTATCTGTTTTTTGGCTTGTCTTTACTAATCCCAATAAGTTGGCTTTTTCGTCAAGCAGTTTTACATCCTCCTCATAAAAGCCACTGATAATCAATATCGAGCCAGCATTCATCATTTCCAGATAAGTGGGCATGTCGTTCAGAAGAATGTTGCGGTTGATGTTGGCTAACACCACGTCAAATACCCCCGACACATGCGATAAAACGTGTGCGTCACCATGGAAAACCTCGATGTTGTCAACCTGATTGATAGCAGCATTGTGTTGGGTGTTTTCCACACTCCACTCGTCGACATCGAAGCCAACGACCGCCTCTGCGCCCAGTTTAAGAGCAGCAATGCCCAAAATCCCCGTGCCGCATCCACAGTCCAAAACCCGCTTTCCCTTCAGTGACAGCTGTAGCATGGCTCCAATCATCATTCGGGTAGATTCGTGAGTTCCCGTGCCAAAGGCTTGTTTCGCTTCGATTCCGATGTTGATGAGCGAGTCACCTGCGGGTTTCTTCCCAGCCCTTGCATCATAAACCAGCACTTGGTTGTCAATGTTGATGGGTGCGAACCCCGTGTTTTCCCAAGCCTCGTTCCAGTTTTTGTCTTCTGAGTCGGAAAGCGTGTAAGTGATGTTGACACCTTCTACGGGAAAGGTGTCAAGCACTTGCTTCAAGCTGTTGGTGTCCAGCAAATCTGCGGGAATGTATCCTTTGAGTCCATCGGGAGTGTCTTCAAACGACTCAAAACCTATTTCACCCATCAAATCGGGTAACAGGTCTTTGGCAATTTGCGTAAGCTCCGTCGTACAGGCTATTTTAAAGTCTGCTATCTTATATTTCATATTCTTAACGTAAAAGATGCCACAAAGGTATAAAAAATAGGGAAAAACCTATCCATAGTTAGGGAATTTCCTTATATTTGCATAAACATATTTGATATATTTGCATTGTGGAAAAGCATATAATAGAAAGGAGTAACAAGATGAAAAAGCTCATATTATTCACCCTATTGTTGGGAATGATGCCCTATAAGATGTTGGCACAGGACGATATGTACATTCTTCCGTCTAACTTGCCTACCGCTAAGAAGTCAACGGTGCGAACGAATAATCGTGAAGTGACCTATAGTGGCAGCAACCGTGATGTAGACGAATATAATCGTCATGGTAAGTATTGGAGTCACTATCAGAAGATAGGAACGGACAATCGCGGCAACGATGTCATCGAATTTCAGAAGGGTAGAGGGGTTTATCCCGACTCTACCTACATCGACACCACTTTTGTCGGCAAGTATTATGATACGATGATCGATGGTGATGACTTTGAATATACAAGTCGCATGAGCCGCTGGGATGGCTATTATAATCCGTGGTTCTACAGCAGCTACCGTTGGAGAGCCTATCCTTACTGGCGTGCTGGTTGGGGTTTTTACGATCCGTGGTATGACCCATGGTATTATGGTTATGCTGGGTTCTACGATCCCTGGTACAGTTCTTGGTATGGCGGCTATGGTTATCCTTATGCGTATGGCTACTATGGATATGGTTGGGGTAGCCCGTACTATTATAGCAGATACTATGGATGGGCAGGCTATCCTGTGCGGTATGTTTATAGAACAGGACACACGGGTACGCTGACTTACTATGATCGCTCCAACTATCGCTCGTCTTATGGACGTGGTTATGACTCGCCAAATCGTAACCGTCGCTACGGTAGAGATGTACGAGGATATGACAACCGGTATAATTCTTCAGGCAACTCGGTAACCTTTGGCTCTCGTAGATCAAATTCGAGACATGATTCTCCTACCAATTCAGGGAGACGAAACACAACACCTACCTTCCAAGGTCCAACAAGATCGTCTAGCGGTTCGTTTGGTGGTGGCTCGTTTGGTGGCGGAACACCTGCCCGTGGCTCTTCTGGTGGATTCCATGGAGGTGGTAGCTTTGGCGGCGGACGTCGATAATGTAAAAGAGATAAAAAAGATGATATGCGTATTTATAATAGGATAGAGATGAAAAATAAATATATACTGTCTGCATTATTGTTGTTGGGAACTGCAACAATAGGTGCGCAAGAGACTTATGAGAATACAAAATTGATAGATAACGACCTAAATGGTACTGCACGTTATGTGGGTATGGGTGGGGCGTTAGACGCTTTGGGAGCGGACATTTCGGTGATAAGTTCTAACCCCGCAGGTTTGGGATTTATAAGCAAATCACGTACAGATGTGTCGTTTGGCTTCGTGTCGCAACCGGGTGTCTCTGCTTTTCAGCAGGGCAAGCCTACGAATGCAAGCTTTGATCAGGTGGGATTTGTTTATGTGATGCGTAATCCAAGAGGCGATAACAATGGATTTAATTTTGCGGTGAACTATCACAAAAGCCGGAATTTCGATTACATTTTATCTGCTGTAGGTGACTTAAAGAATGCTTCACAAAATACTTTGTCGTTCTTAAAAGCCATTTATGGACGCAGAGCAGAAGACGGTTCTTCTATCTTTAATTTGGAAAAAACGGAGAATGGGATGATTCGCGGTACTCATCCTTTCACCTCGCAATTGGACAATCTATACTATAACAACCTAATGGTGGATCGTAACAACGCCGTTACATACAGTACAGCCACAGGCTATGATATGCAACGAGCTCATACAGGCTACATTGGCAATTACGATTTAAGTATGAGTGGTGCCATTAGTCCTCGTTTCTATTTGGGTGGAACCATTGGTTTTCATGATGTACATTACACGGGAACTGGCGAGTATGTCGAGAATTTGGTGGATATATCCAACAAACCACTGACAGCCTTGATGGTTCATGACGAAAAGACCATAACAGGTTTGGGAGTAGATTTTAAATTAGGTGCTATCTTCCTGCCGATTGAGAACAGCCCTTTCCGTATTGGTTTGTCTTTGGCTTCTCCTACGTTTTACAACTTGACTACCAACACGAGTGCTTATATAAGGCACAACTTTGGCTCTTCACAATCAATACAGAATGGCTATACTGGCGGAAAAACGAACGCATCTTATAGCTTTAAGATTTTGACACCTTGGAACTTCGGTATCAGTTTTGGTCATACGGTTGGTAATTATTTGGCTTTGGGGGCAAGTTATAATTTTACCGATTATGGAAGTATGAAGACACGTGTTAACGAAGGTGGTGAGTACGACTGGTACACGGATTCCTATTATGAAACCAGTAGTAACGATACAAACATGAATGAGCATACGAAGCAGACGCTAAAGGGTGTCTCTACAGTAAAATTAGGTGCTGAATTTAGACCTGTCAACAATTTAGCTTTGCGTGCAGGATATAATTATATATCACCCATGTATCAAACAAATGCCTTCAAAGATGGCACTGTAGATTCGTATGGCTCTAATTATAGCACAGCTACTGATTATGTCAACTGGGATTCGACAAACCGTTTTACGTTGGGTGTAGGCTATCAAATGAAGAATTTTAACATTGATTTGGCATACCAGTATAGTGCTCAACACGGTGACTTCCATCCTTTTATGGATGCTTATGGAGACTATTATTATATAAATACGGCGACAAAAAAGTTGCAAATGGATAAAATTGACAACTATGCCGATGCGGTAAGCGTTAGCAACAAGCGCCACCAGCTGTTGCTCACTCTGGGCTATCGCTTCTGATACAAGCAACCATTTATATACCAAGAAGGGCTCAACTGTAATAAGTTGAGCCCTTCTTGTTACAGGTGGGTTGAGGTAAGGGGGACTAATTGATATCATGCGCATGGGCAAGCGTTTCGTACTTGCCCAGCGATGTCTCGCCTACTTTTGAATGTTTGGTTCTTCCAATCCATAGCCTTTCTTCTTGTCAAGGGCTTTCAACAGGAATCCCAAGATAAGCGCAATCACGCCCAAGGAGGCGAATACCAACATAGGTACGGTGTAGTTGTACTTCAATGGGTCGGTAACACCAGGGTTGGATGAACGCAACACAGAACCAATGATCATTGGGAAGGCGTAAAGACCGATGTTCTGAATCCAGAAAATCAATGCGTATGCCGAACCAATGAGTTTGTCATCAATCAGCTTTGGAACAGAAGGCCATAGCGCAGCCGGAACCAATGAGAACGAAATGCCTAACAAGATGATGGCGGCGTAGGTGATGATAACGCTTTGTGTGGCTGGTACGACGAACGCAAACACAAGGTGGCATATCACCATGAGCATGGCGCCTAAGATGAGCATGGATGCTCCTTTGCCTTTGCGGTCGAGGAAATTGCCTAAGAAAGGAGTGACGGCAGCGGCACCTAATGGAAATACAAAGAACACCATACCGGCTTGTTCGGCTGTAAAGTTAAGGTTGCATTGCAACATGTTGATGGCGTATTTTTGGAAAGGGAAGATGGCTGAATAGTAAAGTACACAGAGTAGAGCCACAATCCAGAACATTTTCAGTGATAATATCTTTCCAATATCTGACACTTTGAATGGATCATCTTTCTCTTCTTCCACGCCTTGTGCATCCAACTTCTTGTCCATGAAACCATAAACAATAAAGCATATCAAACCAATAATCAACAGAAGAAGCTCGTAAGCGACTGGCCGTGAAACGTCGATTGGATGGATAGAGGCGATGGCTGGCGAAGCAATGACTACCACGGCGACACCCACACGGGCAATAGCCATTTCGATGCCCATGGCCAATGCCATTTCTTTACCCTTAAACCACTTCACGATACCACGCGAAACCGTGATACCAGCCATTTCAGCACCACAACCGAAAATCATGAATCCGATGGCTGATAGTTTGGCTGAGGCTGGCATGCCATCATAAAATGGTGTAACATTCCAGGCCGAGAGGGGTAGGTTCAAATTGTTATCAAACCATACTTTCAGACTGCTTGCTTCGAACCCTTCTGTCAGGGCGTAATAGTTGATGGAAGCACCAACCACCATGACGGCGCCTGAAAGGATGGCTGTGAAGCGCACCCCCATTTTATCCAGGATGATACCTGCGAAAATCAGGAAGAATACAAATACGTTCAGGAATGGTTCAGAACCCGCAAAACGGCCGTAGGCTATAGGATCCCAGCCGTGTTGGGTCTGTAAAAATTCTTGTAAAGGCGACAGAATGTCAACGAAGATGTAGGCAAAGAACATTGCCGATGCCAGTAATACGAGGGCTGTCCAACGCCATGCTGGAGAGTCGCTCAGTTTCTTTTGAAATGTTTCAACCATTATCGTGAGTTTTTAAGTTATTGAGTTTTAAAGTTTTTTTTAGTTGACGGGTTTGGCATAAGGGCATTATTTCTTCAGCCAGCGGTCTAACCAGTTGAAGAAAGTGCGCTGCCAAAGAATGCCGTTTTGCGGTTTCAGCACCCAGTGGTTCTCATCGGGGAAGATGAGTAGTTCGGCTGGTATGCCGCGCAAACGGGCAGCATTGAAGGCTCCCATGCCCTGATTGGCGTTGATGCGATAATCCTTTTCACCATGTATGCAGAGGATAGGCGTGTCCCATTTGTCAACAAACTGATGTGGACTGTTTTGGTATGTGCGCTTTGCATTGGCTGTTTGGTCTTTGTTCCAATAAGCATCTTCGTATTCCCAGTTGGAGAACCAGGCCTCTTCGGTGTCAGTGTACATGCTCTCAAGGTTGAATGCGCCATCGTGAGAGATGAAACATTTGAATCGTTTGTCATGATGACCGGCAAGATAATAAACCGAGAATCCACCGAAAGAGGCACCAACAGCTCCCAATCGGTCTTTGTCAACGTAGGGAAGATTGTTTGCTGCGTCGTCGATGGCCGATAGATAATCGTTCATGCATTGTCCTGTCCAATCGCCAGAAATCTCTTCGTTCCATGCCGAACCGAAGCCCGGAAGGCCACGACGGTTGGGCGCAACAACGATATATCCGTGTGCTGCCATGATTTGTAAGTTCCATCTATAGCTCCAGAACTGACTGACTGGGCTTTGAGGACCACCTTCACAGAACAGCAGAGTAGGGTATTTCTTGTTGGCATCGAAGTGTGGGGGAAGAACTATCCAGCTGAGCATGTCTTTGCCATCTGTTGTCTTTGTCCAACGCTCTTCAACTTTTCCAATGGCCAATTGATCAAAGATATGTTTGTTTTCATCTGTTATTTGTGTCACTTGTGAACGCTTCTCCTTTTTTGAAGGAGTGAGAACGAACAAATCATCTGGATGTGACAACGAGTGACGCGTAACGAGTAGCTGTCCCTTACGGCCCAACAGCTGCAAACTACCGTAGTCGTATTGTCCGTCAGTGAGTTGTTTGATTTGGCCTTTCAGGTTGGTTTGATAGACATGCGTCTTGCCATGCCATACGCCAATGAAGTAAAAGGTGTTGTTGTCATTGCCCCAGCAATATGCGTCAACATTGCTGTCAAACTGCTCGGTGACATAGTTTTTCGTTCCATCCGCAAGGGTATAGACGCACAAGCGGTTGCAGTCGCTCTCATAACCATTGTGCGCCATGCTCTGCCAAGCAATGTATTTGCCGTTCGAAGAGAACTGAGGATTGGTGTCGTAACCTACATTCATGTCGCCCGGTTGATGATTCACCGATTGATTCTTCATCGATTTTGTGGCATCGATGGCAGGTTCTTTGTAGCCAGATGGCTTGCAAAGGTTTTTGGTTTTGCCTGTAGAAACATCATATAAGTAGATGTCTGTATCGGTGGAAATGGCGTATTGTACACCTTCTTTCTTACGACAAGTGTAAGCAATGGACTTAGAATCAGGACTCCAAGCAAGTTGTTCAGTTCCTCCGAAAGGAGCGGTTGGGCACTCGAAAGGCTCGCCTTGTAAAACGTCTACGCCTTCATTGATGCTTGAACCATCAAAGTCTGCCACGAAAGGGTGTGCGATTGTTTCAACATAGTGGTCCCAATGGCGGTAGTTCATGTCAGTAGCAAGTCGTCCTGTAGCCAGTGGCAGGTCGGCAGGATTGGCTTGAATGGTGCCGTGATAGGGAAGTGACTTGATGAGGATGACTTTTCTTTCGTCTGGTGAAAACTTGAATCCCTCAATGTCCACGCTGCTGTTTGTGAGCTGTTTTCGGTCACTTCCGTCGGCATTCATTGACCAAAGCTGGCCTCCTGTGAGGAAAGCTATTCGTCGTCCCTGCTCAATCCATGCGCCATCTGTCTCGCTTTGCTGTCCTGTTGTGAGCTGACGTTTGTTTTTTCCGTCTGCGTCCATGACGAACAGCATCTGCTGACTTTTGTTTTGTTTCACACTGTAGTAGCCTACTTGGTAGACAACTTGTTTACCGTCTGGTGAAGCTGTGGCACCACCAATGCGTCCCATGGCCCATAAGGCTTCTGGTGTCATGAGGTCACTGCCCACTTTGAATGTTGCGTTTTGATCTTTCACGGTGTTCTGTGCATTTGCAAAACTGCCGCCAAAGATGAGGGCGACAGTTGCTAAAAGGAGTGTTGTTTTTTTCATCCCTATTATAGTTTACGTTTTTTTCTTTCGAGTTCTTCTCTTTTGCGTTGCATGGCTTGCTGTTGTTCCTGCATGGCTTGCAAACGAGCTGCCATGCCACTTAGCTTCTTTGGGTTTGCTTTGTTCTCTTCATATCTTGCTTCGAGAATCTTGAGCAGCTTCTCATCGTTGGTCGTCTTACGCAAAGTCCACATGATGGCTGCACTGAAGAACAGTGAAACAAAGTAATAGAAGTTAAGACCTGATGAGTAGTCGTTGAACATGAAGAAGAACATCACCGGCATGAGATACATCATCCATTGCATCATCTTCATTTGTTCAGCCTGCTGTCCCACCATCTGATCGCGCTGTTGGCGCATGGTCATCCAGCTATAGAGCACGTTGGCCACACAGAAAAGAATACAGGTCAGTGACAGGTGATCACCAATGAGCCAAATGTTTCTGTTCCATTCAATCACTGGATCGTATGTACTCAAGTCGTTAATCCAAAGGAAACTTTCTCCACGTAGTTGAATAGCGTTTGGCACAAAGTTGAACATGGCAATCCAGATAGGCATCTGAATGAGCATTGGGAGGCAGCCCGAAAGCGGACTCACACCATATTTAGAATATTCTGCCATCATGGCTTGTTGCTTCTGCATCTGGTCTTCTGGCTTGTTATATTGAGCCGTGGCAGCCTCGAGTTTTGGTTTTAAGACACGCATCTTGGCCGAACTCATGTAGCTCTTCTTAACCATTGGGAAGGTAATGACCTTTAATAATAAGGTAATTAAGATGAGTACGACGCCCATGGGGAACCATTTTGACAGCCAATCGAATACATAGATAGTAAACCAACGGTTGATAATGCGGAACAATGGCCAGCCAAGATATACCAATCTCTGCAATTCGAGGTCTTTATTGAAAGAACTCTGTTGTTCAACTCGGTTGAGTAAACGGAAATCGTTTGGGCCGAAATAGAATTCAAATTCAGATGGTGTTTGCCCAGTTGGGTCAAAGAAGGTCTTCAATTTCGCTTCATATTCTTTCAAGAAGCCACTGCCTTTCTGTTGAGGAATGCTGGTCAACAAGGCACCATTGTTAAAGTTGTGCTTGGCAATCATCACAGCTGAGAAGAACTGGTTCTTGAAAGCAACCCAGTCAATCTTCTTGTCAATCTGCTCATCTACCTTCTCTGAAGTTTCACTGAGCTTGTCTGTGCCACCATCTGCCTTGTGATAGGTAAGCGTTGAATAGCGATTTTCAAACGTAAAACCCTTCTCCTGTTGTCTGCATTTGTCTTTCCAGTTCACGTTCATCACTTTTGTATCTGGCGCAAAAAGACCGTTCATGCCCATCACTTGCATGGACATGTGCAGGAGATAGTTTGGTCCTAATTTATAAGTCAGCACCATAGACTTTCCCTGACCCGCATTGGCTGTGAGCGTAACGGTGGAGTCTGTCTGTGCCGAAGGTTGGAAGAAAAGGTCTTGAGTAGCGATGTTGTCGTCTTTGGTGGATAGGGTGAAGTTCAACTGATGAACATTTTCATCCAGCAACGTTACATCCTTATTTCCTTCTTTGTCCTTGAATCCCTTAATAATAGCTTTGGTGACTGTTCCTCCTTTGGTGTTCAAAGTAAGTTGCAGTTTCTCGTTTTTCAAAACAATCTCCTGGGCTTCACCTTGCAAGGCTTCATGGAAAAGAGCCGTGGTGTCAGCTTCTTGCTTAGCTTTCTGTTCAGCCAAATGTTTGGCTTCCGCATTCTTTTTGTTGGTTTCTGCCTTTTGCTTCATGACCGCAGCAATGGAGTCTTGGCGCATCATTTCTGCCTTTTGTTCGGAAGAGGGTTGTGACCACCAGCTGAATCCAATCAGCAGTAGACCCATCAGCACGAGTCCGGTAATAGTATTTTTATCCATTTCTTGATTATTTCTTCTGTTTTTGAATAGCCGTCTTGATGAAATCGACGAACAATGGGTGTGGTTTGAGTACCGTACTCTGATACTCTGGGTGGAACTGTGTACCGATGTACCACTTTAAACCAGGTATTTCTACCACTTCAACGAGGTTACTTTCGGGGTTCTTTCCTACGCACATCATGCCCGCCTTCTCGTATTCTTTGAGGAAAGCGGTGTTGAACTCGAAACGGTGACGGTGACGCTCTTGTATGAATTCCTGTCGATAGATGTTGAACACGCGTGAATCTTGTTTCAATTGACATTCGTAAGCACCCAGACGCATTGTGCCTCCCATGTTGGTAATGTTCTTCTGTTCCTCCATGATGTCAATGACATTATGCTCTGTCTTTTCGTCCATTTCTCTACTGTTGGCAACAGGATAACCCAGTACATTGCGCGCAAATTCTATCACCATCATCTGCATACCCAGACAAATGCCAAAGGTAGGGATGTCGTGTGTGCGTGTATAATGAGCCACAACCAGCTTACCTTCTATGCCGCGCTGCCCGAATCCAGGACAGATTACAATGCCATCTTGTCCTTTCAACATTTCTGCGACGTTGTCTTCAGTAATCTTTTCCGAGTTGATAAACGTCAGTACAGTCTTGTGGTCGTTATAGGTGCCAGCCTGTGAAAGGCTCTCTCGAATGCTCTTATATGCATCTTGAAGGTCGTATTTACCAACCAAGCCGATGTGAACCTCTTCCTTCGCTCTGTTTCTTCGTTCCAAGAAATTCTTCCATGGACCAAGGGTTGGTGTTTCTTTTACTTCCAATCCCATCTTTTTAAGAATGGCTACGTCCAGACCTTGGTTCTGCATGTTCACCGGAACTTCGTAGATACTTGGCAAATCTTCGCTCTGAATCACACAATCAAAATCGACATTGCAGAACGAAGCCACCTTATGTAAAACATCATCCTTCAAGTGTTTCTCTGTGCGCAACACCAGTACGTCGGGTTGTATACCAATGCTTTGCAGCTCCTTCACACTGTGCTGTGTCGGTTTGGTCTTCAATTCTCCCGCAGCTTTCAAGTAAGGAACGTATGTGAGATGTACGCTCAAGGCGTTCTTACCCAGTTCCCATTTTAATTGACGGATAGCTTCTAAGAAGGGTGTTGACTCGATATCGCCCACTGTACCTCCAATCTCCGTGATGACAAAGTCATAATGATACTTCTGTCCCAACAGCTTCACGTTGCGTTTGATTTCGTCTGTGATGTGCGGAACCACCTGAATGGTCTTGCCTAAGTAGTCTCCTCGGCGTTCTTTGTCAATCACCGCTTTGTAGATACGACCTGTTGTCAGCGAGTTAGCCTTGGTGGTTTGTATGCCAGTAAAGCGCTCGTAGTGGCCTAAATCCAAATCAGTTTCCATTCCATCGGTCGTCACATAGCACTCTCCATGTTCGTAAGGGTTGAGTGTACCGGGGTCGATGTTGATGTAAGGGTCAAATTTTTGAATGGTAATGTTGTAACCTCTAGCTTGTAAAAGCTTACCAATAGAAGATGAAATGATTCCTTTACCAAGTGATGAAACTACACCACCCGTAACGAATATATACTTTGTTTCAGCCACGATATGATATTTTATTTGTTAAATGTCACAAAAATACAAGTTGCAAAGTTAGCATAAAATTGCGAAACAAACAAGCAACTGTCATTTTTTATTATTACCTTTGCAACCATACAAAACAATTCATAAAATGAAATTTAAAAGCACAGCGTTATTGTTCTTGTCCGCTCTTGCCATGAATGCTTATGGGGAGAGTTTACGTGGCGTTATACACCACCCTGTAGATACCGTTGCTCCTATCGTAAAAACGTATACAGATTCTCTGAAAAACTATAAGATGCAGCTTGATTCGTTGCAGAAAGTCAATGCGTCATTGAACAGTTTGCTCAATGACAAGAATGGCAAATACTCGAGATTGTTTTTGCCTATGACGTTTTATCATAACATCAGTCACAATCAGTTCCGGTTGTCAGAAGACCCAGTGACCAACTCTATGTTCAACGAAACGCTGGAGAGAGCTTTGCTCCGCGTTTATTTGAAGCGTCCTGATCTTGTTCGGAATACGCAGACACGTCTCAATGCGCAGGGCCAGGTCTCAACAAGTCAAGATGCAACCATCAAGACGAAGACGGCCATCGTAGAAAAAGTGGCCCCTAAACCCACCGAAGCTTTACCTGTTCCTGTAGACGTAGTCATCAAAAAGCCTAATTTCTGGAAGTTCTCCGGTGATGGCTATCTTCAATTCCTGCAAAACTACGTATCGGGCAACTGGTACAAGGCCGGCGAGAGCAACTATTCGATGCTGGGTACTGTGACGCTGAATGCCAATTACAACAACAAACAGAAAGTGAAATGGGACAATAAGCTGGAGATGAAATTAGGATTCCAAACCTCCAAGAGTGATACCCTGCACGCGCTTAAAACCCATACTGACGATATCAGATACACGAGCAGCTTTGGTCTGCAAGCCTCCAACAGATGGTACTATTCCTTGCAACTTATTGCCAACACCCAGTTCATGCGTGGCTTTCGTAACAACGACGAGCGCGTGTACTCCGATTTTCTCTCTCCGTTGAACGTTGAATTATCCCTGGGTATGCGATACAATGTCGACTGGTTTAAGGGCAAGTTCAAGGGAAATGTCAACATAGCTCCGTTTGCCTACCATTATCGTTATGTGGGACGTGAAGATTTGGTAACAAGATTTGGTATCGAAAAAGGTAAACATTCTGTAGACGACTATGGTTCGAGTTTGAACATTGATCTCACCTGGAAGTTCTCTGATATGGTTCGATGGAAAACTCGCTTGTACGGTTATACCTCCTACAAACGTACCGAAATGGAGTGGGAGAATACGCTCACGGTACAGTTTACCAAGTACCTCTCCACCAACCTGTACTTATATCCGCGGTTTGACGACAGTCGTAAGCGCGACGATCATCATGGATATTTTATGTATAAGGAATACCTGTCTGTTGGACTTTCTTATTCTTTCTAATTCGAAAGAATTCTCAACCGAACGGGTTAGCGCTTTTCAGTTGATTGCAGAGCTTTCGCAAAAGCGAAGATGTTCTTGAGAAGACGTGAGGCGTAAACCTAATGTGTTGCTTTCCACCAGCCTGTTTGCTGCAATCCTCGCGATGGTGCAACATGCAGGGTTGGGTCGGAAATGGTGATTCCGCTAAAGTTTTTAATCTTGATAAACTTGGGTTTTTCGTAGGGATAGATATACGAATAAATTGAATCCGTCACACTCTTGCTGCGTACAACCTTGGCCAATTGGGCTTTGAACGTTGCTTTCATTCTTTCGTCTTGGCACAGCTTGTCCACGTAATCGCCCAAATCAAAGAAGATGTTTGGTTTGAACCCATCCAGTACTTGGATGCTGTCTCGTTGTCTGTCGTCTAAGGTATAGGCGGCATTAATGTCACGCATGATGTTGGCCAGCCCATCTACTTGACGGCAATCAATCACGGCAATGGCTCCAGAAGCCACCCGATAGTTTGAATAAAAATCATGAAACTTGCTTACTGCCGTGGCATAGTTGGGTACTGGTGTGGCCAAACTTGCCCACATGGATGCGTAGGGCATGCCGATAGCAATGATTTCTGAGGTCGATCCAATTAAGAAGTTACATACGTCTTTCAGCATGTAAGCCGTTTCGATGTTGGCCATGTAACAGTCGTCAAACATGATATACTGCATTTTTGTACCCGTCTGGGCAATGCCCTCAGCCAGCACTTCGATGTCTGTCGCATAGTTTTCCAGGTCGTTCACGCTGCCAAAAAAGCGTGTTCGTTCCCATTGGGTCACGCGTTGCCGCGTCATGAAGTTGTATTTCTTCGCTTGGTATGGGTAGTCCTTCCAGTTGGCCTTGTAGGTCCAACCCGTTCCGTGGCACCCAATAATCATGGCGTAGTTCAAGGCTTCAGCAGCCGACTTGGTGTCGTTGATGATTTCTGCGATGCCGCTTGCCGTGGTGTATGCATGCCCCGAATAGGTCTTGATGGGTTGGTGTACTAACTCCTTGTTCTCATATTTCACCTCGTACAATTCCGATTCAGTGGCCGACTTGCTGAGGAAAACCACCAATCGTGAGCCTTTCAACCCTTTCTTGGCTTTTATTCCCGACTCAATGCTGTCCAGGTTTGCCTTGAAAAAGTTATACAGTCCAGTGACTTGCGAATCGCCTGACCAAGGCATGTAAACCAGTATGGTCTGCTTATTAAAGTCCTCAACGTTTACAGGCTCATCCTCGTTGCACGAAGAGAGTATCATCGTGCAGGCCAGGATCACCCACCACAACAATCGTTTCCTGCTATTCATCATGATGTTTTATTCTTCAACTCTGCTATTGATTGCCGCAACGAGGCAATTTTCTCCTCCGAGTCGCTCTGTTTCTTGCGCTCCAGTGCCACGACAGCTTCCGGAGCATTGGCTACGAACTTCTCGTTAGCGAGCTTTTTCTTGATGCCAGCCAAGAATCCTTCAAGATGTTTGAGCTGGTCTTCCTGCTTCTTGAGTTCGGCCGCTACGTCAATCAAGTTGCCCACCGGCACGGCAAATTCATCGGTACCCACCATGAATAGGGCTGCGTCTGATGGCTTTTCTTCCGCCACCTCAATCCCTTTCAGGTTAGCCATCTTGGTGATGATGTCGTTATAGACCGCATGGTTGTTGTTGGATATGGCGATGAGCTCCAGTTCGTCCTTTGGTGAAATGTTCTTTTGGTTGCGTACAGTGCGCACGCCACTCACGATTTGTTTCACCTTTTCGATGTCTTCTACCAGCGTCCGGTCAGCGTCCGTAGGCTCTGCGATGTCTAACTTCTCGCGCATAATCGATGCTCCTTCGGCGCGTGTGAACAGGTGTTGCCACAGTTCTTCGGTGATGAATGGCATGAAAGGATGCAGCATCTTTAGCAGCACATCAAAGTATTTCAAGGTTGCCTCGTATGTTGTTCGGTCAATGGGGGAGCCGTAGGCCGGCTTGACCATTTCCAGATACCAACTTGAAAACTCGTCCCAGAACAGGCGATACACCACCATGAGGGCTTCAGAGATACGATATTTAGCAAACAGGTCGTTCACTTCTTCGTTCGTGGTGCGCAGTTTCGCCTCAAACCAGGCTGTTGCCAGTTTGCAGGCATTGGGCTGTTCGCCGTCAACCACTTCCCATCCTTTTACCAATCTAAAGGCATTCCAAATCTTATTGTTGAAGTTGCGACCTTGCTCGCACAGACTCTCATCGAAGAGAATGTCGTTGCCGGCCGGCGCACTGAGCATCATACCCATGCGCACACCGTCGGCTCCGTATTGGTCAATCAACGAGATAGGGTCGGGAGAGTTGCCGAGACTCTTGCTCATCTTACGCCCCAGTTTGTCACGAACAATGCCCGTGAAGTACACATGCTTGAAAGGCATCTGCCCTTTGTACTCGTATCCGGCCATAATCATGCGTGCCACCCAGAAGAAGATGATGTCGGGACCGGTAATCAGGTCAGCCGTGGGGTAGTAGTAGTTAATCTCCTCGTTGTCGGGATGGTTGATGCCATCAAAGAGTGAGATTGGCCACAGCCATGAGGAGAACCAGGTGTCCAGACAGTCGCTGTCTTGCTCCAGCTGTTCCATGGTCAGCGCATTGTCCTTCTTTCGGGCCAGCTCCAGCGCTTCTTCCGCACTCTTGGCCACCACAACTTCTTGCTTGCCGTCTACCGTGAAGTAATAGGCTGGTATGCGGTGTCCCCACCATAGCTGACGGCTGATGCACCAATCCTTGATGTTCTCCAGCCAGTGGCGGTAGGTATTTTTATACTTTGAGGGGTAAAACTGTATGTCATCGTCCATCACTGGCTGCAAGGCCAGGTCGGCAAAGTGCTGCATCTTGAGGAACCACTGCGTGGACAGCTTCGGCTCAATGGGCACATGGGTGCGTTCGGAATAGCCCACCTTGTTGTCATAGTCTTCCACCTTTTCCATCAATCCCGCTTTCTCCAGGTCTTTGGCAATTTGCTTGCGCACCTCCATGCGATCCATGCCCACATACAGCCCAGCCTCCTCGGAGAGGGTACCGTTGTCGTTGAAGATGTCAATGGTTTGCAGTCCGTGTTTCAATCCCAAGGCATGGTCGTTGATGTCGTGCGCCGGTGTCACCTTGAGGCAGCCCGTTCCGAACTCGATATCCACGTAGTCGTCTTCTATCACCGGAATCTCCCTGCCTACGAGTGGCACGATGACATGCTTACCCCTCAGCCATTGGTTCTTGGGATCGTTGGGGTTGATGCACATGGCCGTGTCTCCCATGATGGTTTCCGGACGCGTGGTCGCCACAACGGCATACTTGCCGGGTTCTTCCACAACGTTGTATCGCAGGTAATACAGTTTGGAATGTTCGTCCTTGTAAATCACCTCCTCGTCACTGAGGGCCGTCTGAGCCTGTGGATCCCAGTTCACCATGCGCACGCCGCGGTAGATGAGCCTCTTGTTGTAGAGGTCACAGAACACCTTGATGACGCTCTCCGAACGCTTCTCGTCCATGGTGAACGCCGTGCGATCCCAGTCGCAAGAAGCGCCCAGGCGACGCAGTTGCTTCAGGATGATACCGCCGTGTTCGTGCGTCCAGTCCCAAGCATGCTTCAAAAACTCATCTCTTGACAGGTCAGTCTTGCTGATGCCCTGTTCTTTGAGTCGTGCCACTACTTTGGCTTCCGTGGCAATCGACGCATGGTCTGTGCCCGGAACCCAACAGGCATTCTTGCCTTCCATGCGGGCGCGGCGCACCAAGATATCTTGAATGGTATTGTTGAGCATGTGCCCCATGTGCAAAACGCCAGTGACGTTGGGTGGAGGTATGACAACCGTGTAAGGTTCGCGTCCGTCAGGTTTTGAACTGAAAAGTTTATGGTTCAGCCAATACTCATACCATTTTGATTCCACTTCTTTGGGATCATACTTACTTGCTAATTCCATTTGATGTATTTCTGCTTAAATAATAAATTCGTATAAATCGTTGCAAAATTACGAAAATTCAATTGAAAATGATTACTTTTGCCGTAATAAAATACACCTATATGCACACGAAAGAAGAAAAGTTGGCGGCTTTTAGTCGTTTGATCGATGTCCAAGAACGATTGCGAAAAGAGTGTCCTTGGGACAGAAAGCAGACCAATGAGAGCCTCAGACCCAATACGATAGAAGAGGTTTACGAACTTTGCGACGCGCTTTTGAACAACGATAAGAAAAACATTTGCAAGGAGTTGGGCGATGTCATGGAGCATGTGCTGTTCTATTCCATCTTAGGAGAGGAGACACGCGACTTCGATTTGGTAGATGTATGCAACAAGCAGGCCGACAAACTGATGTTTCGCCATCCGTTTATCGACTGGACAGGATGGAAGGGTGATCCCAAACAGGGAAAAACGGCTGAACGTGACACACCGACCGACAACCCTAAAACGGAGCAACAGGTGGAACAAACATGGGAGCAGATTAAACAAAAGGAGAAAGATGGAAACAAAACTGTGCTCTCGGGTGTGCCTGATTCGCTGCCATCACTTATCAAGGCTTACCGCATTCAGGACAAAGCCCGCAACGTAGGATTCGACTGGAAACAGCGTGAAGACGTTTGGGATAAGGTGCGTGAGGAGTTGAAGGAGTTGGAGGTGGAATTGAGTCAGCATAGTCAAGAGAAAGCAACGAGTGAACTCGGTGATTTTCTCTTCTCCGTCATCAACGCCGCACGCTTGTATCATCTGAATCCAGAGAACGCTTTGGAAATGACTAACCAGAAGTTTATTCGTCGTTTTAACTATGTTGAACAGCAAACATTGAAGAAAGGCAAACAATTGACTGACATGAGCTTGGAAGAAATGGATAAACTATGGGTAGAAGCAAAGATGATGGAAAGGAAAGCAACCCATGCGACCAATAATAATGCATGCGATGCGGCTGCAAATGAAAGTCATTGAGTTTGGGCTCCAAAGTGATTGAGTTTGCGCTTCAAAGTCATTGAGTTTGGTCGCCAATAGCATAGGAATTGCAAATCGAATAAAACACTTCTTTGTTGATTTTTACAATCAATTGAAAATCAAAGAAATAGGACGTAATAAAATAGATTATCATGAAAAAGAGTATGAAAGGGTTCGTGGTTGTTGTTTTGACCACATTATTAGTGATGGGATGTGTGGACCGTAAGCCCAAGCAGGTTGCAGAAAAAGATGCTGCCTCCGTGGAAGAAACCAATAACGATTCTACCGTTTATGGCGTTTGTGGGGACGGTACGGCGATGCACACGCTGCAAGTCATATCTGATGCCGGTGATACGCTGATGTACATGTTGAATACCGATGGCGACGTTATCTCTGACGTTCAGGGAGGATTGATGGTAGGCGACCGAGTGGCTATTGTGGGTGTTGAGGCCAACGGTGAAAGAGTGGCTCAGAAAGTCATCAACCTCACCACGCTCTTGGGCAAGTGGTCGAGTCTGGATAAGAACTTTGAGATACAAGAGGGTGGAGGCGTGCAGTCGTTCGTCAAGGCAGAAAGCAATCCATGGACAACTTGGAAGATTCTTAACGGTAAGTTGTTGCTGAATAAAGACACCTTCAGCGTGAATACCTTGGGTGCCGACAGCCTTTATCTGGAGAACAACGAGGGCATCTTTGCCTACAGAAGACAACAGTAATTCAAGGCATTGGAACCCTTTAGAATACATATTTTAGGTTGTGGCAGCGCGTTGCCCACACTCAAACACAACGCCTCTTCGCAAGTGGTCGACATACGCGGGAAGCTTTTCATGGTCGACTGTGGCGAAGGTACGCAAGTGCAGTTGCGCCGTTCAAGGGTGAGTTTCACCCGTCTACAAGCGGTGTTTATCAGTCACCTGCACGGCGATCATTGTCTGGGACTCATCGGCATGATTTCCACTTTCGGCATGTTGGGGCGTACGGCTACGCTGCATGTCTATGCGCCAGGCGAGTTTGAGCGGATGCTTCAGATGCAAATGGACATGTTTTGCAAGGGTCTTGAGTTTGAAGTGGTCTTCCATGCCGTTGACACAACCAAGCATCAGGTGATTTATGAGGATAAAAGTTTGACGGTAGCATCCATTCCTTTGGAGCATCGAGTGCCCTGTTGTGGGTTCCTGTTCAGGGAAAAACCGCTCTTGCCGCACATCCGTCGGGATATGATTGATTGTTATCAAATCCCCATTTCGCAAATCAACAACATCAAGAATGGTGCCGATTGGACTACGGAGGAAGGCGAGTTGGTGGAAAACAGCCGACTGACCTATCCGGCTGAGGCACCGCGTAGCTATGCCTATTGCAGTGACACGCGATATATCCCTACGCTCCACCAGCTGGTAAAGGGCGTGGATGTGTTGTACCATGAGTCGACTTACGATGCGGAACATGAAGCCCGCGCCAAATTGTATTATCACAGCACGGCCGCACAGGCTGCCCAGGTGGCTCTTGATGCGGGAGTGGAAAAATTGCTATTGGGGCATTATAGCGCGCGGTATGATGATGAGAGCGTGATTCTGCGAGAAGCGCAGAAAATATTTCCAAACAGCTTTTTGACAGCCGAAGAAATGATTTTCGATGTTAAATAGAGTTAAATGCACAATAATATTTAAGGCTCTTCCTTGAATATTACCTATAAATAACTATCTTTGCCTTGAAGTGAACACAAATGGTAGACATAATATGGTTAAAAAGATACTTTCTATAGCATTTGCTGCAGCATTGTTCATGGCGCATCCTTTGTCCGTGCAAGCTGGTCAGTCAATGGAAATCATCGAGAGTGATATTCAGAGTGTTTCCATTTCTGTTTCAGGCTCTGTTTTGCATGTCAGTGGTGCTAATGGACAAGTATTGCAAGTATATAATGTAACGGGCGTTTGCTTAATGAGTGTCAAGGTTGACAGTCAGGATAAGCGATACGAACTCAATGTACCCAAGGGTTGTTACATTGTTAAGGTAGGTAAAACGGTTAGAAAGATTTCTATCAGATAGTTAGACTTTGAAAGTCTTCTTCAAATTTTCACTTCTCCTTCTTCTTATCTTCCAGTTGTGTTCATGCAAGAAGAAGGAGTTGAATCCAAACCAAGCACTTCAATTAGAGGCGTTTTCCAATTTGAGAACGTCATCTTATACCATTCATCCTGGTAAAATACGTCAGCATCTTGATCGGTTGATGAAAGCCGATGTCGACTCCATGCAGCCCGATTATCGAACCCGAAGTTATTATGGTCAGCATGGCAGCTACTTGTGGATAGACAGGCTGGGCGTTGATGCGCGTGCAGACACGTTGTTGGCGTATCTGCGTACCGTTGATCAGGTTGGGTTTTCACCTAAAAAGTTCTATGTCAAGGATATTGAGAACGATTTAAAACGGTTGCGCACACTCGACTTTGATACAGCCCGCAACACTATCAGCCAAGTGATGGCTCGGTTGGAATATCATCTCACCAAAGCTTATTTACGATATGTCAATGGGCAACAGTTTGGTTATACCAACCCATTCGCACTGTTTAACAAGCTGGATGTCAGAAAGCGCGATTCCATCAATGTGGGTTATCGTGAACTTTTTGATCTTCCCATGCTGCGACCCACCAAGAACTTTTGGACCGAGGCCTTGCAGAAGGTACGGCACGACAGCGTGGGCATCTACCTACAAGCCATCCAACCGCATGGGAAGTTGTACGATGATTTGAAACAACGGTTGCCCAAAGCTGTAGGTACAGTGGCCAGGCGCAAGGTGATTTGCAATTTGGAGCGTGCCAGGTGGCGACTGGATGACGAGCCTGACAAGCATGAAAAGTACGTCGTCATCAATTTACCTTCCATGCATCTCATGGCAAGAGATCACGACAAGACGCTGAGCATGCGTATTGGCATAGGTGCTTTGAGTACGAAGACACCACTCATCACCAGTAGTATTGTGCGTATGGACATCAATCCACAGTGGGTCATGCCCAGAAGCATCATTGAAAAAAGCGTGGTTCCACAGGCTGGAAATAAGGATTATTTTGATGCTCGGCGATATTTCATTCGCGAACGAAAAACCGGAAAACGAATGGATGTCACGCAGGTGTCAGCTGACATGCTGAAAAGTGGCAAATATTTTGTCATACAAGAAGGTGGAAAGGGCAATGCCATGGGGCGCATCGTGTTCCGCTTTAAGAACAAATTCGCTATCTATCTGCACGATACGTCATCGAAGGGAGTCTTCGAAAGAGAATACCGAGGAGTTTCGCATGGCTGTATCCGACTGGAAAAACCTTTCGATTTTGCTGTGTTCTTATTGGATGATAAGGACAAAAAGACGATAGAAAGAATTAGGTATTCGATGGAAGCAGACATTCATCCCACCTATATGGATGACAATCCATCATCTGACAAGAAACAATTAGTGGAGGCCGACAGACTGGACAGGGCTAAGTTGATTAAATCAGTTCAAGTAAAACCGACGGTTCCCCTGTTCATCACCTATTATACTTTGTACCCAAACGAGAACCATGTGATGACAGAATATCCTGATGTCTATGGATTTGATTCGGTGATATACCGCCAATTACTCAATTACTTGCCATAAGTGCGAATGGATAGACCATACGATGAACAGAACATAGCCGATTGCTTGGCCAAAAAGGAAACACAACGCCAGGCATTCTCACAGGTTGTTCACCAATATAGTAAACCGCTGTATTGGAAGATTCGTCGTATCGTTCTGACCCATGAAGATGCCAATGACGTGTTGCAGAATGCCTTTCTCAAGGCTTGGAACAATTTGGATGATTTTCAAAACAAATCAAAAATATCAACTTGGATCTACCGCATTGCCATCAATGAAGCATTGGATTTCTTGAGAAAGAAAAACAACAATAGGGCGGTTAGTGCTGATGACGACCCTTCGTTGGCCAACATGCTGATGGCCGATGATTACTTTGATGGAGATGAGACACAAGCGCAGTTGCAAGAAGCCATAGCCCAGCTGCCGGAAGTGCAGCGTGTGGTGTTCAACCTGCGCTACTATGAGGAAATGAAATATGCCGAGATGAGCGAACTTCTCAATACGAGCGAAGGTGCGCTGAAAGCCAGTTATCATTTGGCAGTCAAGAAAATAACAGCCTATTTTAAGGACCGGGATTAAACCTTTTGGTGTATCTTACGTCATATTAGTAAAGACAATAATTATGGTAAAAGAAGACAAATACATAGAGAACCGATTTGGAAAGATACAACCTTTCAAGGCTCCACAGGGTTATTTGGATAACTTTGCCGATCAGTTCATGGCTCAGTTGCCTGGAAAAGCAGCAAAAACCGTGAAGACACAACACGCCGTTTGGTTCAGAATGCGTCCGGCAATGATTGCTGCAGCCAGCGTTTTGGCTGTTGCATTGACGGCTACTATTTATTTTGCAAAGCCTTTTGCGGGTCAACAGGAACAAGTGTTCACCACAGATCAGCAAACAGAAAGCAGCATGAGTGATGGTGCAGTTGAGGAAACTGCTTTTTACTCGATGATTGACAATGGCGACATCTACGCAATATTAGCTGATGAATAAGAAAGGAGCTGAACATGAAACACATTTTATCCGTTATTTTTATCACCTTCTGTTTGTTGGTATCTTCCGCGACAGTTCAACCACAACGAGGGCAAAGGAGGTTTAATCCTCAGAAATTTCAAGCCGAGCTGGAACAGTTCATCACCACAGAAGCCGGACTGACCCCGCAAGAATCGGCTACGTTTTTCCCCGTGTATCGGGACATGAGAAAAAAACAGATGACCTATTTTGCAGAAGGTCGTCGCTTTAGGCACCTGAATGTCACGGATGAAAAGGCCTGTGAAGAAGCCATTCGGAAAAATGCAGCCAACGAAGTTAAAATCAAGGAAATACAACAGCAGTATCATCTTCAGTTTCTGACTATTTTACCTGCTTGCAAAGTGTTTAAGATTATCCGTGCCGAAGGGAAGTTTCATCGCCAAATGATGAGGCGGGTGGCCATGTGTCGACAGCAGCAACAAAAAGTTAAAAAGTAACCTTTTCATGCATCGGTATTTCATTTGTTTTCGCTATGACGGAACAGCTTATCATGGATGGCAGGTGCAACCCAACGGGCATTCGGTGCAGGCTGAGTTGCAACAGGCCATGTCTGTCATTCTTAGAGAGCCCATCGTGACCGTAGGTGCCGGCCGGACAGATGCCGGTGTGCATGCTCGGAAGATGTTTGCACATTTTGATTTCCATGCTGAGATAGACACCAAACAATTCACATACAAGCTCAATCGTCTGCTGCCGCGGGACATTTCGGTATTGAACGTCTTTCCCGTCAGCCAGGACATGCATGCGCGTTTCAGTGCTAAGTGGCGCACCTACCATTATTATATACACCTGTCGAAGAATCCATTTCTGCGCCATTATTCGTGTCAGTTGCCTTATCAGCTCGACTTTTCATTGATGAACGAAGCAGCGTCGCATCTGCTGAAGGTTGAAGATTTCGGTACTTTCTGCAAAAGTAACACGGATGTAAAGACAACGTTGTGTCATGTGGTGCAGGCTGAATGGGTGGAAGTTGGCGAAGATGCTTGGTACTTTGTCATCAAGGCCAATCGCTTTTTGCGAAATATGGTACGTGCTGTGGTGGGTACTTTGATAGAAGTGGGCCGACACCGCATGACGCTCGATGAGTTTGATGCCGTCGTACGAAGTGGAAACCGTACCAAAGCAGGCGAGAGCATGCCCGCCAATGCGTTGTTTTTAGAAGACGTTGAATACTGATGGAGTGGTTGTTGCTTGCCTTCCTGTCGGCCTTCCTGCTGGGCTTTTATGATGTTTTCAAGAAAAAAGCCTTGTCAGGCAATTCCGTCATCCCTGTATTATTTCTGAATACACTGTTCTGTTCGTGTATTTTTTTGCCCTTCATCATCCTGTCTGCAACGACCGGTGTGCTGGACAACACCATCTTCCATGTTTCCTCCGGAGGGTGGGAAGCCCACCAATACATCCTACTGAAGAGTTGTATCGTACTGTCTTCTTGGATATGTGGCTATTTTGCCATGAAGCATCTTCCGCTTACCATTGTTGGTCCCATCAATGCTACACGACCCGTGATGGTACTTGTCGGTGCCATGCTGGTGTTTGGTGAAGAACTGAACCTATATCAATGGATTGGCGTTCTGCTGGCCATTACGTCGTTCTACCTGCTGAGTAGGTCGGGCAAGAAAGAGGGAATAGACTTCAAGCACAATCGCTGGTTGTTCCTTTTGGTGCTTGCCGCACTGTTGGGAGCGGTGAGTGGCTTGTACGACAAGTATCTCATGGCTCCGGTAACAGCTGGGGGAGTAGGGTTGGACAAAATGATGGTACAGGGTTGGTATAATGTTTACCAGTGTTTCATGATGGGAGTGGTCTTGTTACTGATATGGTATCCCACCCGTCACCGTACCACATCTTTTCATTGGTCGTGGTCGATAGTGGGCATCAGTGTTTTTCTTTGCATGGCCGATTTTGTTTATTTCTATGCTTTGAGTAAGCCAGAGGCCTTGATATCCATTGTTTCCATGGTGCGAAGAGGCAGTGTATTGGTGAGTTTCTTGTTTGGAGCCTTTGTCTTTCATGAGAAGAATCTCAAGGGAAAAGCGGTCGACTTAGCTTTGGTGTTGTTGAGCATGGTGTTCTTGTTCCTGGGTAGTAAGTCGTAAATAAAATGTTTTTTTTCTATCGTTTGATTAGCTTTATCGGCTAAATGTACTATATTTGCAATTAAATCGTAAGATTAAAAGGCATTTATGAGATATCACATTTTTCGAGGACTTGGTGTGGCAGTAGTGACCCCTTTTACGTTGGATGGCGCAGTAGATTATCCAGCGTTAAAACGACTGATTCGTTATCAATTGGATAGTAGCGTTGATTTCCTATGCATCTTGGCGACAACCGGTGAAACACCGTGTTTGACGTTGGATGAGAAAAATAAGATCACAGAGTTGGTTAAGGAAGAGAACAAGGGGCTGGTTCCAATCTTAAAGTATTGTGGAGGCAACAATACGGCAGCAGTGATTGAAGAGATGAAAGCCACAGACTGGACTGGAATCGACGGTATCTTGAGTATCTGTCCCTATTATAACAAACCCTCTCAAGAAGGATTGTATCAACATTTCAAGGCCATAGCTTCGGCCAGTCCGCTTCCAGTCGTGATGTACAATGTGCCGGGGCGCACGGGTGTCAACATGAAAGCCGAAACAACGGTTCGGTTGGCTCACGACTGTGAAAACATCGTAGGCATTAAAGAAGCAGCTGGAAGTCTTGAGCAGGTGGACGAAATCATCAAGGGTAAACCAGATAGGTTTGATATCATCAGTGGGGACGACGCGCTGACGTTCTCCATGATAGCCAGTGGCGCAGCCGGTGTGATATCAGTCATCGGCAATGCTTTGCCCAGAGAATTTTCCAGAATGATTAGACTTGAGTTTCAAGGCGAATACGAAGCTGCGCGGAGAATACACCACATGTTTACCGAGCTATACAGTCTTTTGTTCGTTGACGGTAACCCTGCCGGTGTCAAAGCTTTGCTCAACGACATGGGATACATCGAGAATGTGTTGCGTTTGCCATTGGTACCCACAACGATTAAAACCAAAGAAAAGATGGCAGACATCTTGAAAGAGATAAGAATTTAAGGTACAGCTGGATTGTTGGATGAATGATTTGAATGTCATTAGATAGGCATGGAGGAGGAAACATCTCTGACTGAAAGCATTCAAGATAAATGACAAGACTTTCGCACGTGCGATTGAAGAGTAGACTGGATGGATATCAATAAGATGAAAGGCGATTATGACCGCTATGAGGTGGCGCAAGCTGACACGCTGTTAAACTGGTTGCTGAATCATGTCACCAACCTAAGCAAGAGTAAAATCAAGGCGACGTTGGCTGGAAAAGGCATCATCGTAAATGGCAAGTGCGTCACGCAGTTTGATTTTCCGCTTGAGGCGGGAATGAAAATTGCGGTGAGCAAGTCTAAAAAAAACATCAACTTCAAAAACCGCTATTTGAAGATTGTCTACGAAGATCGTTATTTGGTTGTGATTGAAAAGCACGTTGGAATCCTGTCCATGGCTGCGGGGCATTCTTCATTAAACGTGAAAAGGGTTCTTGATGATTATTTTAGAAACAGCAAACAGAAATGCACGGCACACGTAGTGCATCGGTTGGATCGAGAAACCAGTGGTCTGATGATTTACGCCAAGGATATGGCGACAGAACAAGAGCTGGAACACAACTGGCATGACATTGTGTACGATCGTCGTTATGTGGCGGTGGTATCCGGCGAAATGGAAGACGACGAGGGGGTTATTACGAGTTGGTTGAAGGATAACAAGGCGTACGTCACTTATTCCAGTCCGGTAGATAATGGCGGAAAGTTTGCCATTACCCATTTTCATACCTTAGACCGTACCACCGAACACTCGCTGGTAGAATATCGCTTGGAAACGGGACGAAAGAATCAGATACGCGTCCATTCTGCCGATATAGGGCATCCTGTGTGTGGAGATCTCAAGTATGGCAATGGCGACAATCCCCTTGGTCGGTTATGTCTGCATGCCTACATGCTCTGTTTTATTCATCCAGTAACCCGTCGGCCAATGGAATTTGAAACGCAGATTCCTCCAGCTTTCAGGAAGTTATTTAAATAATCGAATGAGTATTTGATGTTTGAAAATCTTGTAGCAAACGCAAGTATGAACATGTTTTTAGAGTAATTGATTCAATGAGTTCTAACTTTTCTTTGTATATCTTTTGCATAGTCATCATAGCTCTGGCCATCTTTTTTATTAAAAAAGTGACCAGTTGCCTATTTAAAACTATCTTATTCTTGATTTTATTAGCTGTGCTCGTCTATGTTGCGCGCGCCCTTGAGGTGTTTTAGATATTCCAGGTGAGCTTTTTAATCCGTGGAAGACATCGTACATGGGCGTGGTGTGATGGGATATCTTAATAAATATTAAAACTATTGACGTGTATGATAATATTCTATATATTTGCAAGGTGAGTTAGATGCTCATGCAAGTTGTTTTCCCGTTAGCCGATAGTTACAATCAAACAACTTTGCAAAACGCATAAAAAAGAATTTTGAAAGATTCGTGTAATCCTAGTAATAACATATCATCTCGATATGACAAATTGTGAATAGTGGTTTTTAGGAAATTTATTTTTTATGCTCTTTACCAGTTACGAAGAGTATTGAAAATGTCAAACGAGATACAAGCTGACCTTATTCTTCAATAGGGTTTAACGGAGGTCGGTGGAGTGGAGCGGAAATCATATCGAAGCTCCACTTTTTGTGTCAGATGGGAATTGGTTCATTCTTGATACTTGTTGTAGTTAGGAAATATTTATTTTGCTGGTAAAGGAACACATGCTAAGGCAAGCAATATGCTTAATCTTTTCGGTAAATTCTTTATTAAATCTAAAAGAGGAACCGAAGCCGCACTAATAAAGAGGTACAAGGCATTTGGTTGTTAAATACATCTGATTACACTATTTGAGGCAGGATATGATTGCTCGCAGCCTTCATTTTCTGTCTTCTTCCTTATTTCCTGCGTAGTGATTTTGCTCTGAATTTATTTGTGATAAAATGGGAAGAGGTAAATATTGTAAATTTTTATGCTTGTTTTTTAAGCGTCTTTCTCCTTGTTAAAGCATTGAGATAAATCAGAAAAAACAGTCAGAGTTTTCTTTGTTTTAGCTTTTTTGAAGGTGTCAAATAGTGAGTTGTCTCCTTATCTGTATGCTTTAAACTGCTTATCTGCATGCTTTTGGCATCTTAAAACGTTGCTTTAACACCCTAATTGCATGGTTCTAAGATACCAATTTCGCCCTTTTTGATGCCTAAGTCATGGAGTTTACCTCTGTTCTTTCTGCTTTCAGGTTCGTAAGTATATCTATATCAGCATTTTGTAAAATTCGCATATTTGCCGTCAACCATCGCGTTGGTTGAAAATATCGCCAGGATTTCGCCCTAAAATCCGAAAGTTTTCTAATGTCTTGTGTTAAGATTTTTCAACTTTTATACGCTTTTAAATACTACCATCATTTTACTTTTATTTGTATAAAAATGGTGGAAGTTGAACAAGTGCATTGTAGCTTTGAAAATTAAATAATTACTCAAGAATCACATTTTGCAATCTGAAGTTGGCAATTTAACCTATTTTTTTTGTGATATCTTGTAAAAAATCTCAAAATAATGATTAACTTTGCATCGCATTTGTAAAAATGTATGTGTTTCGACAGAAAGCGAGAACAATTATAATTATAATAATTTTTATGAATTTTACTTTATTCGTTACCGTTTTGTTGACGGCCGTAACCTTGGTAGTGGCAGCTTATGTCATTGCAAAGTTGATTGGTCCGCGCTCGTATAATGCGGTAAAAGGCGAACCCTATGAGAGTGGTATCCCAACGAGAGGTTCTTCATGGCTTCCCGTACACATTGGTTATTACCTCTTCGCTATCCTTTTCCTCATGTTTGACATTGAGACTGTACTGCTCTATCCATGGGCGGTAGTTGTGCGAGATTTTGGAGCTATGGCTTTGGTTAGCATCGGTTTCTTCCTCATGGTACTTGTCTTAGGCTTGGCTTATGCTTGGCGGAAAGGAGCTTTGGAATGGAAATAAAGAAACCGTATATCAAGAGTATTCCTTACGAGGAGTTTAAGGACAACGAATCGTTGGAACGCATTGTTGACGAACTCCATGAAGGAGGCGTGAACGTTGTCACAGGGTCGCTGGACCAATTGATTAACTGGGGACGTGCCAACTCGCTTTGGAGTTTGACATTCGCCACCAGCTGTTGCGGTATTGAGTTTATGGCAGTGGGATGTGCCCGTTACGATTTCGCTCGTTTCGGATTCGAGGTTACACGTAACTCTCCACGACAAGCTGACCTGATTATGTGTGCTGGAACGATTACCAATAAAATGGCACCTGCTTTTAGGCGTTTGTACGATGAAATGGCTGAACCCAAATACGTTATTGCGGTGGGTGGATGTGCCATTTCTGGCGGTCCGTTCAAGAGCAGCTATCACGTGGTAAGAGGAATTGATGAGATTGTTCCCGTTGATGTTTTCATACCAGGATGTCCGCCACGCCCAGAGGCTATCATGTATGGCATGATGCAGTTGCAGCGCAAAATCAAAGTAGAAAAATTCTTCGGAGGTGTCAACCATAAGCAAGAGGCTCACCACCACGGATTGAGTAATGCAGAGGTGTACCAACAGAAACTGAAGGAAAACAAACCTATCGTAGTGACTCACGTTCCCGAAGACTTTGATCCTCAACAAGAGTTAGAACATCAACATTAAATAAGGTATATCGGATATGAAATTAGAAAATATAGAAATAGCATTCAGTAACTTGGCACAAGAGATGTCGAAACTGAAGAACGACAAGCATTTCGATTACCTTGTTACCATTGTTGGCGAAGACTTTGGCGAAGAAGGGTTAGGATGTATTTATATTTTAGAAAACACACAAACCCACGAACGTACATCGGTCAAGGCGATAGCGCAACAAATAGGGGAGGAGTATGTACTCGATACCGTTTCCAACCTATGGAAGGCTGCCGATATCTTAGAGCGTGAAGTGTACGACTTCTTAGGTATTAAGTTCTTGGGGCATAAGGATATGCGCCGTCTTTATTTGCGCAATGATTTCAAGGGCTATCCACTTCGTAAGAACTTCGATGTCTCGCCCGAGAACAACCAGTACACTTTGGAAGAGGATGTGGAATTGGACTACACGTTCCAATACTCACTCGATAAGAACGGTAACTTGGTAGAGACCCGCGTTCCGTTGTTCACAGACAACGATTTCGTTATCAACATTGGTCCTCAACACCCCAGTACGCACGGCGTACTTCGTTTGCAAAGTGTGCTGGACGGTGAAACCGTGAAGCGAATTTATCCGCATTTGGGATATATCCACCGTGGAATGGAGAAGATGTGCGAGGCGTACACCTATCCTCAAACCTTGGCGTTGACCGACCGAATGGACTACCTCAGTGCCATGATGAACCGCCATGCGTTGGTGGGCGTCATTGAAGAGGCGATGGAGATAGAACTGACTGAGCGCATACAGTACATCCGTACCATCATGGACGAGTTGCAGCGTATCGACTCGCACTTGCTATATTTAGGTTGTTGCGCACAGGATTTGGGTGCTTTGACAGCCTTCTTGTACAGCATGCGTGACCGTGAACACGTGTTGAACGTCATGGAGGAGACTACAGGTGGGCGACTCATTCAAAACTATTACCGCATTGGCGGTTGTCAAGATGATATCGATCCCAACTTTGTGGAAAACACCAAGAAACTGTGTGCTTATCTCAAACCCATGCTACAAGAGTACATGGATGTGTTTGGGGATAACGTCATCATGCAACAACGCTTCAAGGGAATTGCGCCCATGAATCTTGAAAACATCATTAGTTACGGTGTAACAGGTGCTTCTGGTCGTGCTTCTGGTTGGAAAAACGATGTACGCAAGCATCATCCTTATGCTATGTATGACAAGGTGGAGTTTGAGGAAGTTCTCAACGAGCATTGCGATTCCTTTGGTAGATACCTCAATCGTATTGAGGAAATCAAGCAAAGTATTCGCATCATCGAACAACTCATTGATAATATTCCAGCAGGCGACTTCTATGTAAAACAGAAGCCAATCATCAAAGTGCCTGAAGGACAATGGTATTTCTCATGCGAAGGCTCGCGCGGTGAAATAGGAGTTTACTTGGATTCCAAGGGAGATAAGATGCCTTACCGCTTAAAATTCCGCCCAATGGGCTTGAATCATGTTGCTGCGATGGATGAGATGCTACGAGGACAAAAGATAGCTGACCTTGTTACTGCGGGTGCGGCACTCGACTTTGTCATTCCAGATATTGATAGATAGCAGGTATATATAAGTTGAAAACTTGTAGCAATGCTTTGCTCCATGATAGCAACTTGTTCAATATAAATAACTTAAATAGATCATGTTTGATTTTAGTATAGTAACCACATGGTTTGACACGCTGCTTCGACAAACCTTAGGTTTGAGCGATTTTTGGACGATATTCATTGAATGTGTTGTCGTTGGTGTCGCCATTCTCACTGCCTACGCCTTGTTGGCGATAGTGTTGATATTCATGGAACGTAAGGTGTGTGCCTACTTCCAATGCCGTCTCGGGCCTATGCGTGTGGGCTTTTGGGGAACGCTTCAGGTGTTTGCCGACGTGTTTAAGATGCTCATTAAAGAAATCTTTGCCGTTGACAAAGCCGACAAATTCTTGTATTATATTGCGCCATTCTTTGTCGTGATTGCCTCGGTGGGTACATTCTCGTTCCTTCCTTGGAACAAGGGAGCGCACATTCTCGATTTTAACGTGGGCATCTTCTTGGTGACCGCCATATCGAGCATTGGTGTGTTAGGCGTCTTTTTGGCAGGATGGGGATCAAATAACAAATATTCTGTTCTGTCTGCCATGCGTGGAGCGGTACAGATGATTTCGTATGAAATGACCTTGGGACTGACTCTCATTGCGGCTGTTGCCTTGACGGGAACGATGCAGATGAGTGGAATTGTGGAAGCACAGACAGGACCATGGAACTGGTTAATTATCAAAGGACACCTTCCTGCTATCATTGCATTCTTGTTGTTCTTGGTAGCTGGCAACGCTGAAGCGAACCGTGGACCGTTCGACTTGGCAGAGGCAGAGAGCGAGTTGACCGCAGGATACCATACAGAGTATTCGGGTATGGGTTTTGGTTTCTACTATTTGGCAGAATACCTTAATCTATTTGTCATCGCAGGATTAGCCACTGCCGTGTTCTTAGGTGGTTGGGCACCTTTCAATATTGGTGTCGAAGGCTTCGATGCGGTGATGAATTATATTCCTGGCATTGTGTGGTTCTTAGGTAAGACCTTTGTCGTAGTTTGGCTTCTGATGTGGATTCGCTGGACGTTCCCACGTTTGAGAATTGACCAAATCTTAACTTTAGAGTGGAAGTATCTCATGCCATTGGCATTGGTAAATCTCATACTGATGACCATTTGTGTGGCTTTTGGTATCCACGGTTAAATCGTTTCATTTCTTGAAGATTCAGTAAGATGGAAAATAAACAATCATATTTTAGCGAAATCTGGTATGCTATCAAGTCGCTTGTAACGGGTTTGAGGGTTACCTTAAAGGAATACTTCACCCCAAAGAGCACCGAACAATATCCAGAGAATCGCAAGACGACACTGCATGTGGCTCAACGTCATCGCGGACGCTTAGTGTTTAAGCGTAACGAAGACGGCACTCACAACTGTGTAGCGTGCACTATGTGCGAGAAAGCATGTCCCAATGAGACCATACTCATTAAGAGTGAAATGGTTGTCAATGAAGAAACGGGCAGGAAAAAGAAACAATTGGTAGACTATCAGTACAAATTAGGCGATTGTATGTTCTGCCAACTCTGTGTCAATTCTTGTAACTTCAACGCCATTGAGTTTACCAACGACTTTGAAAACAGTGTGTTTGAGCGAGATTCCTTGACCATGCACCTTGACAAGGAAGTGTATCAAGGCGGAAGTTTGCCTGGCTTGATTGACGGTGGGGCACCGCTGACCATTGGACAATTTAATACCAAAACCAAATAAAAGTAGTAACGTATATGGCTAATTTAATCATGTTTTGCATTTTGGCAGTCGTCATCTTGGGCTCTGCCATCATGTGTGTACTAACAAAAAGGATTATGCGGGCGGCTACCTTTCTGATATTTGTTTTATTTGGTGTTGCAGGTATCTATTTCCTTTTAGGATATACATATTTGGGAGCAGCACAGATTGCTATTTATGCAGGGGGCATCACGATACTCTATATCTTTGCAATACAGTTGGTATCCAAGCGTACGCTCCAAGGATTAGTAGAACATCTCAAAGGTTCACGCGTCATTCAGGGAGCTTTGCTCTCATTGATAGGACTGGCTACCGTGATAGGTGTCTTGGTGAAGAACCAGTTTATTCATCGAGCAACGCAGGTTGCTGATGCAGAAGTCCCGATGAATGTCATTGGACAAGCATTGGTAGGCTCTGAAAAATATCAGTATGTTTTGCCCTTTGAACTCATTTCCGTGTTCTTGTTGGCATGTATTATTGGCGGTTTGTTGATTGCCAGAAAGGAGGATGATAAATGATACCCGTTGAATGTTTGATAGGTCTGAGTGCGCTATTGTTCTTTATTGGCGTATTTGGCTTCGTTACCCGTCGTAATTTGTTGGCAATGTTAATCTCCGTAGAGTTGGTTCTTAACTCCGCAGACATCAACTTTGCCGTGTTTAACCGTATCCTGTTCCCCGAACAGTTGGAGGGTTTTTTCTTCACGTTGTTCTCCATTGGCATCAGTGCTGCCGAGACAGCGGTGGCGATTGCCATTATTATAAACGTTTACCGAAACTTTGGTAGTGATCAGGTGAACAGTATTGAAAACATGAAATTATAAGATGATGGATTACAGTTATGTATATTTAATACTTCTTCTACCTGCACTCAGTTTCCTGATACTTGGACTGTTGGGTATGAAGATGAGTCATAAGGTGGCTGGACTCATTGGCACCGTGGTGCTTGGTACGGTGTTCTGTCTCTCTTGCTACACCGCTTATGAATATTTTATTGGCGTAGGGCGTGGTGTTGACGGATTATATCCCACCATTACACCTTTTAATATTACGTGGTTGAAGTTTACCGAACTGCTTACCTTTAACATCGGTTTTAGGTTGACACCTATTTCTGTGATGATGTTAGTGGTTATCTCTACGGTCAGTTTCATGGTGCACATCTATTCCTTTGGCTATATGCACGGAGAGAAAGGTTTTCAGCGTTATTACGCTTTCCTTTCGCTCTTCACCATGTCAATGTTGGGCTTGGTAGTGGCAACCAATATTTTCCAGATGTATTTGTTTTGGGAGTTGGTGGGCGTTAGCTCTTACCTGCTCATTGGTTTCTATTATCCCATGCACACAGCCGTGGCTGCTTCAAAGAAAGCCTTCATTGTGACACGCTTTGCCGATTTGTTCTTTTTAATCGGTATCTTGTTTTATAGCTTCTATGTAGGTACATTCAATTACGATTTAACCGCTACGCCAGAATTGGCAACTCATGCTGCTCATGCCGCTTGGGTGATGCCGTTAGCTCTGTTCCTGATGTTTATTGGTGGTGCAGGTAAATCAGCCATGTTCCCTTTACACATTTGGTTGCCCGATGCGATGGAAGGTCCGACGCCTGTTTCGGCATTGATTCACGCTGCAACGATGGTAGTGGCAGGTGTGTATTTGGTGGCAAGTATGTTCCCCTTGTTCGTGGAATATGCACCCGAGCAGTTGCATTGGATTGCTTATATTGCTGCCTTTACTGCCTTTTATGCAGCTGCCGTGGCGTGTGCACAGAGTGACATCAAGCGTGTCTTGGCATTCTCAACCATTTCGCAGATTGGTTTTATGCTCGTTGCTTTGGGCGTTTGCTTGCCCGATCCTGCCACAGGAGCAGTAGCAATGACCGAAGAATATGCCGACGTACAAGGCTTAGGATATATGGCAAGCATGTTCCATCTGTTTACGCATGCCATGTTCAAGGCTTGTTTGTTCTTGGGTGCAGGTTGTGTGATTCATGCCGTACACTCCAATGAGAAATATTACATGGGAGGACTTCGCAAGTACATGCCCATCACCCACATTACGTTCTTGATTTCATGCCTTGCTATTTCGGGCATTCCACCTTTCTCTGGCTTCTATTCAAAGGACGAGATATTGGTGGCTTGTTACAACTTTCATCCCGTCATGGGAATGGTGATGAGCGGTATTGCCATGATGACCGCCTTCTATATGTTCCGTTTGTATTACGTTATCTTCTGGGGCAAGAGCTATTACGAGTCGCATCAGGGCGAACCCGATGTACACAAGCCTCACGAAGCTCCTGCAGTAATGACCTTTCCGTTGATTTTCTTGTCGCTCATCACTTGTACCGTTTTCCTTTGGGGGACAAGTGCAGGACAGCTGGTGTCTGCCAACGGCATTGGTTTCAACACGCATACCAACTGGACGGTGGCAATTACCAGTACTGTGTTGGCATTGCTTGCCATCGGTCTTGCTACCTTTATGTATAAAGGAGAGAAAACGCCAGTGGCAGATAAGTTGGCAAGTACTTTCCCAACCTTGCACCGCGCTGCTTACAAACGTTTTTATATGGACGAGGTTTGGCAGTTTGTGACACACAAAATTATCTTCCGTTGTGTCAGTCGTCCCATTGCTTGGTTCGACCGTCATGTCATTGATGGCTTCTTTAACTTCTTGGCATGGGGTACTCAAGAGGCAGGCGAAAGCATCCGACCTTGGCAGAGTGGCGATGTAAGACAATACGCCATTTGGTTCCTTACAGGTAGTGTAGCATTGACGTTGGCATTGATTTGCTTGTTGTAATGCTTTAGTTAGAAAGATTTAATGAATAAAATACAAAAATGAGTATATTAACATTATTCGTCGTTATTCCCGTCTTGATGTTGTTCGGGCTTTGGTTGGCTCGCAACATCCGTCAAGTACGTGGTGTCATGGTGGCTGGCTCTACCGCTTTGCTGGCACTCTCTGTTTGGCTTACTATTGCATTTATCCAAATGCGTCAGGCAGGAAATACCGAAGCCATGCTGTTTATGTACAGTGCACCTTGGTTCAAACCGCTCAACATAGCCTACACGGTAGGAGTGGATGGTATCTCGGTTGTCATGTTGCTCTTATCGAGTATCATTGTCTTTACGGGTACCTTTGCCTCTTGGCAGCTCAAACCCATGACTAAAGAATACTTCCTTTGGTTCACCTTGTTGAGCACTGGTGTGTTTGGCTTCTTTATCTCAATCGATTTATTTACCATGTTCATGTTCTACGAGGTGGCACTTATCCCGATGTATCTGCTCATAGGTGTATGGGGAAGTGGTCCCAAGGAATATGCCGCTATGAAGTTGACGCTGATGCTCATGGGCGGAAGTGCCTTGCTGATTATCGGTATCTTGGGCATTTATTTCTATAGTGGAGCCACCACGATGAACGTACTTGAGATTGCTGCTCTGCACAACATCCCCGTTGATGTTCAGAAGATATTTTTCCCATTGATATTCATCGGCTTCGGTGTGTTAGGTGCCTTATTTCCCTTCCACACATGGTCACCCGATGGACATGCTTCTGCGCCCACCGCTGTCTCTATGCTCCATGCTGGCGTGTTGATGAAGTTGGGAGGCTACGGCTGTTTCCGCATCGCCATGTTCTTGTTGCCCGAGGCGGCACAAGAGTTGGCTTGGATCTTCCTGATCCTCACCACTATCTCTGTTGTCTATGGTGCTCTCTCGGCTTGTGTGCAAACCGACTTGAAATATATCAACGCCTATTCTTCGGTAAGTCACTGTGGTTTGGTGTTGTTCGCTCTGTTGATGATGACCAAAACCGCATGTACGGGTGCCATTCTCCAAATGCTCTCGCACGGTTTGATGACCGCCTTGTTCTTTGCACTCATCGGTATGATTTACGGACGTACGCATACACGTGATGTTCGTCAGTTGGGTGGATTGATGAAAATCATGCCTTTCTTGGGCGTGGGATATGTAGTGGCAGGTTTGGCGAACTTGGGATTACCCGGTTTCTCGGGCTTCGTAGCAGAGATGACTATCTTTGTAGGCTCGTTTGCCAATAACGACACCTTCCACCGCACCGCTACTATTATCGCTTGTACCTCCATTGTTGTTACCGCAGTTTATATCCTGCGTGTTGTCGGAAAAATACTATATCAGAAGGTACCCAATCCTCATTTTGAGCAACTCACTGATGCTACATGGGACGAGCGTGTGGCTGTGATGTGTTTGATATTCTGTGTAGCTGGCTTAGGTATCGCACCTCTGTGGGCAAGCAATGTCATCAATGATGCCGTAGGACCTATCCTACTCAATATAATACACTAAAGTTTAGAAGAAGATGAATTACAGTCAATTCCTATATATGATGCCAGAGGTCACCTTAGTGGTGCTTTTGCTGGTTACGTTTGTTGCCGACTTTGCTACATCGCAGAAGATTAGGACGCTTGCGCCCACCGACAAGCGTCGCTCATGGTTCAATCCCATGATTTGTCTGCTTATGTTTGCGCACATCCTCATCAACCTGTTTCCTATAGAGGCGCACATAGTTTTTGGAGGAATGTACATCGCTACGCCTGCCATTGGGGTGATCAAGACGATTTTGGCTTTTGGAACGCTCATCGTTCTCATTCAGTCAAAAGAATGGTTGTCACGTCCCGATACCGCTTTTAAGGAGGGAGAGTTTTACTTATTGGTGATAGCAACGCTGTTGGGAATGAATATGATGGTAAGTGCCAACCACTTCTTGCTCTTTTTCTTAGGCTTGGAAATGGCGAGTGTACCTATGGCTTGCTTGGTTGCGTTTGACAAATATCGTCACGACTCTGCCGAAGCAGGAGCCAAGTTCATATTGACAGCCACCTTCTCAAGCGGGGTGATGCTCTATGGTATCAGCTTTATCTATGGTGCGGTAGGCACGCTTTACTTTGAAGACATTGCCACACAGCTCACAGCTACACCGTTTACCATTCTTGGCATGGTGTTCTTTTTCAGCGGATTGGGCTTTAAGATTAGTTTGGTGCCTTTCCATTTCTGGACAGCCGACTCGTACCAAGGTGCGCCAACCACCGTTACAGGCTATCTCTCTGTAGTGAGTAAAGGGGCAGCAGCTTTTGCCCTTTGCACTATCTTGATGAAAGTATTTGCCCCCATGGTCATCTATTGGCAATATATGTTGTACATCGTTATAGTGTTGTCAATCACGGTAGCCAACTTGTTCGCCATTCGTCAAACCAACCTGAAACGCTTCATGGCGTTCAGTTCTATCTCTCAGGCAGGTTATATTGTCTTGGCGATTGTTGGGAACTCGTCGTTAAGCGTCACTGCATTGAGCTTCTATGTGCTGATTTACGTGGTAGCCAACATGGCAGTGTTTACCATTATCAGTGCGGTAGAGGAACTTAACAACGGTACGGTGATGATGGACAGTTACAATGGCTTTTATCAAACCAACCCCAAGCTGGCGTTCCTCATGACCTTGGCGTTGTTCTCGTTAGGCGGTATTCCTCCATTTGCGGGAATGTTCTCTAAGTTCTTTATCTTTATGGCAGCCGTGCAGGATGCCGATTTAAGCACTTCAGTAGGGGCATGGGCGTACATCGTGTTGTTCATTGCGTTAATCAATACGGTCATCTCCTTGTATTATTACCTCTTGATTGTGAAGGCGATGTACATCAAGAAAAGTGAAAATCCATTGCCAACGTTTAAGAGCCACACCAATACCAAGTTGGCATTGGCTGTATGCACAGCTGGTGTAGTGTTGTTTGGCGTGTGCTACATGGTATTCGATTGGATACATGCGGCTTCGGTAGCCATTTCGTAGTTTTACGAATATATACATAAATAAAGTCCCTACCCTTTGGTATTTGTAATACCATAGGGTAGGGACTTTTTCGTTGCGTGAACACCCTTAATAACAGGCAAGTATTCTACCTCAGGCAAACTCATGCTAAGTAACCATCCAATATTAGCCGTCTTTCACACTAACAAATAACCCTTATATGTCTGGCAGCATATAAGGGTTGTTTGCTATTTGAAGTTTGAAGGTAGCATTTTCGTGAGTTCCTCCTCCGTCATATCTGGCAGGGGCCTT